>NZ_JBFBEK010000018.1:10368-175465 GCF_040683715.1 Streptomyces sp. NPDC093260
CCGCGCCCCACGCTCGCCACTTCGGTCAGGGTCGCCGGCTGACCCGGTGTTCGTGCAGTCGGGCCAGTACCGCGTGGTTCGCCTCCCAGCCGTCCGGACTGTGTTCGTCGGCCGCCTCCGGCGGCGTGCCGGACTCCGTCCGGTGTGTGGGCGGCACCGTGCCGGTTCCCGCGCCCCACGCTCGCCACTTCGGTCAGGGTCGCCGGCTGACCCGGTGTTCGTGCAGTCGGGCCAGTACCGCGTGGTTCGCCTCCCAGCCGTCCGGGAACTTCACCGTCACCCCGAGCTGGACCGGTTCCGTGGACGGGTGGTCGTCCAGGAGTTCGCTCACCCCGGCGCGGCAGACGACGATGCACGCGTGCCGGTGGCGCGAGGCGAGGACGCACAGCCGGCCGGTCTCCAGGTGGAAAGCGGTGGCGTCGGGGCGGCCGGAGAGCGGGTGCAGGACGACCGTGACGTCGAACTCCCGTCCCTGGAGCCGGTTGGCGGTGTCCACGGTGACGTCCGTGACGCCCAGCTCGGCGAGCGCCGCCCGCACCGCGGCCGCCTGGTCCCGGTGCGCGGTGCCGACGGCGATCCGGTCGGCGGTCAGCGGCGCCGGGTCCGCGGACCGCTCCGAGGTCGCCGCGCCGCCGCGCTCCAGCAGCCGCCGGACGACCGTCGCGAGGGCCCGCACCGCTTCCGGGTCGGTGCGCGGGGTGTGCCGCGCGGGCAGCTCCAGCAGGCCCCAGCCGGACGCGGCGGCCTCGTCGATCACCCGGTCGGGCCCCGAACCGTCCGAGGCCACTGCGAAGGAGAGCCGCCGGTCACCGGCGGCCGTACCGCTGCGGAACGGCGTGTACGGGTAGAACGCGTCCGAGACCAGTGGCGCCGCCGATGCCGGCAGCCGCCAGGACACCGGCAGCCGGTGCTGGGGCAGTTCCGGGTTGTGCGCGAGCAGGGTCGTCACCGCGGACGCCGACGGGTCGTACGTCAGCCCCGCCCACTGCTCGCTTCCGACGATCGCGAACGGGTCCAGCTGACCGGGGTCGCCCACGAACAGCGCCCGCTCGAACAGCCCGGCCACCGCCAGCAGCGCGTCCGAGCGCATCTGGTACGCCTCGTCCACGATCGCGTGCCGCCACGGCTCGTCGACCTTCACATGCGCCCACTTCGCGGCCGTGGACACCACCACGTCCAGTCCGGCGAGGTCGGCGGGCTTCGCGGACTTCCGTACGTTGGCCAGGCCGTCCAGCGCCTTGTCGTAGGCGTCGGCGTCGCTGCTGTGCAGGCGGCCCACCGGCAGTTCGGGCTCCTTCTCGGCGAGCCGCAGGACCAGGTCGTCCACCTGCGCGTTGGTCTGCGCGACCACCATCAGGGGCCGCCCGGCGGCGGCCAGCTCCAGCGCGGCGCGCACCACGAGCGTCGACTTCCCGGCGCCGGGCGGCGAGTCCACGACCACCCCGCGGTGCGCGCCGTGCAGGGTGTCGCGCAGGATCGCCCCGGTGGCCCGGGCGGCGGCCGCGCCGGGGTCGAAGGCCGGCTCCGGGCCGGTGGCGGTCGGGCGGACGGGGGCGGTCACAGAAGGTCCTCCTCGGTCACCGGGTCGGGGGCCTCCGGGACGCTCTCCTCGCCCGGCGGGCCGCCGTGCGTCCAGGGGGTCTGCTCCGGGTCGGGCAGCTTCGCGCCGCCGCGCTGCTCGTGCTCGAAGAGCGTGAAGCACACCCGGTCACCCTTCTCGGGCACGGAACCGGCCTCGGGCTCCTTGCCGCGGCCCATCTTGTCCAGGACCCGCAGCACGACCAGTGTGCCGTCGTCCTCCGCGGCGACGAACTCCGCCGACTGCGGCCTGCCGTTCAGCGAGCGGTACACCTTCGCCCGCTCGCCGAGGTGCGGCCGGTCGTCCGTGCGCACGGTGACCAGCGGGCGGGGGCTGGGCCGCCTGCCCTCGCTGTAGGCCATGACGACCTCGACGACCTCGCCCGCGAACGCCTCCCCGGCCAGCCGCCGTCCCGCCATCACCAGCGGGTCGTCCAGCGCCTCCTGTGCGTCGAGGCGGGCCTGCTCGCGCTCGCGCGCGGCCAGCTTGTTGGCGGCGGTGACCGCGTCGTCGCGGCGCGGCTGCGGTGGCTCCCCGGCGGTGATCCGGTCGCGGTGCCCGGTGAACGACCAGCGGTCGCGCGTCCAACGCTCCGCCACGTGCGCGCCCTCGGGCAGCGTCCGCAGCAGGTCCAGGCCGTCCCAGACCTTCTCCCAGGTGGGCAGCGCGCACGTCTCCACCAGAGCGAGGATGTCGCGCTCGGCCGCGGTGACCGCGCCGAGCCGGTCGTCGGCCGCCATGCCGTCCTCGGCGGCGGCGAGGGCCTGGCGGGCCCGGTCGTAGCGTTCGATGGCGGGCGCGAGCAGCTTGTTGTCGAAGGCCGGGTCGGTGGCCGGGCCCGCCGGCGGGCACCGCAGCTGGCCGGCCGCGTCCCGCTCCAGCTCGGCACGCAGCGCGGCCTCGGCGCCCGAGCCGCCGTCCGGCGGGGCGATCCACGCCAGCAGCGCCCCCAGGTGCTGGTCCTCCAGACCGGACTGTCCGGTGGTCCAGTGCCGGGCCAGTACGTCGCTCAGGGCCAGCAGCAGCGAGGAGCCGGGCACCCGCGCCCGCTCCCCGAAGTGGGTCAGCCACCGCCCCAGCAGCGGCACCCTGGGCGGCGCCGGATGCGGGGTCTCGGGGTCCTGCTCGGCGGTGCGCCGGAACCGCATGGAGCGGCCGAGCAGCCGGACGAGGTCGATGCCGGCGCGGCTCGGCACGATCAGCTGGGGCGCGTCCGCGCACAGCTCCACCTCGACCTTGACCCGCTTGCCGGTCTCCGGGTCGGTCTCGGTGCGCTCAGCCGCCTCCACCGACTCGGCGAAGGAGTCGACGTAGGGGAGCATGACGTCGGCCAGCTCGGCGAGGAACGCGAACCTGAGGTCGCGGTCGCGCGGCTGCGGTACGGCCAGCAGCCGCGGCGCGTCCCGGTCCGTGCCGACCAGCGCGCCGAGCGGGGCGCCCGCCTCACCGGCGGTGGTGAGCGGCACGAACACCAGTGGCCGGTCGGACAGGTGCCGGTGCCGCACGGTCGCGGCGGGCTGCGCCCGGCCGTTGTGCACGGCCTCCAGCCGGGCGAGGGTGGTGATCAGCGACATACCGCCTCCCGCCGCTCGCCGTCCTGTTCCAGGGTGCCCTGCCGGTGGCCGCCGGGGAGCGTCGCCGGGCGGTGTCCGGCGAGGGCCTCCGCCCGCAGGAGGGCCGCCCTGCGCAGGGCGGCCACCGCCGGGTCGTCCGGGTCGCCCGCCTCGCCGCGGGCCGCCGCGAGCACGTCGTCCACCGTGGACAGGCCGCCCAGCTCGGCGCGCGCCGAACGGCCCAGCGCGGTCACCGCGCCCCGCGCGCGGGCGCGCGCCCGGCAGTGGAAGGCCAGCTCGCACGCGGCCAGGCACTCGGGCGCGTACGCCGCGGGCACCGCCTCGACGGCGGTGATCAGCTCCTCGGCGGGCAGCTCCGGGGAGAAGGACGTGCCCTCGGGGAGCGCGTCGGCGATGTCCTGGACGCGGGTGAGGCGCGCCAGCTGGCGGGCGGTCACGGCGCGCTGCTTGCGCACGTCCACGGCGGAGGCGGTGGGCAGGTTGGAGAAGTCCTTCGGACACACCAGCAGGACGCGGTGCCGCACCCGGGGCGCCGGGTCGAGGCGGGCGGCGGCGTGCTCCAGCGCCAGCACGTACACCGCGGCCTGCCGCGCCGCCGCGCCGACCTTCGCAGGATCGGCCGAGCCGTCCAGCATCGGGAACGACTTGATCTCCACGACCGTCCAGCTGCCGTCCGGGTGGACTACCACCGCGTCGGGCTCCAGGAAGGCGGGCGAGCCGGCCACCTCCAGGGCGAGCATCGGATGGTCCAGCAGCGTCCACGCGCCGGCCGCCGTCGCCTCGCGCAGCGCCAGCGCCGTGCGCTCCGCGCGCCCCTCGGGGCCCGCGGCGCTCAGCTCGGGCAGCTCGGCCCGCTCGGGCGGTTCGGCGGCCGGGTCCAGCCGCCGGTGGACCAGGCGCAGCAGCTCGGCGCCGCCGTCGGCCTTGACCCGCGCCTCGAACGCGTTGCCCCGGGTGAGGGCGAACTGGGACTGGCCGAACGCGGAGGGCGCGCCGATCGCGCCCGCCAGCGCCGCCTTGTCCACGCCCGCGCCGTCCAGGAGCGCGCGCCGCCTGCAGCCCGGGTTCGCGGCCAGCGCCGCCAGCGCGCGGGCGTCCAGCGCCCGGGCCGGCACGCCCGGCCCGCGCAGTTCAGCGAGCGGCCGCCGGAGCGCCGTCCCCCGAGTCCTGGGAGGAGGCACCCGGCTCGGCTCCGGACCCGAACCGTGTTTCGCGCTGCCGTGGAATTCGCTCACCCGCCGAAGTCTGGCACCCGCCACTGACAATCGCGGAACCCGAGCCCGCCGGGGTCGGCGCGAGGGCCGGGACGCGGGCCGCGAGCAGCGTCCGCACCCGGTCCGCGGCCCGGGTCACGTACGGCCCGAGGAACAGGCCGACGGCCATCACAGCCACTCCGGCGACCGCGTCCAGCAGATAGTGGTTGGCGGTGCCCATCACCACGATCGCGGTCAGCAGCGGATAGGCGATGCCGGCCGCCTTCGCCCACCGGGTGCCGCCGTGCCGCCACAGCATCACGCCGCACCACAGCGCCCAGCCCACGTGCAGGCTCGGCATCGCCGCGTACTGGTTGGTCATGCCGCCCATGCCGCGCGGGGCGCTGGCCTCGCCGCCCCACCAGCCGTAGGAGCTGTACTGGGCCATGGTGTCCACGAAGCCGTACTCGGACGACAGCAGGCGCGGCGGGCAGGTCGGCAGCAGGGTGAAGCCGATCAGGCCGATGAACGTCGAGGTCATCAGCCAGGTGCGGGCCGCGCGGTAGAGCTGGGAGCGCGCCCGGAACAGCCACACCAGGATCGCGGGCGTCACCACGTAGTGCAGCGAGGCGTACCAGAAGTCGGCCGGGACGCCGAGCCAGGGCTCGCGGGTGAACAGGCGGTTGAGCGGGTGCTCGGCGTTCAGGTGCAGCGTCTGCTCGAAGCGCAGCAGCGCCAGGCCGTGGTCGACGGCGGAGGCGACGTCGCCGCGCACCAGCAGCCGGCCGGCGGAGTAGCAGGCGTACACCAGCACGATCAGCGGAAGCTCGGTCCACCAGCGCAGCCGGGTGCGCTGGGCGGCCTCGGTGCGTGGTGCGGGTGCCGGTGCCTTGGTCTGAGGCATCCGATGCCCCTCCCCCTTCTGGTCGCTGCGGCGCCCGGTGATCCCCGGTCGGTCGTGTCACTTTACGGGGCATGCGCCCCGGTGCGGGGAGCGCCCCCGGCCCTCGAAGACGCGACGACCGCCGTCCGGGTTGCCCCGGGGAGGCCCCCGACCAGGGTGCGCGATGATGGGAGCGTTCCGTCTGAAGATCTGACTTTTTTCCCGGAAGGGCTCCTCATGGCACCGCGCATCCTGCTGGCCCGGCACGGACAGACCGAGTGGTCGCTGTCCGGAAAGCACACCGGCAGGACCGACGTGCCGCTGCTGGACGAGGGCCGGCGCGGCGCGAAGCTGCTCGGCGAGCGGCTGCACCGGGCGCCGTTCGACGGCCTGCCCGGCGTCGAGGTGCGCACCAGCCCGCTGCTCCGCGCGCGGGAGACCTGCGAGCTGGCCGGTTTCGGCGACCGCGCCACCCCGTGGGACACGCTCATGGAGTGGGACTACGGCGCCTACGAGGGGATGACCCCGCAGCAGATCCAGGACGAGCGGCCCGGCTGGCTGATCTGGCGCGACGGCGTCCCGCGCGGGGAGACGACCGCCGACGTGACGGCCCGCGCGGACGAGGTGGTCGCCTGGGCGCGCGCCGAGGACCGCGATGTGCTGGTCTTCGCGCACGGGCACATCCTGCGCTCCATCGGCGCGCGCTGGCTCGGCCTGCCGATCGACTTCGCGGCCCGCCTCCGGCTCAACCCGACGTCCTTGTCGGTGCTGGGCTGGGCCTACGGCGAGCCGGCCCTGCACCACTGGAACGACGTGGGCCATCTGGCGGCGTAGTCCCCGCGCGGGCCGCGTCCTCCGCGCTCCGCTCACGCCGTCCGCGGTGCCGAGGCGTGCCGTTCCAGGAACGCCGACACCCCGGAGGCGCGCCGGTGCGGCAGCAGCACGCGCGCGGTGCCCGCCAGCATCGTCTGGATGCGGGAGGACTGCACCTGGTCGAGCAGGTCGAGGACCTTCATCCCGGCGGTCGCTGCCTCGTCGGGACGCCCCCCGCGCGCGAGGTCGTCGGCCAGCTCGGCCGTGTAGAGGGCGATGTTCCGGGTGAAGTGCGGGTCCTGGAGCTCGGCCGCGCGCCGGGCGTGCAGCGCCGCCCGCGGCCAGTCCCCGAGCGTGGACCAGCACTGCGCCTCCAGACCCTCCAGCTCTGCCGCGCCGTAGAAGGTCATCCACTCCGGGTCGGCGTCCGAGGGGCCGCGTCCGAAGAGCGCCTGCGCGCGGGTGAGCGCCCGCGCGCAGGCGGTGCGGTCGGCTAGCCCGGCCCAGCCGCCCGCCTCGCGCAGCGCGAGCAGCGACATCAGCCGCGCGGACCCCAGCTCCCGGCCGACGCGCTGCGCGGCCTGCGCGGCGCGCACCGCCTCGCGCGGGCGGCCCGCGTCCCGGGCCAGGAACGCCGTGTTGCAGAACGCGTGCGCCTCCAGGCCCGCGTCCCCGGTCATGCGCGCGGTGGCCAGCGCCTCCGCGTAGTGCGAACGGGCGTCGTCGAAGCGGCCCGAGTCATGGGCCAGCCAGCCCACCGAGATCGCCAGCTCACCGGCGCCCGAGTGCAACCGGTCGGCGGTGGCCTGCCGGGTCGCCCCGGCGTCCAGCAGCGCGTAGGCGGCGCGCAGGGGCGCGGCCGCGCGCCGGTAGAGGCCGTCCGCCCCGTGCCGGTCGTCGAGCAGCCGGATCCTGCGGACGGCCTCTTCCAGGGCGCCCGCGTCGCTCGTGCCGGCGCGGCCAACTTGCCGGTCCGCGGCCGAGGCGTCGAGGGCGAGCCCCAGGGGACCCAGCGAGACGGCGGCCACGGTGGCGCCGGAGCGGGTCATGAATGCGCGACGCAGCACGTCGCTCTCCTCGTGGTCTTCGTGCGGGTGGTACGGGTCTTGCCGGTCGTGCGGGTCCGGCCGGTTCGGCCGGGTTCGCCGGTCGGCCCGGTCGGTCCGGGTGTCCCGGTCGTTGCGGCCGGGCCGGTCCATCCGGTCCGCCTGGTCCTGTCCGGCCGGCGGGGCCGCGGTGTCGCGCGGTTCCCGTCCTTCATGGGCGTGATACGGGTGGCCCGCGCTCCGCGTTTCAGACGGGGCGCGTTCCGGGCTCGTGGTGTGCGCGGGGGGCGCGTCGTCCCCGGGCGTGCGCGCCGCCCGTCCGCGGACGGACGAGCGGGGTGCGAACCCGAGGTCGGCGAGCGTCCGGCCGGGGAACATGTGCAGGAACACGCGTTCGTAGGCGTAGTTGGGACAGCGGATCTCGCCCGCCTCCACCCGGCCGATGTAGCGGGCGTCACAGCTGACCCGCTCACCGATCTCGCGGGCGGCCCGCCGTACCGCCGCGGCGAACTCGGCCGGCGAGCGCTGTCCGCGCAGGCGCCGGAAGACGAGATTCGGCCGCGGTGGCCGGGGGGACGGGGACGAGGTCACCGTTGACGACGCCATGGCCGGGCCCTCTCGTGCGAACCGTCGAACCATGCCGGACACGGGGTGAGTTGTCCGGGTCATCCCGGTGACACCCTGTTTCCGGCGAGCAAGAACGTACCCGCTGTGTCCGCTCCGCCACGCGGAGTTTGGCCACAAACCGGATATCCCCTCCGTGATCTGCCATGAACTGCCATCCTTTGAGGCTGTCTTCGGCCGTAGCCGTTGACGCGCCGCCGCGTTGTACCCCATGGGCCGGGAGCCAGCCCGGCTCCCGCCCGTCGACTCACTAGGAGGGGTATCCGTGGTGGAGGCCGGGACGCGAACCAGTGGGAGCGTCGATCCGTGTCCACCGCCGGCAGCGCGGACCGGGTGCGACCTGGTGACGGTGCCGGCGCGACAGGGCTTGGAGGCGGTCGACATCCTGCGCCGCGGGACGGGCGAGGCGGTGGGCCCCGTGCTGCACGACGACGGCGGCGACACCCTGGGTTTCGTGGTGCCGGCGGGCACCGCCGAGGGCTGGGACGTGCCGGGCAGCACCTGCACCGGCACCGACGGACGGGGCCTGCGCCTGGCGCCCGAACCGCCCGTGGAGGGCTCGGACTGGCTCCTCCCGCCCGACGAGGCCGACCCGGCGACGGACCCGGCCGTACTGCGCCGCGCCCTGGGCGAGGCGGCCCGGCTGATCGCTGCGGCCGACAGCTGCCGTTGACCCCGCGGACGTGACGCCCCGGCGCCGTTCGCCCGTACCGCCCCGCGCGGGTACGCACCGTCACCGCCCGCCCGTGCCTCCCTCGCGGCTTGCGACAATGGCCCCATGGGAAGGTCCAGGAGTCCCCGCCGTGAGCGGGGCGCCGTCGAAGCCGTCAGCGAGCGGGTGGACGGCGGCCTCGCGCAACTCGTCCCCGACCGGGAGCGGCCGCGCGGCTGGACCCTGCTGATCGACGGCGCCCCGCAGTCCCACGTCGACCTGGACGACCCGGCGCACCTCTCCTTCGAGTACCAGCGCCGGCTCGGGCACGTCATCGACCTGGCCGCGCCGCCCGGCAAGCCCGTCCACGCCGTCCACCTCGGCGGCGGCGCGCTCACCCTGGCCCGCTATGTCGCCGCCACCCGCCCCCGTTCCACCCAGCAGGTGGTCGAGCGTGACGCGGCCCTCGTCCAACTGGTGCGCCGTGAGCTGCCGTTGGACGCGAACGCGCGCATCCGGATACGGTCCGCCGACGCCCGCGCCGGACTCGCCAAGGTGCCCGACGGCTGGGCCGACCTCGTCATAGCGGACGTGTTCAGCGGCGCCCGCACCCCCGCCCACCTCACCTCCACGGAGTTCCTGGACGAGGTCCGCAGGGCGCTGAAGCCCGGCGGGCGCTACGCCGCCAACCTCGCCGACGGGCCGCCGCTGGCCCATCTGCGCGGCCAGATCGCCACCGCCGCCGCCCGGTTCGCCGAACTCGCCCTGGTCGCCGACCCCACCGTGCTGCGCGGCAGACGCTTCGGCAACGCCGTTCTCGTCGCCTCCGACCTGCCGCTGCCGGTCGCCGAACTGACCCGCCGGGCCGCCTCCGACCCGCACCCGGGCCGCGTCGAACACGGGCGCGCCCTAACCGACTTCACCGGCGGCGCCCTCCCGGTCATCGACGCGGCGGCCGTCGCCTCCCCGGCGCCGCCGCCCTCCGCCTTCCGCTGAACCGCACATCCGCGGGCGGCGTCTGCCGGATCGGGGCCGGGACCGGCGCTCCCAGGGCCTCTCGTTTCGATCCTGCCGGGCTCGCGGGCCCTGGCACCACCCCTCGCGGCGTTGTCGTCGGTTGCCGTGGCTCCGCCATGACGCCCTCCTCCGCCTCGCGAGGTTCCCCCACTGCCTGAACGGCGTGGAAGGCGCCCCCCCTCACCGGACCCGCTCCCTGATCCGGCCTCATCCAGGCGAAAGACCTAGTAGGTGCCCACCTCCACCCGTGGCGGGCCGTCGTGCCAGGTGCAGATGACCGACACCCGGTCGGCGCCCGAGGTGAACTCCACCCGGATCCACGACGCCGTCTTCCACACCTGCATCGACCAGCCCGTGCCCGGGGTCGCCGAGACCAGGGTCGCGGCGGCCGGACCGAGGTCGAAGACCACCCGGCCGCCGTCGGTGTCGTAGCTCCTGACCCGGCCGGCGGCGGTCGCGGCGGGGGAGGGGGTGGTGCGCGCGGCGGGCGCGGACGCCGGCGGGCGCGGGGCGGCGGAGGTCCGGGGCGGGGTGGGGGAGGCGGCCGGGGTGCTCGGCGGCGCGGCCGGCCCACGGGTGGCGGAGGCGGTCGGCGACGGCCCCTTCGCCTTGGCCTCGGCCGCCGTGATGGGCAGGGCGCGCGGCGGATCGTAGGCCGTGCCCGCCATCACCGTGTGGACGCCCCACCACGACAGGGTGGCCGCCGCACCGGTGGCGAGCGACCATGCCAGTACGTGTACGAGTCCTCTGTGCATCGCGGTCATACTGCCGCACGCACCCCGCCCGGGGCGGCGTCAGGGGCGCGGCGTGAGGTGGTCCACAAGGAGTCGTCCACAGGCGGCTGGGGCCCGGCCCGAGTTGTCCACAGGCCCGCACCGCCGTCGCGTCCATGGCGTACGGTGCGGCGCATGGCAAGTGTGCTCGTGGTCGAGGACGACCAGTTCGTACGCTCGGCGCTCATCCGGCAGTTGACCGACGCCTCGCACACCGTGCGCAGCGTCGGCACCGCGCTGGAGGCGCTGCGCGAGGTCGCCCACCTCCGCTTCGACGTCGTCATCCTGGACCTCGGACTGCCCGACCTGGACGGCTCCGAGGCCCTGAAGATGCTGCGCGGCATCACCGACGTGCCCGTCATCGTCGCCACCGCGCGCGACGACGAGGCGGAGGTGGTCCGGCTGCTCAACGCCGGGGCGGACGACTACCTGACCAAACCGTTCTCGGTCGAGCACCTGTTCGCGCGCATGGCCGCCGTGCTGCGCCGCGCCCGCTCCGGACCGGCCGAGGCCGCGCCGTCCCCCGTCCTGCGCGTCGGCGGCCTCACCGTCGATCCGCTGCGCCGCCAGGCCGAACTGGACGGCGTACGACTGGACCTCACGCGCCGCGAGTTCGACCTGCTCGCCTTCCTGGCCGGCCGGCCCGGCGTCGTCGTGGCGCGCCGGGAGCTGCTGGCCGAGGTGTGGCAGCAGTCCTACGGCGACGACCAGACCATCGACGTCCATCTGTCCTGGCTGCGCCGCAAACTGGGCGAGACCGCCGCCCGGCCCCGCTATCTGCACACCCTCAGGGGCGTCGGCGTGAAGCTGGAACCGCCCGGAGCGGAGCCGCTGCGATGAGATGGGCCCTGGTCAAGGTCTGCCTGGCGGTCACCACCATGGTCGTGGTCGCCTTCGCCGTCCCGCTCGGCCTGGTCGTCAGGGAGATGGCCCGGGATCGCGCCTTCTCCCACGCCGAGCGCCAGGCCGCCGCCGTGGCGCCCGCGCTGTCCATCACCACCGACCACGACCAGCTCGAACGGGTCGTCGCCTCGGCCGGCTCGGACACGGAGATGGCCGTGCACATACCGGCGACCGACGGCGAGCCGGCCGTCGGCATCGGCCGCCGCCGGGCCGCCGAGGCGGACATCGCGGCCGTCCGGCGGATGGGCCGCGCCTCCACCACCGGCACGCCCGGCGGCTCCGTCCTGCTCCAGCCGGTCGCGCTCAGCTCCGGGGCCATCGCGGTGGTCGAGGTCTACGTCCCCGAGGCCGAGATGAGCAACGGCGTCGGCACCGCGTGGGCGGTCCTCGCCGGAGTCGGCGTGGCGCTCGTCGTCGGCTCCGTCGCCGTCGCCGACCGGCTCGGGGTGCGGATGGTGCGGCCCGCGCGGCGGCTCGTGGAGGGCGCGCACGAACTGGGCGAGGGCCAGCTCGGCGCGCGGGTGCCGGAGGAAGGGCCGACCGAACTGCGCCTGGCGGCGGTCGCGTTCAACTCCATGGCCGACCAGGTCGTGCAGCTCCTCGCCAACGAGCGGGAGCTGGCCGCCGACCTCTCGCACCGGCTGCGCACCCCGCTGACCGTGCTGCGGCTGAACGCGGCCTCGCTCGGCGACGGCCCGGCCGCCGACCAGACCCGGGCGGCGGTGGCGCAGCTGGAGCGCGAGGTGGACACCATCATCCGCACCGCCCGGGAGGCCAAGCCGCAGACGGCAGCCGCAGGACCGGGCGCCGGCTGCGACGCGGCCGAGGTGGTACGGGAGCGGATGGGGTTCTGGTCCGCGCTCGCCGAGGACGAGGGCCGCGAGTGGCGGCTGGCAGGGGTGGAGCGGCCGGTACGGGTGCCGGTGGCCCGGGCGGACCTCGCCGCCGCGCTGGACGCCCTGCTCGGCAACGTCTTCCGGCACACCCCGGAGGGCACGGCGTTCGCCGTCGACGTGCACAACGGCGACGACGCGGTGATCGTGCTCGTCTCCGACGCGGGGCCCGGCATACCCGATCCGGACGCGGCCATGCGGCGCGGCAGCGGATCGGGCAGCGACGGCTCGACCGGCCTCGGGCTCGACATCGTGCGGCGGCTGGCGGAGTCGACGGGCGGCGACGTCCGGATCGGCTCCTCCGTCCTCGGCGGCACGGAGGTGCGCATCTGGCTCCAGCTCGACGGCCGCGGACCCGCCGCCGGCCGCGGCCACCGGGGAGCCGTACGGCGCCGCAGACGACTGGTGGCGAAGTGACGGAGCGAGCGGGCGAGGCCGCCCCGCGCGGCGATCTTTAACCGTCCCCGATCCCCTCCTTAAGCGCACCCTAAGAAGCTCAACGGAGTTCCGGATCAGGCGGATTGCCCGATTCCGGGTCGCTAGCGTGCTGCCGCACCGCACCCCCCTCGTGAACAGAGAAGGCAGGCACGATGAGCACGCACCGGCGCAGGATCAGTGGCAGGAACAAGGTGATCGGCGGTCTCGTCGCGGCGGCCGTGGTGGGCGGCGGCGCGCTCGTCTTCACCGCCACCGCGCAGGCGGCCGGCGTCGGCGCCGCGTACACCAGGACCAGCGACTGGTCGACCGGTTACACCGGGCAGTACGTCGTCACCAACGACAGCGGCCGGACGGAGAAGGACTGGACGCTGGAGTTCGACCTGCCGGCCGGGGCCAGGCTCGGCTCGCTGTGGAACGGCGAGTCCACGGTCAGCGGCCGGCACGTCACCGTGAAGCCCGCCAAGTGGGACACCGCCGGGCTCGCCTCCGGCGCGTCGGTCACCGTCGGCTTCGTCGTCGACGGCAGCGGCGACCCGACCGGCTGCCGGATAGACGGCGCCTCCTGTTCCGCGGACGGCGCCGCCACCCCCGAGCCCAGCGGCCGCCCCACCGAGACCGCCGCTCCCGCCCCGACTCCCACCAAGATCACCGCACCGCCCCCCACCTCGACGCCGGCCCCCACCGCCTCCCAGAGCACGGGCACCGGAACCGGCACGGGCACCACCGCGGCCGCGGGCTTCGCGCCCTACGTCGACACCTCCCTCTACCCGGCCTTCGACCTGCTCGCGAGCGCCGACGCGACGGGCGTGAAGAACTACAACCTCGCCTTCGTCACCGACGGCGGCGGCTGCACCCCCAAGTGGGGCGGCGTCACCGACCTCGCCGGCGACGCGGTGGCGGCCCAGATCGGCGCACTGCGCGCCAAGGGCGGCGACGTACGGGTCTCCTTCGGCGGGGCGTCCGGCTCCGAACTGGCCACCACCTGCACCTCGGCGGACTCGCTGGCGGCGGCCTACGGGAAGGCGGTCGACCAGTACAAGCTGACCAAGGTCGACTTCGACGTCGAGGGCGGCGCGCTGCCGAACACCGCGGCCAACACCCGCCGTGCCCAGGCCATCGCCAAGCTCCAGCAGCAGCACCCCGGTCTGGACGTCTCCTTCACGCTGCCCGTCATGCCCGAGGGCCTGACCCAGGACGGCGTCAACCTGCTGGCGAACGCCAGGACCAACGGCGTGAGGATCTCCACCGTCAACATCATGGCGATGGACTACGGCGCCTCCTACAACGGCGACATGGGCACCTACGCCGAGCAGGCCGCCACCGCCACCCAGGCCCAGATCAAGAGCGTGCTCGCCCTGTCCGACAGCGCCGCCTGGAAGACGGTCGCCGTCACCCCGATGATCGGCGTCAACGACGTCTCCTCGGAGGTCTTCAAGGTGGACGACGCCACCCAGCTGGTGAACCTCGCCAGGTCCAAGGGCCTCGGGTGGCTCTCCATGTGGTCCGCCACCCGCGACAAGCAGTGCGCCGGCGGCGCCAAGCCCACCGCGGACGCCACGTGCAGCTCGATCACCCAGGACGCGTTCGCCTTCAGCAAGGCGTTCGGCTCCTACAACTGACGTACCACCCGGGCCCGCGGCCGGTGGGGCGCGGCGCTCCCCCTCGACTCCCGTGTGCCGCGCCCGCACCTCCCCGGCCGCCCGGCCGGGCGTCAGACCGCCGCGTCCACCGGCGGCAACTGTCCCGTCCGGGCGGCCTTCCCGTACCACAGGGCGCTGGACTTCGGCGTCCGGGCGAGCGTCGCGTAGTCCACGTGGACCGCGCCGAACCGCTTGGCGTAGCCGTAGGCCCACTCGAAGTTGTCCATCAGGGACCACAGGTAGTACCCGCGCACGTCCGCGCCGTCCGCGATCGCGCGGCGCACCGCGGCCAGGTGGCCGTGGAGGTAGGCGATGCGCTCCGGGTCGTGCACGCGGCCGTCGTCGTCCATCTTGTCCTCGTAGGCGGCGCCGTTCTCCGTGATGTACAGCGGCACGCCGGGCGCCTCGCGGGTGTAGCGCGTGATCAGTTCGTGCAGGCCGTCCGGGTCGACCGTCCAGCCCATGTCGGTGCGCTCGCCCGGGACCTGGTGGAACACCACGTCGTCGGCGGCCGGCCAGGGCGAGTGCGCGCTCGCCCCGTGCGTGTCCGAGCGCGGTCCCGCCGGCGCGGTCTCGACGGACGAGACGATCTGGGGCGTGTAGTAGTTGAGACCCAGCGCGTCCAGCGGCTGACGGATGTCGCGCAGATCGCCGTTCAGGACGAAGGACCAGTCCGTCAGGGACGATGTCGCCTCCAGCAGGGTGGCCGGGTAGGCGCCGTGCAGCAGGGGGCCGTGGAAGACGCCGTTGGCGAGGTCGTCGATCCGCCGCGCGGCCGCCAGGTCCGCGGGGTGCTGTGAGAGCGGGCGGATCACCTGGGAGTTGAGGCTGACGGCGACCGAGGCGCGCGAGGGCAGCACCGAGCGCAGGGCCTGAGTGGCCAGTCCGTGCGCCAGGTTCAGATGGTGGGCGGCGCGCAGCGCGGCCACGGGCTCGGTGCGGCCGGGGGCGTGGACGCCGGAGCCGTAGCCGAGGAAGGCGCTGCACCAGGGCTCGTTGACCGTGATCCACTGTTCGACCCGGTCGCCGAGCGCCTCGCCCACGAGCCGCGCGTACTCCGCGAAGCGCAGCGCGGTGTCCCGCTCCGGCCAGCCGCCCGCGTCCTCCAGCTCCTGGGGCAGGTCCCAGTGGTAGAGGGTGAGGGCGGGCTTGATGCCGTGGGCGAGGAGTTCGTCCACGAGCCGCCGGTAGAAGTCCAGGCCCGTCTGGACGGCGGGGCCGCGGCCGGTGGGCTGCACCCGCGGCCAGGACACGGAGAAGCGGTACGCCGTCAGGCCGAGGTCCGCCATCAGGGCCACGTCGTCGCGGTAGCGGTGGTAGTGGTCGACCGCGATGTCACCGGTGTCGCCGCCGGCCGTTCTGCCCGGCGTATGACTGAAGGTGTCCCAGATCGAAGGGGTACGGCCGTCCTCCCGTACCGCGCCCTCGATCTGGTAGGCGGAGGTCGCGGCGCCCCAGAGGAAGCCTGGTGGAAAGGACACGGTCAACGGTTCGGGCATGGAATCGCTCCCACGGGTCGGGTCCGCCCATTATGCATGGGAGCGCTCCCACGGCGGAAGGGGGTTTCGGAACAGTTCGGGGCGTCCGTGGCGCCGGCGAAGCCGGAGCCCGCCGACGGCCGTTCGCGGTACTGACCAGTAAGGGCCCGTGCGTCCGGGCCCCGCGTGTCGCCGCGCCGTCAGGCCGACTCGCGTACCACCAGCTCCGTCGGCAGGACCACCTCGCGGTGGCCGGTGCCGCGGTGGGCGATCTCGTCCAGCAGCAGGCTCGCCATGGTGCGGCCCATCTCCTCCAGCGGCTGGCGCACGCTGGTCAGCGGGGGATCGATGTGCCGGGCCACGATCGAGTCGTCGAAACCGACCAGGGCGACGTCGTGCGGCACCCGGCGCCCCGCGGCGCGCAGTTCCAGCACCGCGCCCGAGGCCATCACGTCGGACGCGGCGAACACGGCGTCCAGGTCCGGGCGGCGGCGCAGCAGCTCCCGCATGGCCGCGCGCCCGCCCTCCTCCGTGAAGTCGCCGCTCGCGATCAGGCCGTCCTCGACGGGGACGCCCGACTCGCGCAGCGCCTCGCGGTAGCCGTCGAGCCGGTCCCGCGCGACGTCCATGTCGAGCGGCCCGGTGATGGTGCCGATGGCCCGCCGCCCGGAGGCCAGCAGATGCCGTACGGCGACCCGGGCGCCGCCGCTGTTGTCGGCGCGGACGTGCCCCAGTGGCTCGCGGTGGCTGCGGCGGCCGGCCAGCACGGTCGGCACCGCCAGTTCCTCCAGCCGGTCGGGCAGCGTGTCCTCGCTGTGCACCGCCATCATCAGCACGCCGTCCACCCGCTGCGCGGACAGATACGAGGCGAGCCGCGCGTACTCCTGCGCGTCCCGCGCCAGCACCAGCAGCAACTGCATCCCCGCGCCCGCGAGTCCGGCCGACACGCCCCGGATGATCTCCGAGAAGTACGGCTCGGAGAAGAGCCGGGTCTCGGCGTCCGGGACGACCAGGGCGACGGAGTCGGTGCGGCGGGTGACCAGGGAGCGGGCGGCGCGGTTGGGGACGTAGCCGAGTTCGGCGATGGCCTGCTCGACGGCGGCCCGGGACCGTTCGCTCACCTTGGGGGATCGGTTGATCACCCGGGAGACCGTGCCGCGGCCGACCCCGGCGCGCGCGGCCACGGCGTTCAGCGTCGGCCGCCGCACCTCCGCGGCCGGCACCGGCCGCCGCACCTCCGCCGACACGGCCGCACGCCGAACACCCGCGGCCGGCACCGCACTGGACGCCTCCACGCCCGGCACCACGTCCGGCGCCTCCGTCGCCGCACTCGACGCGTCCGCGGGCAGGGCCGGACCCGGGAACTCCGCGGACCCGGACGCGCGCGGAAGGCCCCCCTCCCGCCCCGCACCCGACACCTCCACGCCCGGCACCGCGCCCGACGCGTCCACAGCCGACACCGCACTCGACGCCTCCGCGGGCCGGAACGGACCCGGGAGCTCCCCGGACCCGGACGTGCGCGGAACGCCCCTGCCCCGCACCGCACCTGCGACGTCCGCGGTCAGGCCAGGGGGAGGGGTGGGGGTCGGGGTGTCCGCGGCCTCGGGCCGGTGCTCGGCGGAGTTCATCGTTCACCTTCCGGCGGTCGGTCGGGGGTCGCCTCATTCTGGCCCAGAAAAAATCCGGCCACGGCCCCGGCGCCGCCCGCCGGTCCGCGACCGGCCCCACCGGCCCGTCTGTGACCTGCGTGAATCCGGTGTGCGTCCGGCCGGTGTCGGGCGGATGTCGCCGCCGTTCCAGACACATTCACGTGACGCGCCGAACACGCTTGCGCAACAACGCCGTTTTCAACTCTTGACACCTGGCCCGGCAACCACGAGTCTTCCGGACATGCCGCGTGGGAGCGGTCCCACGGAAACGTAGGAGTTGCCTCCCGTGTGGACCGAACCACCCAAGGTCCTTCCCTCTGCCTCGCATGACACACCGTTGACCAGCACCTTTTCACCGCACTCCGTGTGCTGTGGGCTGGCCGCTGCTCGATCCGAGAGGGCAGGTCCGAGCCGTCGAACCCCGGCGGTCTGATTCCTGAGGTCCCGTTCCCCACTGGAACAAGGAGTAGTGGAATGCGCATCACCCGTACCGGCGGCGGTCGTGGCCGCAGAGCAGCGGCCCTGACCACGACGGTCCTGACGGCCTCCGCCCTGCTGCTGACCGGCTGCAGCAGCGACGACGGCGACTCGGACGCCTCGGACTCCAACGGGAACATCACCCTCAAAGTGGCCGACTTCGGTCAGTTCGGCTACAAGGAAGCCGGTCTGTTCGAGCAGTACCACAAGCTGCACCCGAACATCACGGTCAAGGAAGAGACCACCGCCAACGAGCAGGACTACTACCCGAAGCTCCTTCAGCAGCTGAACTCGGGCAGCGGCCTGGGCGACGTCACGGGCATCGAGGTCGGCCGCATCAAGGAGGTCGTCGACACCCAGGCGGCCAAGTTCACCGACCTGAGCAAGACCATCAACGTGGGCGACTGGGTCTCCTGGAAGGAGAAGCAGGCGACCGCTGCCGACGGCACGGTGATCGGCGCGGGCACCGACATCGGCCCGATGTCCCTGTGCTACCGCAAGGACCTCTTCCAGAAGGCGGGCCTGCCCACCGACCGCGAGGCCGTCGCCAAGGCCGTCGCGGGCGGCTGGGAGGACTACCTCAAGCTCGGCGAGCAGTACAAGGCGAAGGCGCCCTCCGGCACCTACTTCATGGACTCCGCGAGCGCGATGTACAACGCGGTCGTCAGCTCCTCCGCCAAGCAGTACTACGACACGGACGGCAAGCCGGCCTACAAGGACAGCGACTCCGTCAAGCAGGGCTGGAACCTGGCCGCCGAGGCCGCCTCGAAGAAGCTGAGCGGTGGCCTCGCCCAGTTCCAGGACCCGTGGCAGGCGGCGCTGCGCAAGGGCCAGATCGCCTCCATGGCATGCCCGGCGTGGATGGCCGCGCAGATCCAGACCTACTCCGGCGACGACTTCAAGGGCAAGTGGGACATCTCCCGGGCGCCCGGCAACACCGCCGCCAACTGGGGCGGCTCCTTCCTGGCCGTGCCCAAGGGCGGCAAGCACGTCAAGGAGGCCACCGAGCTGGTCAAGTGGCTGACCGCGCCCGAGCAGCAGGCCGCCGTCTTCAAGGCCGTCGGCGTCTTCCCGTCCAACAAGGGCGCCTACGAACTGGCCAGCGTGAAGACCGCCAAGCTCCCCTACTTCAGCGACGCCCCCATCGGTGAGATCTACGCCGAGGAGGCCAAGTCCATCCCCGAGGCGGTGCTCGGCGCGAAGGACGGCGTCATCAAGGACGCGATCTCCACGCAGATCAACAACATGGAGCAGCGCGGCACCAGCCCCGACAAGGCCTGGAAGGACGCGACCGAGACCATCGACAAGGCGATCGGCTGACGACCGCCCGGGGTGCGGGCGGCCCGACCGGCCGCCCGCACCGCGCCCGCCCGCGAAGCCGCACGACGGCTGCCGCGGCGGGCGCGGAGCCGTGTGGCGGCCGTCGCCGCGGCCCCGGTCCCGTCTGAGGGACCACCGCCGGCCGTGCGGGAGCCGCCGTACGCACCGGAGCCGCCGTACGCACCGGGTCGTACGCACCGAGCCGTGTGCGCCGGACCCGACTCCCGCCCCGTACCCGGCCAGACCTCCAGGGAAGGACTCCCTCCGTGGCAACGACAACCCCCGCACGGGGCGCCTACACCCCGCCGCCCGGCGGCACCGGCACCGCCTCGAAACCCCACAGCGCATGGCGCTCACGGCTGTGGCGCTTCGACGACAAGGTGTCGCCGTACGCCTACATCGCCCCCTTCTTCCTGATCTTCGGCGCCTTCGGGCTCTACCCCCTCCTCTACACCGGCTGGATCGCGCTGCACCGGGTGGAGATGACGAGCCTGGACCAGTCCGAGTGGGTCGGTCTCGACAACTTCACCCGGATCCTCCAGGACTCCGAGTTCTGGACGGCGGTCACGAACACCTTCGTCATCGGCGTCATCTCCACCGTCCCGCAGCTGCTCGTGGCGCTGGGGCTGGCCCATCTGCTCAACTACAAGCTGCGCGCCAGCACCTTCTGGCGGACCGTCATCCTCACTCCGTACGCCACCTCGGTCGCCACCGCCGCCCTGGTTTTCGCCCTGGTCTTCCGCGCCGACGGCGGCTTCCTCAACTGGGTGCTGCACTTCTTCGGCGCGGGAAACACCGACTGGGGCAACGGCGAGTGGACCTCCAAGATCGCCATCTCCATCATCGTGATCTGGCGCTGGACCGGCTACAACGCCCTCATCTACCTGGCCGCCATGCAGGCCGTGCCGACCGACCTGTACGAGGCCGCCTCGATTGACGGGGCCTCGCGCTGGCAGCAGTTCCGCAAGGTGACCATCCCCTCGCTGCGGCCGACCATCCTGTTCACCATCGTCATCTCGACGATCGGCTCCATGCAGCTGTTCGGCGAGCCGCTACTGCTCCAGGGCGGCACGCTCGGCGCCGTCGGCGGCAGCGAGCACCAGTACGAGACGCTCAGCATCTACCTCTACAACTACGGCTGGAAGCTCCAGCATCTCGGCCCGGCCGCCGCCGTCGCCTGGGCGATGCTCGTCCTGCTGCTGCTCATCGCCCTGATCAACTGGATCGTCGGCCGCCTCGTGCGCAAGAGCGCGGCCTGACGGGAGCGATATCGATGACCACGACCACTCCTGCCGGCACCGCGCCGGAACTCGTCCCGGCCCCGCCCGCCGCCGCCCCGCACAAGGGCGGCAGCCGCTTCAAGCTCGGCGCCGGCCAGCAGCTCAAGGGCGGCCCGTTCACTTACATCGCGCTGGTCGTCGTCGGCCTCGGCTCGGTGTTCCCGCTGTACTGGACGCTGGTGGCCGCCTCCAACGACCAGCAACGCGTCCTCGACAACCCGCCCCCGCTGCTGCCCGGCGGCAAGCTGTGGCACAACCTCCAAGCGGCCTGGGAACAGGCCAACCTGGGCAAGGCGATCGTCAACAGCGTCATCGTGTCCGGCTGCATCACCGCCGCCACCCTGTTCTTCTGCACCCTGGCCGGCTACGCCTTCGCCAAGATGCGCTTCCGCGGCCGGGGCGCGCTGATGACCGCCGTCATCGCCACGCTGACGATCCCGCCGCAGCTCAGCGTCGTCCCGCTGTTCATGATGATGTCCGACATCGGATGGGGCGGGAAGCTGGAGTCGGTGATCTTCCCGACCCTGGTCGGCGCGTTCGGCGTCTTCTTCATGCGGCAGTACCTGCTGGAGGCGCTGCCCTACGAGCTGATCGAAGCCGCCAAGGTGGACGGGGCGAGCAACATCCGTGTCGTGTGGAACGTCGTCCTGCCCGCCGCCCGGCCCGCGATGATGGTGCTCGGCATGCTCACCTTCGTCCAGGCGTGGAACGACTTCTTCTGGCCGTTCCTCGCCCTGAACCAGGAGAACCCCACCCTCCAGGTGGCGCTCGGGCAGCTCAGCGCCTCCTACACCCCCGACCAGAGCATCGTCATGGCGGGCGCGCTGATCAGCACGCTGCCACTGCTGCTGGTCTTCGTGATCTTCGGCAAGCAGATCGTCGGGGGGATCATGGCGGGGGCGGTCAAGGGCTGAGGAGGCGCTGCGGGGCGGGCGGGTGCGCGGACGCGCGCGGGACGCTCGGACACGGTACGGGTCGTCATCCCCGGCCGCCTCCCGCCCCCCTGCCCCTCCGCCTCCGCCGGGCGACTCGGTGCACCGGTCCGGGCGAGCCCCGGACCCGCCGTGCCGGTCCCGCCCGGCTCCGGCCCCCGTACGCCGGAGGGCCTCCTGTCCGGCACACCGGCCGGCCGCCCCCGTCCGGTACGGCCCGCGGAAGAGCCGTACCGGACCGGGCGCGCCGACCCCCGTCCCGCCGTCCCGTCCGTTTCGCCCTCCCGCCCGGGACGCCCTCACGAGGGTCGCGGACTAGCCCCCGCGACGACCTTCCCGGCCGGAGCGCCCAGCCCCCACCCCGCGCGTCCTCTCCCTTCCTCCCCCACCACCGGACCGCCGTCCGCGTCCGCACTCTCCCCCTCCACCCCCCTTCCCTTCCCCTCCTCCTTCCCTCCGCCACGCCACCTTGGGAGCGTTCTCACCATGACCGCCGTACGACCCGAGACCACCGCCCAGCCGGCCCCGGGCGCCTCCTCCCTCTCCTTCCCGACGGGATTCGTCTGGGGCGCCGCCACCGCGGCCTACCAGGTCGAGGGCGCCGCCGCCGAGGACGGCCGGACCCCGTCCATCTGGGACACCTTCAGCCACACCCCCGGCAAGGTCCGCAACGGCGACACCGGCGACATCGCCGCCGACCACTACCACCGCTACCGCGACGACGTGGCCCTGATGAAGCGCCTCGGCCTCAAGGCGTACCGCTTCTCCGTGTCCTGGTCGCGTGTCCAGCCCACCGGCCGCGGCCCCGCCGTCGAACGCGGCCTCGACTTCTACCGCCGGCTCACCGACGAACTCCTGGAGGCGGGCATCACCCCCGTCGCCACCCTCTACCACTGGGACCTGCCCCAGGAACTGGAGGACGCGGGCGGCTGGCCGCAGCGCGACACCGCGGACCGCTTCGCCGACTACGCCGAGCTCGTCGCCCGCGCCCTCGGCGACCGCGTCGGCGTGTGGACCACCCTCAACGAGCCCTGGTGCAGCGCCTTCCTCGGTTACGGCTCCGGCGTGCACGCCCCGGGCCGTACCGACCCGGCGGCCACCCTGCGCGCCGCGCACCACCTCAACCTCGCCCACGGCAAGGCGATCGGCGTGCTGCGCTCGGCGCTGCCGTCGTCCGCGCAGACCTCCATCACCCTCAATCTGCACCAGGTGCGCCCGCTCACCGACAGCGCGGAGGACGCCGAGGCGGCCCGCCGGATCGACGCGGTCGGCAACCGGATCTTCACCGGGCCGATCCTCGACGGCGCCTACCCCGAGGACCTGCTGGCCGACACCGCGCACCTGGTGGACTGGGGACGGCTGGTGCACGAGGGCGACCTGGCCGAGATCTCCCGCCCCATCGACGTGCTCGGCGTCAACTACTACGCGCCGACCGTGGTCTCGCACCCGGCCGACGGCACCGGCACCACCAAGAACGACGGGCACGGCGCAAGTGACCACTCCCCGTGGACCGGCTCCGACCACATCGCCTTCCACCTCGCCAACGACGACCTGACCGCGATGAACTGGGCCATCGACCCGAGCGGACTGCACACCCTGCTGACCGGCCTGGCGGCGTCGCACCCCCGGCTGCCGCTGATGGTCACCGAGAACGGCGCCGCCTTCGACGACTACGTCTCGCCCGAGGGCGTGGTGAACGACCCGCAGCGCATCGCGTACCTGCACGCCCATCTGGACGCGGTGCGGCGGGCCATCGCCGACGGGGCGGACGTGCGCGGCTACTTCCTGTGGTCCCTGCTGGACAACTTCGAGTGGTCCTACGGCTACTCGAAGCGCTTCGGCGCGGTCTACGTCGACTACGGCACCCAGCGCCGCATCCCCAAGGAGAGCGCCCACTGGTACGCGGAGGTGATCCGCGCGAACGCCCTGCCGGCGGGGCGTTGAGAACCCGCTGAGGGCGGGGCGGGGGAGGGGGAGGGGACGACCGGAGGACCGGCCGGCCGCGGGACCGGTCGGCCTGCGGCCCGGCAGGCCGCAGGCTGTTACATTCCTGGCCTGACGGCTGCGAACGGAAGGCGCGACTATGGTCAACGGCGGGCGGAACCGTGGCGGTCGGCGGCCCACCCTGGAGGAGGTCGCCGCCCGGGCCGGCGTGGGCCGCGGCACGGTCTCGCGGGTGATCAACGGCTCGCCCCGGGTCAGCGACGCCACCCGCGCCGCCGTGGAGGCGGCCGTCGCCGAACTCGGCTACGTCCCCAACACCGCCGCCCGCGCCCTGGCCGCCAACCGCACCGACGCGATCGCGCTGGTGGTGCCGGAACCGGAGACGCGGTTCTTCGCCGAGCCGTACTTCTCCGACATGCTGAGCGGTGTGGGCGCCGAACTCGCCGACACCGAGATGCAGTTGCTGCTGACCTTCGCGGGCGGCGACCGCGAGCGGCGGCGGCTCGCCCAGTACCTGGCCGCGCACCGGGTGGACGGGGTGCTGCTGGTGTCCGTGCACGCCGACGACCCGCTGCCCGACCTGGTGGCCCAGCTGGAGATCCCGGCCGTGATCAGCGGCCCGCGCTCGGCGGCCGAGACGCTGCCCTCGGTGGACTCGGACAACTACGGCGGCGCGCGCTCGGCGGTGGAGCACCTGCTGGCCGGCGGCCGGCGCCGGATCGCCCACATCACCGGTCACCTGGACGTCTACGGCGCCCAGCGGCGCGTCGACGGCTACCGCGACGCGCTGCGCGCGGCGGGCCTTCCGGTGGACGAAGTCCTCGTCGAGCAGGGGGACTTCACCGAGGAGGGCGGACGGCGTGCGATGGCGCGGCTGCTGGACAACGCCCCCGACGTGGACGCCGTCTTCGCCGGTTCGGACGTCACCGCGGCCGGCGCCCGGCAGGTGCTGCGCGAACGGGGCCGCCGTACGCCCGAGGACGTGGCCCTGGTCGGCTACGACGACTCGGCCATCGCCCGGCACATGGACCCGCCGCTGACCAGCGTCCGCCAGCCCATCGAGGAGATGGGCCGGGCCATGATCGACCTGCTCCTGACGGAGATCGCCGACCGCCGCCTGGCCGGCGGCCCCGCCTATGAACCCCACCACGCGGTCCTCCCCACGGAACTGGTGGTCCGGGCGTCGTCGTGACGGCGGCCTCACGCGGCCGACCGCCTGATCGGACGGTGTGCGCCGGTCCGCTCACCGCCCGAGCGCCAGCCGCCACACCACCTCGCCGTCCGCCCTCTCGTCGGTCGGCGCGAGCCCGGCGGCGCGGGCGACGGCGGCGGAGGCCCGGTGCTCCGGGTGGATGTGCGCGAGGACGAGACCGACGCCCCGCCGCTCCAGCAGCCCGACCAGCCCGCGCGCCGCCTCCGCGGCGAACCCGCGCCCCTGCCAGGCGGTGCCGACCACCCAGGCGACCTCGGCGACCGAGCCGCCGGCGGTCACGGTGGCCTGCACGGTCCCCACCAGCCGACAGGGCCGCTCCCGCGTCCGCAGGACCCAGTTGCACCAGGACACCTCGGGGTCCGGCGACCCGCCCACCAGCCGCGCGTACCGCTCCCGCAACCGCGCCGCCCCGAGCGGCGCACCCCCGATGAACTCGTGCAGCGCCGGATCGGCCAGCACCTCGGCCATCTCCCCGGCGTGCGCCGCCTCCAGCGGCACCAGCTCGAGACGAGCGGTGCGGACGATCTCGGCACGCATTCGATCCCCTGATCCGGAACGGCTCACAACTGTGCGGACGGACGCGGAACTTCACCGTGCGGGCGGCGGTCCCACCGGTCGGGCCCATCCACGGACGCGACCGGCCGGCTGCCGAGGACCACTTCGCCCAGCCTCGCCGGGCTGGGCGAAGCCCGCGTCGCGGGAGCCGCCTTCGCGCCAGCGGACCTGAGCTGCGGTGCTGCCGTCATGGCGGCGCGCTCGCGGATGCTCGCCATGGGGAGGACCGTACGACCCTTCTCAAGATCCCGTGTGGCCGTCGGTGTGCCCACGGGAGAGACGAAAGAGGCCGGTGATCTGCGTTTCCGCAGATCACCGGCCCCATTCCAGAGGGTGAGTGACGGGACTCGAACCCGCGGCATCCTGGACCACAACCAGGTGCTCTACCAGCTGAGCTACACCCACCATGACCGGAAGCGGTTCACTTGGTCGTTTCCCCGACCGGCCGAGAAAAAGTGTACAGGGTCCGAAGGGGTGCTCGCGCACGACTTTCGCGGCGCCCCTCCGCGGGGACCCGTTCAGCCCTGCTGAGCAGGCAGGACGTGCTTCGCGGCGATCGCCTTGGCGGTCTCGGAGTCCGGGCCGGGCGGCGGCACGAAGACCGCCTCGCGGTAGTACCGCAGCTCCGCGATGGACTCGCGGATGTCGGCGAGCGCCCGGTGGTTGCCGTTCTTCTCCGGGCTGTTGAAGTACGCCCTCGGGTACCAGCGCCGGGCCAGCTCCTTGATCGAGGAGACGTCGACGATGCGGTAGTGGAGGTAGCCCTCCAGCGCCGGCATGTCGCGCAGCAGGAAGCCGCGGTCGGTGCCGACCGAGTTCCCGCACAGGGGCGCCTTGCCCGGCTCCTTCACATGCTCGCGGACGTAGGCGAGCACCTGCTCCTCGGCGTCCTTCAGGGTCGTGCCGCCGGGCAGCTCGGCGAGCAGGCCGGACGCGGTGTGCATCTGGCGCACCACCTCCGGCATCGTCTCCAGCGCGGCGTCCGGCGGGCGGATGACGATGTCGACTCCCTCGCCGAGCACGTTCAGCTCGGAGTCGGTGACGAGGGCGGCCACCTCGATGAGAGCGTCGTCGGACAGCGAGAGGCCGGTCATCTCGCAGTCGATCCACACCATGCGATCGTTCATGTGTGCAACCTTACGGCGAGCGGCCCGCCACCGGACCCGCCGTGCACCGCCGCGGCGGCACACGGCACGGGAAGCGGACGGGCGGGCGCCCTCAGGACACCCGCCCGCTCCTCGCTCAGCTGCCGGACCGCTGCCCCGGCAGGCTCGCCGACAGGGCCGCCGGCGCACGCCGCGCCTGGTGCGGCATCGGGCCGTCGGGGTGCAGCGACGACGGCACGGGACCTGCGGGCTGGGGCACGCCCACCGGTCCGGCCGGAGCCGGTCCGGCGAGGCCCTGGCCGTTCGGGCCCGGCCCGCCCGGCCCCAGCGGCTCCTCGCCCTCGCCCGGCCGCTCGCCCTGCGGGCGGCGCGCCCGGTACGCGGCCCGGTAGGCGGCCGGGGACGACCCCAGCTGCCGCCGGAAGTGACCGCGCAGCGCCACGGGTGAGCGGAAGCCGCAGCGGCCCGCCACCTCGTCCACCGAGTAGTCCGACGTCTCCAGCAGCCGCTGCGCCTGGAGCACCCGCTGGGTGATCAGCCACTGCAGCGGCGCGCTGCCGGTGAGCGAGCGGAAGCGCCGGTCGAACGTCCGCCTGCTCATGTACGCGCGCGCCGCCAGCGTCTCCACGTCGAACTGCTCGTGGAGGTGCTCCAGCGCCCAGGCGACGACCTCGGCGAGCGGGTCGGCGCCGATCTCCTCGGGTAAAGACCTGTCGAGATAGCGCTCCTGGCCGCCGCTGCGGCGCGGCGGGACCACCAGCCGGCGAGCCAGCGCGCCGGCCGCCTCGTTGCCGTGGTCCGTGCGCACGATGTGCAGGCACAGGTCGATCCCGGCCGCGGTGCCCGCCGACGTCAGCACATCGCCGTCGTCGACGAACAACTCCCGCGGATCGACGTGCACCGACGGATAGCGCTTGGCCAGCGTCGGCGCGTACATCCAGTGGGTGGTCGCGGGACGGCCGTCCAGCAGGCCGGCCGCGGCCAGGACGAACGCCCCGGTGCACAGGCCGACGATGCGGGCCCCTTCCTCGTGCGCCCGGCGCAGGGCGTCGAGCGCCTCCGCAGGCGGCGGCGAGGTGATCGAACGCCAGGCCGGCACGACGACCGTGCCCGCCCGCGAGATCGCCTCCAGGCCGTGTGGCGCGGTGAGTTCCAGGCCCCCTGTGGTCCGCAGCGGGCCGTCCTCGCCGGCTGCCACCAGCAGGCGGTAGCGCGGCACTCCGGCGTCCTGGCGGTCGATCCCGAACACCGAAAGCGGTATGGAACTCTCGAAGATGGGGCCGCCGCTGAACAGCAGCACCGCGACGATCTCCTTGCGGCGTCGCCCGGAAAGCTTCCGGGCCGCGGCATCCGGCGCGGCAGTGGAGTCGTGGCTCATACTGCTAAGCCCCCCTCGGTGGTCGCGGCTCCTCGGTTGTGTCGCTCCTGCACGTTTCCCCTCGGTCCTGCACGAGTCCCCCGCCGTAAAGACAGTCAAGATCGAATCTACTGTGTCCAGCCGTGCGCCAGTGGCCAGTTCACCACCCGGCACATTGTCGACATGGCAACTTGGCGTGAAGCATTCGATCACGAAGCGTCGCACTAGCGCGGCGTGCAGGGAAGTGCGCCTCGTCGCGGTGGCCAATCCCCGTAGGGTGCGCAAACCCCCGGTGGCCCTTTCCGTGCAGGTCGAACGGGGGTTGGGGGGTACTTGGGTCAGGGGAGGCACAACTTCGAGAAGTTGGCTGAAAAGATGCGGGCGCGGGTGCGGAAACCGGTCAGTCAGCCGGTGTAGTTCCGCCGGGGTGCCGGTGGCCCCGGTGGGCCCCCGTACCGGTCCGTCGCCGCCGGCCGCGGTGCGCGACGCGTTCCTCGGCGCGCAGCCGGGCCGCCCCGCGCTCCGACTGG
This sequence comes from Streptomyces sp. NPDC093260, assembly GCF_040683715.1. Taxonomy (NCBI): domain Bacteria; kingdom Bacillati; phylum Actinomycetota; class Actinomycetes; order Kitasatosporales; family Streptomycetaceae; genus Streptomyces; species Streptomyces sp. NPDC093260. The sequence continues at coordinate 38,238 of NZ_JBFBEK010000018.1, forward strand.
CGCAGCAGGACGCGGCAGGCCCCGGTCACGGCCGCCAGCCCCAGCGCGGTCCCGGCGGCGTGGACGGGCGGCGTGCCGTACCAGAGCAGGACCGCCGGCACGAGCGCGCAGCTGAAGACCGCCCAGCGGAGCACCTCGGTCACGCCGCCGTCGGCGCCGGGCCCGGCGACCTGCCCGGCTCCCGCACCCGCTTCCGCGCCGGTCGCCGCTCCGTGTCCCGGTACGCCGTCGGCCGTCCCCGGCGGAGGCGGCGGCGACGGACGGCTCCCGGCCGCGGGGTGGCCGCCGGGAACACCGGTGGCACCCGGGACAGTACGGGGTCCGGACACGGTGCGCTCCCTGATTGCTCCCTACGACGGCTCGCCGGGTTCAACGCCGGTTCGATCCGTCGGTCACTGTCCGGAGCCGACGGGTCTCTCCGCGGCCGTCCTGCGCGCCCCTTCCCGTGACCTCCCGCGCGCCCTGCGCACGCCGCGCGCCGCCCGCGCGGCGGTCCCGCACCGGACCCGCGCCCCGACCCGTACGACCCTGTCAGAGCCTCCCGCCTTCCCCCACGCGCCCCTCTTCAACCCCGCTGACCCCACCAGAACCTCCACGCTCCGGCCATGGCCCGTTCATTGCGCGCAAACCGCCTGTACGGGGCAGCAACCATTGCGTTACGGGCGCGCGTCGTGCATGCTCCGGTGAACCGCGCCGAACCGCCACGGAGAGTGCGCGGAATCTGGGCTAGAAAGGCTTGGCGCCGTACCCTTGGGGGTATGGGGACGGGAAGACGATTCCCGGACACAGCTTCGCCGCAGACTGTCGTCCCCGACTAAGGATCACATCGCCGAGACAGCCATGGCCGGTCACGAATTCTTCGAACCCGCGGACCGCAAGCGGCCGGTCGCCGACCCCACGGCGGCCGATCCCCTGGCGGCGCAAGAGCCACGCCACCCCTGCGATCCGGCGTTCAAGCACGGCGTCGTCGTCGGTTTCGACGGGTCCGACTCCAGCGAGCGCGCCCTCGCCTACGCGATCGGGATGGCCCACCGCACCCGCTCCGGTCTGATCATCGTCCATGTCGCCAACCGGCTGCCCACCACGGTGTGGGCCGGCTGTGAGCCACCCGTCTTCGTGGACGTGCCCGACCACCGCACCGAGGTCCTCGGCCTGGAGCTGGCGTGCGCGGAGTACCTCGCCGAGGTGCCGTGGATCCTGGTCGAGCGCGGCGGCGACATCTGCCACGAGCTGGAAGAGGTCGGCAAGGAGTACGCGGCGGACGCCATCGTGGTCGGCACCACCCACGGCCTCGTGGGCCGGATCTTCGGTTCGGTGGCCGGGCGGCTCGCCAAACGCGCGCAGCGGCCGGTCGTCGTCATCCCGTAGACCGTCTCCGGCCTTCCCCTGACCGTCCCCGGCGGCCTGCGCCGCTCCCGGACCGTGCCCGGCGACCTGTGCGCCGTCCCCGGTCGCCCGCGCGGCCTCCCCGGCCATCCCGCACGCCGTCCCCGCTGCTCGCGGGAGCGGCTTCGTCTCTTCTCAACACGCCTGTGCGACCAGGCACTTCGAGATGCGACCCTACTCGCGCGTAGAGGTGTTCGTGCCTTTGTGAAGGGCATATACCGGTCACCGCACAACTGCACACAGGCATGAAGGGAGCCCGCCGTGGCCAACGACGTCCCTGCGGGAAGCGCGACCACCACCATCGCCGGCCGACTCGCCCTCTTCGTCACCCTGCTGGCCTTCGGCCTCGGGAACACGAGGGTCGTCCACTCCGTCACCGCCGCCGACGCCGTGACGGTGGCTCACTACGCGGGCGGAGCAGCCCTGTTCCTCATAGGACTGCTCGCCTTCCACGACCGCGACACCGCCTCCGGTACGGCCTTCACGGCCTTCGGCGCCCTCTGGTTCACCTGGGCGCTCTCGGCCGGCGGTCCGTCCTCCGCCAACGCCGGGGGACTGTTCCTGGTCCTGTTCGCCGCGGTGGTCCTCACACTGACCCTCGCGGCCGACGATCAGCTCACCCAGGCCGGGTACGGGCTGTTCCTGGTCTCGCTGGTCCTGCTCGCCATCGCCGACTTCGCCGGGAACGACGGGCTCGGCAAGGTGGGCGGCTGGTTCTCCGTGGCCGCGGGGGCGGTGGTCTGGTACGCGGCCACCGCCGCGCTCGCGCACTGGCCCACGGCCATCTCGCGTCGGGCTGCCCGCCGGGGGGTGACGGCCACCGGCTAGTGCTGTGACCGGGGGCGGGCGGCTCCCCGGCATGCGGGACGGCCCTCCACGTGGTCGGTGGCGACACGTGGGGGGCCGTTCTCGTGCGTCGGCGGTGCGGGGGAGCTCTACTCCACCGTCACCGACTTCGCCAGGTTGCGGGGCTTGTCGATGTCGCGGCCGAGGGCCAGGGCCGTGTGGTACGAGAGGAGCTGGAGCGGGATGCCCATGAGGATCGGGTCCAGCTCGTCCTCGTTCTTCGGGACGACGATCGTCTGGTCGGCCTTCTCCTGCACCTGGTGGGCGACGGCGAGGATCTTGCCGCTGCGGGCCTTGATCTCCTCCAGGGCCGCGCGGTTCTTCTCCAGCAGGTCGTCGTCCGGCACGATCGCGACCGTCGGCAGCGCGGGCTCGATCAGGGCCAGCGGGCCGTGCTTCAGCTCGGAGGCCGGGTAGGCCTCGGCGTGGATGTAGGAGACCTCCTTGAGCTTCAGGGAGGCCTCGCGGGCCACGGGGTAGCCGCGCACCCGGCCGATGAAGAGCATCGAGCGGGCGTCCGCGTAGCCCTCGGCCAGCCGCTTGATCTCCTCCTCCTGCTTCATGATCTCGGTGATCTGCTCGGGCAGGCGGCGCAGGCCCTCGATGATCCGCTTGCCGTCGCGCACCGACAGGTCGCGGATGCGGCCGAGGTGCAGGGCGAGCAGCGCGAAGGCGACGCAGGTGTTGGTGAAGCACTTGGTGGACACCACGCACACCTCGGGGCCGGCGTGCACGTAGATGCCGCCGTCCGCCTCGCGGGCGATCGCGGAGCCGACGACGTTGACGACGCCGAGCACCCGCGCGCCCTTGCGCTTGAGTTCCTGGACGGCGGCCAGCACGTCGTAGGTCTCGCCGGACTGGGAGACCGCGATGTAGAGGGTGTCGGGGTCAACGACCGCGTTGCGGTAGCGGAACTCCGAGGCCGGCTCGGCGTCGGCGGGGATCCGGGCCAGCTCCTCGATCATCTGCGCGCCGATCATGCCGGCGTGGTACGAGGTGCCGCAGCCGAGGATCTTCACCCGGCGCACCGCGCGGGCGGCGCGGGCGTCGAGGTTGATGCCGCCGAGGTGCACGGTGGCGAACCGGTCGTCGATCCGGCCGCGCAGCACCCGGTCCACGGCCTCGGCCTGCTCGTGGATCTCCTTGTGCATGTACGTGTCGTGGCCGCCCATGTCGTACGACTCGGCCTCCCACTCCACGGTGGTCGGCTCGGCGGTCGTACGGGTGCCCTCGGTGGTGTACGTGCGGAAGTCGTCGGCCTTGAGGGTGGCCATCTCGCCGTCGTCGAGGGTGACTATCTGGCGGGTGTGGGCGACCAGCGCGGCGACGTCGGAGGCGACGAACATCTCCTTCTCGCCGATGCCGAGGACGACCGGCGAGCCGTTGCGGGCGACGACGATCCGGTCGGCGAAGTCGGCGTGCATGACGGCGATGCCGTAGGTGCCCTCGACCAGACGGACGGCGGCGCGGACCTTCTCCTCCAGCGTCGCGGCCTCGGAGCGGGCGATGAGGTGGACCAGGACCTCGGTGTCGGTCTCGGAGAGGAACTCGACGCCGTCCGCCTCCAGCTTGCGGCGCAGGTCGGCGGCGTTGTCGATGATGCCGTTGTGCACGACGGCGACCTTGTGGTCGGCCGACATGTGCGGGTGGGCGTTCACGTCGGAGGGGGCGCCGTGCGTGGCCCAGCGGGTGTGGGCGATGCCGGTGGTGCCCTTGAAGCGCGCCGGGACCTTGGCCTCCAGGTCGCGGACCCGGCCCTTGGCCTTGACCATCTTCAGACCGGGCGTCTTCGGCGAGGTGACGACGATGCCCGCGGAGTCGTAGCCGCGGTACTCCAGGCGCTGGAGGCCCTCCAGGAGCAGCGGCGCTACGTCACGCTTGCCGATGTATCCGACGATTCCGCACATAAAGACGTATTCCTCAGGGTTGGGGAGGGCGGGGGACTCAGCCGTAGACGATGCGGCGCAGCTGGCGGAGGGACAGCTCCGGCGGCGCCACCGCGCGGTACTTCAGGTCCGTCCCGATCCGTTCGAAGATCTCCGCGTTCACCAGGCCCTGCGCCTGGAGTTCGCGGTGGCGGCGACGGACGAACTCCTCGGTCGTCTCGTCGAAGTAGGCGAGCACGTCCTGGATCACCCGCAGCGCCTCGCCCCGGCTCAGGGGCGTGGACCGCGTCAGATGATCTACAAGTTCGTCGTGCACCCGGTAGATCCTGGGGTACCGGCGATACTTTCGCAAGAATCTTGCCCGATTTCGGGCAGGACCCTCTTGGGTTTCTTGTGAACTCCTGTTCGTATCCTGTCCACTCGGCGGCCCGCGCCCCGTCGCGTGGGTACACCATTTTCAGACGCCATGGACATTCCTCGCATGGGCGTTCCCGAGCAGCTGGCCGACCGCATGAGCATGGCCGAGCAGCACGAGTACCTGCGCTCCAAGTTCTCGCGGCGCACGATGATGAGAGGCGGCGCGGTCACTCTCGGCGCCGTCGCCGGTGGCGCGTTCCTGACGGGCACCGCCGCCCAGGCCGCCGTCCCGGCCCAGCGCAGCACCCCCTCGGCCGCCCCTTCGACGCAGCACGTCGACGGCGCCTACGTCGCCCCGTTCGGCCGCCACCTGGCCTACGGCAACGACCCGCGCACGGAGATCACCGTCTCCTGGCAGGTCCCGGTCGCCGTCGAGAAGCCGTTCATCCGCATCGGCGCCCACCCCTGGGACCTGTCCCGCAGGATCGAGGCCGAGGTCCGCACCCTGTACACCCCGGCCGGCGTCGGCGCGAGCGGCGACCACACCCAGTACTACCTGCACGCCAGGCTCACCCACCTGCGCCCCGGCCGCACCTACTACTACGGCGTCGGCCACCAGGGCTTCGACCCGGCGCAGGCGCACCTCGCGGGCACCCTCGGCACCTTCACCACCGCCCCCGACCACAAGGCGCCGTTCACCTTCACCGCCTTCGGCGACGAGGGCGTCGGCTACCACGGCCTGGCCAACAACAGCCTGCTGCTCGGCCAGAACCCGGCCTTCCACCTGCACGCGGGCGACATCGCCTACGCCGACCCGTCCGGCGCCGGCAAGACCGCCGACACCGGCTTCGACTCGCGCACCTGGGACCAGTTCCTCGCCCAGACCGAGTCCGTCGCCAAGCAGATCCCGTGGATGCCCGCCTACGGCAACCACGACATGGAGGCCTGGTACTCGCCCAACGGCTACGGCGGCGAGGACGCCCGCTGGACCCTGCCCGACAACGGCCCCGACGCGAAGAACCTGCCGGGCGTCTACTCCTTCGTCTACGGCAACACCGCGGTCATCTCGCTGGACGCCAACGACATCTCCTTCGAGATCCCCGCCAACCTCGGCCTCTCCGGCGGCACCCAGACCAAGTGGCTGGAGGCGCAGCTCAAGAGGTTCCGCGCCTCCCGGGACGTCGACTTCGTCGTCGTCTTCTTCCACCACTGCGCCTACTGCACCTCCACCGCGCACGCCTCGGAGGGGGGCGTGCGCCAGGAGTGGGTGCCGCTGTTCGAGAAGTACTCCGTGGACCTGGTCATCAACGGCCACAACCACCAGTACGAGCGCACCGACGTCATCAAGGCCGGCGCCGTCGCCAAGAAGCTCCCGATCGGCGCCACCGCCTACCCGGAGACCGAGGGCGTCGTCTACGTCACCGCCGGCGCGGCGGGCCGCAGCCTGTACGCCTTCTCCGCCCCCGACTCCTACGAGGGCCACGAGCACGAGGTCGAGTCGGTCGCCTCCTTCGTCAACACCAAGGACGGCAAGAAGAACGAGACGGTCACCTGGTCGCGCGTGCGCTACCTCGACTACTCCTTCCTGCGCGTGGACGTCCAGCCCGCCGCGCGCGGCCGGTACGCCACGCTGACGGTGCGCGGCATCGCCGAAACCGGCGAGCAGATCGACCACTTCACGGTGGCCCGCCGGGCGAAGTAGCGCCCGCAGCCCGCGGGTTCCGCGCCCCGCCGGTTCGCCGCCCGTCGCCGGGGGACCGCCCCCCGCTGCCCGGCCCCCGCCCGTCACCGACGGAGCGCGCCGGGCAGCGCCGTTCCCGTGCCGCCCTACGGATGATTTCGCCGGGGGAGGGACGGTTCGGCCGCTCCTGGGGGACAGTGGTCAATAGCCTCGGGCCGTGCACCAGGCCCCCGGTCCCCGTCCGAACGTAAAGGGAGCGCATGTGAGACGGCACCACAGCACGACTCCCCGCACGCACCGCGAATCCCCCTCAACCTCCCCGCCGCGTGACCCGGCCGGCTTCCGGCCGGCCCGCGCGGCCCGCGCCCTCGGCGCGCTGCTGCTCGTCTCCGCGGCCGGCGCCTGCGCCGTGGGCGCCGCCCCCGCCGGGCACGAGAACGCCGTGCGGGACACCGCCGCGCGGGCGAGCGCCGCGTACACCCGCGCGGGCGTGACCCCGCTGGACCGGGTGATCCCCGCGCCCGCCTCCGTCCGGCCCGGCGGGTCCCCGTACCGGCTCACCGCCGGCGCCCGGATCCGGGTGGACGACTCGCCCGCGGTCCGCGCGGTCGGCCAGTACCTCGCGGACGTCCTGCGCCCGTCGACCGGCTACCGGCTGCCGCTGACCACGCACGCCGCCACCGGCATCCGGCTGCGCCTGGCCGACGGCCCGTCCGGCGCCGAGGGTTACCGCCTCGACAGCGGCCCCGCGGGAGTGACCATCACCGCCCGCGAGCCGGCCGGCCTCTTCCACGGCGTGCAGACCCTGCGCCAACTGCTGCCCGCCGCGGTGGAGAAGAAGTCCGTGCAGCCCGGTCCCTGGAAGGTCGCCGGCGGCACCGTCACCGACACCCCGCGCTACGCCTACCGGGGCGCCATGCTGGACGTCTCCCGGCACTTCTTCACCGTCGCGCAGGTCAAGCGGTACATCGACGAACTCGCCCTGTACAAGGTCAACGAACTGCATCTGCACCTGAGCGACGACCAGGGCTGGCGCATCGCGATCGACTCCTGGCCGCGCCTGGCGTCCTACGGCGGCTCCACCCAGGTCGGCGGCGGCCCCGGCGGCCACTACACCAAGGCCGACTACCAGGAGATCGTCCGCTACGCCGCCTCCCGCTACCTGGAGGTCGTCCCGGAGATCGACATGCCGGGCCACACCAACGCGGCCCTCGCCTCCTACGCCGACCTCAACTGCGACGGCGTCGCGCCCCCGCTCTACACCGGCACCAACGTCGGCTTCAGCTCCCTGTGCGCGGGCAAGGAGATCACCTACAAGTTCGCCGAGGACGTGATCCGCGAGCTGGCCGCCCTCACCCCGGGCCGCTATCTGCACATCGGCGGCGACGAGGCGCACTCCACCAGCCACGAGGACTACACGACGGTCATGCACCGCGTGCAGCCCCTCGTCGCCGAATACGGCAAGACGGTCATCGGCTGGCACCAGCTGACCGGCGCCACCCCCGCCAAGGGCGCCCTCGCGCAGTACTGGGGCCTGGACTCCACCAGCGCGGCCGAGAAGGAGCAGGTCGCGCAGGCCGCGCGGAACGGCACCGGGCTGATCCTCTCCCCGGCCGACCGGGTCTACCTCGACATGAAGTACACGAAGGACACCCCGCTCGGCCTGACCTGGGCCGGCTATGTCGAGGTGCGGCGCTCCTACGACTGGGACCCCGCGACCTATCTGCCCGGCGCACCCGCCTCCGCGGTACGCGGCGTGGAGGCGCCGCTGTGGTCGGAGACGCTGTCCACCTCCGCCCACCTGGACGCGATGGCCTTCCCGCGGCTGCCCGGCGCCGCCGAACTCGGCTGGTCGCCCGTGGCCACGCACGACTGGGACGCCTACAAGGTCCGGCTCGCCGCCCAGGCCCCGCGCTGGGACGCCCTGGGCATCGGCTACTACCGCTCGCCCCAGGTGCCCTGGCCGAGCAGCTGACCGGCAGCGCACGGCGGGCGCCCCGGAGGACCGTACTCCGGGGCGCCCGCCCGATCCCGGCGGCCGCGGCGGTCTTCTCGCGAACCCGCGCGGGCCGTCGCCGGGAATGCTCCTGACGTTAGGTCAGGTGTTTTGTGTGCGGCGGTCAGGAGACCTTCTTCGCCGTCTCGATGGCCTTGGCCAGGTCCTCCAGCAGCGGGACGCACTTGTCGTAGGACAGGATCGGCTCCGGGTTGCGGGCGATGACCTGGTTCGCCTTGACCGCGGGCAGCTTCTTCCAGGTGGCCTGGGTGATGGCGGCGGGCTGGATGGCCGAGGTGCGGTTGTCCATCATGATGATGTCCGCCGCGTACTTGTCGACGTTCTCCCAGCTCAGCGACTCGTACCAGCCGCCGCCCTTGGCCTTGGCCTGCTCGGGCGGCTCGACGAGGTTCACGCCGAGCGCCTTGAAGTACTCCAGGTCGATGGAGAGGTTGGAGCCGGAGACGTAGAACAGGTCCTGGCTGGCGGAGCCGACCAGCACCTTGATGCCTGGCTTGGCCTTGGCGGCGGCGCGCAGCCGGGCGGCGGCGTCCTCGAAGCGCTTCTTGGCCTGCTTGACCTTGTCGTTGTCCACGTCGGCGCCGAGCGACTTCGCCAGCGCGAGCATGCGCTCCAGCGGCTGGGTGAGCTGGCGGTCGTAGACGGAGACGCCGACCGAGGGGGCGCCCACGGCGAGGATCTTCTTCTTCGACTCCTCCGGGACGTACCAGAGGGTGCCCGCGTTGTCGAACATCGTGGAGATCAGCAGGTCGGGGGCGAGGGAGGCGTACTTCTCGATGCTGAACTGGCCCCACTCGTTGCCGAGGACCGTCACCTTGGCGACGTCCATGTCGCCGGCCTGGACGTCGGCCTTGCCGTCCTTGGTCGTGGTGGGACCGAAGACGCCCTTGGTCTGGATGCCGTAGTCGTACAGCGCGGCGGCCACGCCGACGAAGGCGACGATGTTCGAGGGGACCTTGTCGGCCTTCGCGGTCTGCCCGCGGTCGTCCTCGAAGGACCAGGGGCCGGACTTCGCCGCGCTCCCCTTGCTGCTGTCCGACCCGCCGTCCTTCTTGTCCCCGTCGCCGCAGGCGGCGAGCGCGGCGCCGAGGCCGATGGCGCCGCCGGCGGCGAGGACGCCGCGGCGGGAGAGACGGGGGACACGGGGCTGGGGCTGGGACATGGGCGTGCCGCTTTCGAACGGGGCGGGGTACCGCCGGTGAGGTTCGAAGGTAGGTTAGCCTAACCTCATCCTCCGTCCAGGGCCGGGGGCCCCGCCCGTCCGGGCGTCAGGGGCGGATTCTCAGCTGGTCAGGCCCAACTCCCGAGCGATCAGCATGCGTTGGACCTCGCTGGTGCCCTCGCCGATCTCCAGGATCTTCGAGTCGCGCCACATCCGGGCCACCGGGTACTCGTTCATGAAGCCGTAGCCGCCGTGGATCTGCGTGGCGTCGCGGGCGTTGTCCACGGCGATCGTCGACGAGTACAGCTTCGCCAGCGCCGCCTCCTTCTTGAACGGCTCGCCCGCCACCAGCCGGTAGGCCGCGTCCCGCCAGGCCAGCCGGGAGGTGTGCGCCTTCATCTCCATGTCGGCGATCTTGAACTGGATCGCCTGGTTGGCGCCGATCGGCTTGCCGAAGGCGTGCCGCTCCTTGGCGTACTTCACCGACTCGTCCACGCAGCCCTGCGCCAGGCCGGTGGCCAGCGCCGCGATCGCGATGCGCCCCTCGTCCAGGATGCGCAGGAACTGCGCGTACCCGCGACCCTGTTCGCCCAGCAGGTTGGCGGCCGGCACCCGCACGTCCTGGAAGGACAGCTCACGGGTGTCCGAGGCGTTCCAGCCGACCTTGGAGTAGGCGGGCGCCACCGTGAAGCCCGGCGTCCCGGAGGGGACGATGATCGAGGAGATCAGCGGCCGGCCGTCGCTCTTGCGGCCGGTGACCGCCGTGACCGTCACCAGACCGGTGATGTCCGTGCCGGAGTTGGTGATGAAGCACTTGGCGCCGTTGACGACCCACTCGCCGGTCGCCTCGTCCAGGCGGGCCGTGGTGCGGGTGGCGCCCGCGTCCGAGCCGCCGTCCGGCTCGGTCAGGCCGAACGCGCCGAGGATCTCGCCCGCGCACAGCCGCGGCAGCCACGCGCGCTTCTGCTCCTCGGTGCCGAACAGATGGATCGGCATGGCGCCCAGCGAGACGCCCGCCTCCAGGGTGATGGCCACGGAGGAGTCCACCCGGGCCAGCTCCTCCAACGCGATGCCGAGCGCCAGATAGTCGCCGCCCATGCCGCCGTACTCCTCGGGGAACGGCAGCCCGAACAGGCCCATCCGGCCCATCTCCCGCACGATCTCGTACGGGAACTCGTGCCGCTCGTAGAAGTCGCCGATCTTCGGCGCCACGACGTCGTGCGCGAACTCCTCCACCGTACGGCGGAGTTCCTCCAGCTCGGGGGTGAGACGGTGGTTCATCACTGCTCCTTGTGGGAGAGGGCACGCAGGGTGCGGGAGGGACTGGGCCGGCCGAGCCGGGCGGCCATCCACGCGCTCGTGGCGGTGAGACGGCCGAGGTCGACTCCGGTGTCGATGCCGAGGCCCCGCAGCATCCACACCAGATCCTCGGTGGCGAGGTTGCCGGTGGCGGACTTGGCGTACGGACAGCCGCCGAGGCCACCCGCGGAGGCGTCCACGGTGGTGACGCCGTGCTGGAGCGCGGCCAGGGTGTTGGCGAGCGCCTGGCCGTAGGTGTCGTGGAAGTGCACGCCGAGCGCGGCGGTGGGCACCCGCTGCTCGTTCAGCGCGGAGAGCAGTTCCAGGACGTGGCCGGGGGTGGCCACGCCGATCGTGTCGCCGAGGCTCAGCTCGTCGCAGCCCATGTCGAGCAGCGCCCGGCACACCCGCACCACCTGGTGGACCGGGACGGCGCCCTCCCACGGGTCGCCGAAGCACATCGACAGATAGCCGCGCACATGGGCGCCGCCCTCCTTGGCGCGTGCCACCACCGGCTCGAACATGGCCAGCGCCTCGTCCACCGTGCGGTTCAGATTGGCCTTGGCGAAGGACTCGGTGGCGCTGGCGAAGACGGCGATCCGGGACGCGCCCAGCGACAGCGCCCGCTCGAGACCGCGTTCGTTGGGCACCAGCACCGGCAGGTCCACCGGGAGGCCGGAGACCTGCGGGAACAGCTCCTCGGCGTCGGCCAGCTGGGGCACCCACCTGGGGTGGACGAAGCTGGTCGCCTCGATCGTCGTCAGGCCCGCGTCGGCCAGCCGGCGGATGAACTCGGCCTTCACCTCGGTCGGCACGGCCGTCTGCTCGTTCTGCAGGCCGTCGCGCGGACCCACCTCGTGGATCCTGACCCGGGCGGGCAGATCCGGCGCGGGCACCACCATGGGCAGCGGCTCGGCCGCGGGAGTGCCGTCGCTCATCACCGCACCGTCCCTTCCTCGTCGGCGTGCGACGCCTCGTCGTGCGGCGCGATGACCGCGAGGACCTGGTCCATGGCGACCGTCGTGCCCGGCGAGACGTCCAGTTCGGTGACCGTGCCGGCGTGCGGGGCGGAGATGACGTGCTCCATCTTCATCGCCTCCACCACCAGCAGGCTCTGGCCCGCCGTCACCTCGTCGCCGACGGCCACCTTCACCACCGTCACCGTGCCGGGCATGGGGGCGGTGAGCGAGTCGGCGCCGGCGTGGGCGGCGCGGGTGAGGGAGGCGGCGACCGGGTCGTGGTCGCGCACCTGCCAGGCCTCGCCGTCCCGGCCGAGCCAGTCGGCGGCGCGGTGGAAGGTGTGCCGCACCCCGTCCAGGACGACCGAGACCGTCTCGTCGGTGACCGTGTGGGCGCCGCGCGGGACGTACTCCACCGGGTCCGTCACCCGCAGGTGGAAGGCGAGCGGCTTCGGCTCGCCGCCCAGCCGCCAGCCGCTCGGCACGGAGAACGGGTCCGTCCAGCCGGCGCCGTCGGCCTTCGGCCGCAGCTCCTCCAGCCGGACGGCCGCCGCCGCCTCGTACACCTCCTCGGGCACCTCGGTGGTGACCAGGTCGTCCACCGCCCGCTCCACCAGACCGGTGTCCAGCTCGCCCGCCACCACCGCCGGATGCGCCAGCAGACGGCGCAGGAACGCGGCGTTGGTCTGCACGCCCAGGGTGACCGTCCGGGCCAGGGCCGCCCGCAGCCTCCTGAGCGCGGTGGCGCGGTCGGGGCCGTAGGCGATCACCTTGGACAGCATCGGGTCGTAGAGGCTGCCGACCTCGGTGCCCTCGCTCAGCCCCGAGTCGGTGCGCACGCCGTCGCCCTCGGGCTCGTGCAGCCTGAGCACCGTGCCGCCCGAGGGCAGGAAGCCGCGCGCCGGGATCTCCGCGCACAGCCGGGCCTCCACCGCGTGCCCGGTGAGGGCGATGTCCTCCTGCGCGAAGGGCAGGTGCTCGCCGGCCGCCACCCGCAGCTGCCACTCCACCAGGTCCAGGCCGGTGACCAGCTCGGTGACCGGGTGCTCCACCTGGAGACGGGTGTTCATCTCCATGAAGTAGTACGAGGAGGGGTCGCCGCCGGGGACGATGAACTCCACCGTGCCCGCGCCCCGGTAGCCGCAGGAGCGGGCCGCCTGGACCGCTGCCTCACCCATCGCGGCGCGCGTCGCCTCGTCCAGCAGGACGCTCGGCGCCTCCTCGATGATCTTCTGGTGGCGGCGTTGCAGCGAGCACTCGCGCTCGCCGAGGTGGATCACGGTGCCGTGGCCGTCGGCCAGGACCTGGATCTCGATATGGCGCGGGGTGTCCACCCAGCGCTCGACCAGCAGCGTGTCGTCGCCGAAGGAGGCACGGGCCTCCCGGCGCGCGGCGGCGATCTCCTCGGCCAGCCGGTCCGCCTCCCGCACCAGGCGCATGCCCTTGCCGCCGCCGCCCGCCGACGGCTTCAGCAGCACCGGCATGCCGATCTCGCGGGCCGCCTCGGCCAGCTGCTCGTCGCTCAGCCCGGAGCCGCTGGAGCCGGGCACCACCGGCACCCCGGCCGCCCGCACCGTCTCCTTGGCCCGGATCTTGTCGCCCATCAGCGAGATCGCGTCGGCCGGCGGCCCGATGAAGACCAGCCCGGCCTCCTCGCAGGCGCGCGCGAAGCCGGCGTTCTCCGCCAGGAAGCCGTAGCCCGGGTGGACCGCCTGGGCGCCGGTCAGGCGGGCGGCCTCCAGCAGCCGTTCCACCGACAGATAGCTCTCGGCCGCGGGCGGCGGACCGATCCGCACCGCCGTGTCCGCCTCGCGCACATGGCGGGCGTCCGCGTCGGCGTCGGAGAAGACGGCCACCGAGCGCACCCCGAGGGCGCGCAGGGTGCGGATCACCCGGACGGCGATCTCGCCGCGGTTGGCCACCAGAACTGTCTCGAACATGCTCACGAGATCCCCCTCACATCCGGAAGACGCCGAACTGGGGGTCGCCCAGCGGAGCGTTGGCGCACGCGGTCAGGGCCAGGCCCACCACCTGGCGGGTCTCCAGCGGGTCGATCACACCGTCGTCCCACAGCCGGGCGGTGGCGTAGTAGGCGCTGCCCTGGCGCTCGTACTGCGCGCGGATCGGCGCCTTGAAGGACTCCTCGTCCTCCATGGGCCACTGTTCGCCGCGGGCCTCCTGCTGGTCGCGCTTGACGGTGGCGAGCACCGAGGCGGCCTGCTCGCCGCCCATCACGGAGATCTTGGCGTTCGGCCACATCCACAGGAAGCGGGGCGAGTAGGCCCGGCCGCACATGGAGTAGTTGCCCGCGCCGTACGAGCCGCCGACGACGACCGTCAGCTTCGGCACCCGTGTGCAGGCGACCGCGGTGACCATCTTCGCGCCGTGCTTGGCGATGCCGCCCGCCTCGTAGTCCCGGCCCACCATGAAGCCCGAGATGTTCTGGAGGAACAGCAGCGGGATGCCGCGCTGGTCGCACAGCTCGATGAAGTGCGCGCCCTTCTGCGCCGACTCGGAGAACAGGATGCCGTTGTTGCCGATGATCCCCACCGGGTGGCCGTGGACACGGGCGAAGCCGGTGACCAGGGTCTGCCCGAACTCGGCCTTGAACTCCGCGAACCGCGAGCCGTCCACCACGCGCGCGATGATCTCCCGCACGTCGTAGGGGGTGCGGGAGTCGACCGGCACCGCGCCGTACAGCCCGAACGGGTCGACCTTCGGCTCGACCGGGGCCGTGACCTCCCAGGGCAGCGGTCCGCGCGCGGGCAGCGTGGCGACGATGTTCCGCACGATGCGCAGGGCGTGCGCGTCGTCCTCGGCGAGGTGGTCGGTGACCCCGGAGGTGCGCGAGTGCACCTCGCCGCCGCCCAGCTCCTCCGCCGTGACGACCTCGCCCGTGGCCGCCTTCACCAGCGGCGGGCCGCCAAGGAAGATCGTGCCCTGGTTGCGGACGATCACCGCCTCGTCGCTCATCGCCGGGACGTACGCCCCGCCCGCCGTGCAGGAGCCGAGCACCGCCGCGATCTGCGGGATGCCCGCGCCGGACATCCGTGCCTGGTTGTAGAAGATCCGCCCGAAGTGCTCGCGGTCCGGGAACACCTCGTCCTGCATCGGCAGGAACGCGCCGCCGGAGTCCACCAGGTACAGGCACGGCAGCCGGTTCTCCAGCGCCACCTCCTGCGCCCGCAGGTGCTTCTTCACCGTCATCGGGTAGTAGGTGCCGCCCTTGACGGTGGCGTCGTTGGCGACGATCACGCACTCCCGTCCGCTGACCCGGCCGATGCCCGCGATCACCCCGGCGGCCGGGGCCTGCCCGTCGTACATCCCGTCGGCGGCCAGCGGCGCCAGCTCCAGGAACGGCGAACCGGGGTCGAGCAGCGCGTCCACCCGGTCGCGCGGCAGCAGCTTGCCGCGGGCGGTGTGCCGCGCCCGCGCTCTCTCGCCGCCGCCGAGCCTGGCCGCGGCGAGCTTGCCGCGCAGCTCCTCGGCGAGCGCCCGGTGCGCCTGTTCGTTGGCCCGCCAGGCCTCCGACGCGGGGTCTGCCGCGCTCGTCAGCTCCGGTGCCTCGTGCATCCCTGTGGTCCCCTCACCCGGTGGTCGACGTGGTCCACTTGTTAATGAGCGTTAACCCATCGCCCTCAGGTTAACGAGCGCTAACGTCGCTGTCTAGAATTGTTCTCATGGCCATGCGAACCGACGCCCCCACCCGCCGCGAGCAGATCCTCAAGGAGGCCGCACGCCTGTTCGCCGAACGCGGGTTCCACGGCGTCGGCGTCGACGAGATAGGCGCCGCGGTGGGCATCAGCGGACCCGGTCTGTACCGGCACTTCCCCGGCAAGGACGCGATGCTCGCGGAGCTGCTGGTCGGCATCAGTGGCCGGCTGCTGACCGGAGCGAAGCGGCGCCTGGCGGAGGCGGACGGGGTGGCCGGGCCCGAGGCGGTCCTCGACTCGCTCATCGAGGGGCACATCGACTTCGCGCTCGACGACCGGCCCCTCATCACCTTGCACGACCGCGAGCTGGACCGCCTCCGGGACAGCGACCGCAAGCTCGTGCGGCAGTTGCAGCGGCAGTACGTGGAGCTGTGGGTGGAGGTGGTGCGGGAGGTGCACCCCGGGCTCGGTGAGCCCGCGGCGCGGTCTGCCGTGCACTCGGTGTTCGGGTTGCTGAACTCCACGCCGCATCTGGGGCGGCGGGGGGTGCTGCCCGGGCGGGGGGCCACCGCGGAGTTGCTGCACCGGATGGCGCGGGGGGCCTTCGCGGCGGCGGGGTCGCCTGCGGCGGGCTGAGGGGGCGCCCCGGGGGTGGGGGCTTCTTGTGCGTGGGCGGTGCGGGTGGGGCGTGGCCGGGCGTGCCGTTCCCCGCGCCCTCGGCCGGGCTCCACCCCGAGCCCGGGGCGCCTGAGGAGGCCTGCGCCCGGGGGGCTGAGGGGGGCCTGTGCCGGGGCGTCCGAGAGGGCGGCGCTCGTTGTGATCCAGGGGAAGACCCTGGCGCGACGCGCGCGGACCGCTGTGCGGCCGCCTCCCGCGGAGCCCGTGCCGGGCCGCGTGACGCGCGTTACTGCTCCGCCTCTTTACCACCTGCCCTACCCGCCGGTACGTTTGTGTGAGCAAGCGCTTAGACAGCCGAGGCATGTGGAGGTGGCGGCGTGCGCCGTACGGTGTTCAACGAGGATCACGAGGCGTTCCGGGAGACCCTTCGCGCCTTCATCGAGGCCGAGGTCGTACCGGTGTACGACGAGTGGTTCGCCGCCGGCCAGGCCCCGCGCGACTTCTACTACAAGCTGGGCGAGCTGGGCATCTTCGGGATCAACGTCCCCGAGGAGTTCGGCGGCGCCGGCATGGACAGCCACAAGTTCGAGGCCGTCCTCTACGAGGAGACCGCCCGCGCCGGCGTCCAGTTCGGCGGTTCCGGCGTGCACGTGCTGCTCGCCCTGCCGTACATCAAGATGCTCGCCACCGAGGAGCAGAAGAAGCGGTACCTGCCGAAGTTCGTCACCGGCGAGGAGATGTGGGCCATCGCGATGACCGAGCCGGGCACCGGCTCCGACCTCGCGGGCATGAAGACCACCGCCAAGCTCTCCGAGGACGGCACGCACTACGTCCTCAACGGCGCCAAGACCTTCATCACCGGCGGCGTGCACGCCGACAAGGTGATCGTCTGCGCCCGGACCTCCGCGCCCACCGCCGAGGACCGCCGCTTCGGCATCTCCCTGTTCGCCGTGGACACCAAGTCCGAGGGCTACTCCGTCGGCCGCAAGCTGGACAAGCTGGGCCTGCGCACCTCCGACACCGCCGAACTGGCCTTCGTGGACGTCAAGGTCCCGGCCGAGGACCTGCTCGGCGAGGAGAACAAGGGCTTCTCCTACCTCGGCCACAACCTGGCCTCCGAGCGCTGGGGCATCGCGTTCGGCGCCTACGCCCAGGCCAAGGCCGCCGTCCGGTTCGCCAAGCAGTACGTCCAGGAGCGCACCGTCTTCGGCAAGCCGGTCGCCCACTTCCAGAACACCAAGTTCGAGCTGGCCGCCTGCCAGGCCGAGGTGGACGCCGCCGAGGCCGTCGCCGACCGCGCCACCGAGGCCCTGGACGCCGGCGAACTGACCCCCGCCGAGGCCGCCTCCGCCAAGCTGTTCTGCACCGAGGTCGCCCACCGCGTCATCGACCGCTGCCTCCAGCTGCACGGCGGCTACGGCTACATGAACGAGTACCCGATCGCCCGTCTGTACGCCGACAACCGGGTCAACCGCATCTACGGCGGCACCAGCGAGATCATGAAGACGATCATCGCCAAGGACATGGGCCTGTAGGCACGTGAGCACGGCACTGGAGTCCCTGCTCGATCTGCTCGACCTGGAGCGGATCGAGCGGGACATCTTCCGCGGGCGGTCCCGCTCCGCCGTCGTGCCCCGCGTCTTCGGCGGCCAGGTCGCGGCGCAGGCCCTGGTCGCCGCCGGGCGCACGGTCCCCGCCGACCGCCACGCCCACTCGCTGCACGCCTACTTCCTGCGGCCCGGCGACCCCGGCGCGCCCATCGTGTACACCGTGGACCGCATCCGCGACGGCCGGTCCTTCACCACCCGGCGGGTGGTCGCCGTCCAGCACGGGCAGCCGATCTTCCACCTCTCCGCGTCCTTCCAGACGTACGAGGAGGGCCTGGACCACCAGGCGCCCATGCCGCCCGCCCCGGACCCGGAGACCCTGCCCACCTCCGCCGAACGGCTGCGCTCCTACGACCACCTCCCGCCCGAGGTCGTCGAACGCTTCCTGGAGGCCCGCGAGGCCGTCGACCTGCGCTACGTCGACGAGCCGCCGTACGGCAGGTTCGGCGAGCCGCGCCCGCCGCACTCCCAGGTGTGGTTCCGCACCAACGGCAAACTGGACGACGACCCGCTGCTGCACGTCGTCCTCGCCACCTACGTCTCCGACATGACCCTGCTCGACTCGGTCCTCCTCGCCCACGGGCGCGGCGGCTGGGCCGTCGGGGACGTCGTCGGGGCCTCCCTCGACCACGCCATGTGGTTCCACCGGCCCTTCCGCGCCGACGAATGGCTCCTCTACGACCAGGAGTCGCCCTCGGCGCACGGCGGCCGGGGCCTCGGGCAGGCCCGCATCCACACGCAGGACGGCCGGCTGGCCATCTCGGTGATCCAGGAGGGCGTGGTCCGCGTCCCCCGGGAACACTGAGGGGCATGGCCCTCCCACCCGTACAGGACACGGACCAGGCGGACACCGGCGGCGGCGGGTCCACCTTCACGGTGATCGTCGCCGCCCTCGCCAACCTCGGCATCGCGGTGGCCAAGGCCGTCGCGGGCCTGATCAGCGGCTCCAGCGCGATGCTGTCGGAGGCCGCGCACTCGATCGCCGACACCGTCACCGAGGTGCTGCTGCTGACCGCCCTCAAACGCAGCGGGAAACCCGCCGACGAGGACCACCCCCTCGGCTACGGCCCCGAGCGCTACATCTGGGCGCTGCTCGCCGCCGTCGCCACCTTCGTCGGCGGCGCCGTCTTCTCCCTCTACGACGGCGTGCGCACCCTCACCCGTGGCGAGGAACTAGGCGACCCGCTGGCCTCCTACCTCGTCCTCGCCGTCGCCTTCCTGCTGGAGGGCTTCTCGCTGCGCACCGGACTGCGCCAGGCCCGCGGCGAGGCCGCCCGGCTCAGGATGCCCTTCCGCCGCTACTTCCGGCGCACCCCCGACACCGCCGTCAAGGCCGTCGTCATGGAGGACTCCGCCGCCCTGGTCGGCCTGCTGCTCGCGGCCGGCGGTCTGCTCGGCGGCCAGCTCACCGGCTCCGGCGTCTACGACGGCGTCGCCTCCCTGTGCATCGGCGCGCTCCTGCTCTACGTCGCCTGGGTGCTGGGGCGCTCCAACGCCGAACTGCTCATCGGCCGCCCGCTGCCCCGCGCCACCCGCGAACGCATCCGCGCCCTGCTGGTGGGCGTGGAGCACATCGAGGCCGTGCTGGAGCTGACCACGCTGGTGCAGGGGCCGGACTCGGCGCTGGTGGCGGCGAAGGTCGACCTCCGGGACGCGGCGAACGCGGCCCAGATCGAGTGGGCGTGCGAGCGGGCGGAGCAGCGGCTGCGCGAGGAGTTCCCGGTGATCACCCGGGTCTATCTGGACCCGACGCCCGGGCTCGCGCAGCGCCGCGCGCAGGGGCTGGACCCCGCGCCGTGAGGCCGTTCTCCGGAGGCCGTCAGGCCAGCCCCGCCTGGTCCAGCAGGTACGCGGTCATCGGGTCGTAGTAGCGCGGGCTGACCACGTGGTCGTCCAGCGGGACCGCCACCTGCACCGTGCCCTCGGCCTCGGCGAGGAAGAGCGCCGGGTCGTTGCAGTCGGCGTAGCCGACGGAGTCCACGCCGAGCTGGCCCGCGCAGCCGGCCCAGCCGTGGTCGGCGACGACCAGGTCGGGAAGCGGCCGGCCCGCCGAGTCCAGACCCGTCAGGATGGCGCGCATCGGCTCGCCGGAGTGGGTGTGCCACAGCGTGGCCCCGTGCTCCAGCACCGCCACGTCCGCGAACTGCATGACGTAGCCCTCGTCCGTCTGGAGGCCGTCCGGGATCACCACGATCTCGCAGCCGGCGGCGCGCAGCGCGGCGGCCGTGGCGCGGTGCACGTCCAGCAGCCCGCCCGGGTGGCCGGTGGCGAACAGCACCCGCTGGCCGCCGTCGGCCGCCTTGCGCAGCCGGGCCGCCAGCCGCTCCAGGCCGTCCACGGTCAGCTCCGGGTCGATGGTGTCCTGGCCGTGCCGGTACTCCGGGTCGTCGTTGACGCCGACCCGCTCGGCCATCACCGCGAGCACGTCCTGCTCGTCGCTCCAGCGGTCGCCGAGTTCCAGGCCCAGCCAGAAGTTGCGGTCGCCGTTCGCCAGCTTGCGGTAGTGGGAGAGGTTGTTCTCGCGGGGCGTGGCGACGTCCCCGGCGATGCGGGTCCTGACGAGGTGGTCGACGAGTTCGGCGCGGCTGGGTGTCCCGGGTATCGGCATGCCACCCATTGTGATGCAGTGATCCGTATCCGTCGCCGCCGTTCCGGCCGCTGGGACGCGGGTCACGCCGCCGCGCGGCCCTGGTCGGGCCGGTCCCGGGCCCCGGTCGGCGTACGGCCCCGGCTCCGGTCGGGCCGGTCCCGGTTCGGGGCAGTGCCCGGCCCGGTCCCGGTCAGGTGCGGCGCAGGGCGAACCACAGCTCCATGCGTGTGTCCGGGTCGTCCAGGTCGGCGGCCAGGAGCGCGGCACAGCGGGCGACGCGCTGGCGGACGGTGTTGCGGTGCACCGCCAGGGCCACCGCGGTGCGGTCCCAGCTGCCGTGCAGGGACAGCCAGGTGCGCAGTGTCTCGGCGAGCGCGGGCGTACCGGCCAGTGGGGCGAGCAGCGCGCGGGCGTGCGCGTCGGCCTCGGCGGGCGGCAGCAGGGTGCTGAGGCCGGGGCGGGCGCCCGGGGCGCCGTGCCGGACGAGGGCGGTGCGGGTGGCGCGGGCGCGGGCCAGGGCGCGGGCCGCCTGGGTGTCGGCGACCGGCCAGTGCGCCGGTTCGACGGCCTCGCTCACGCCGAGGGTCCAGCCGGGCTGCGCGGCCGGCTCCCGCCCGGCGGGGACCAGCACGCGTACGACGCCGTCGGCGAGGTCCACCAGCGCCGAGCCGAGGGCCGCGCCGAGCGCGGAGGCGGCCACCGCGTCGGCGGCCTGCGCGGCCGGCCGGGCGTGCACGACAGCCCACCGCCCGGCGCCGAGCAGCGGCGCCACCTCCTCGGGCGCGGCGCCCAGCAGCAGCCGGACCAGGGCCGAGGAACGGGCCGCGCCGGTGCCGCTGTGGTGCTCGCCGGTGAGCAGCGAGAGCAGGACGGCGGCGACCGAGGCGATGGTGTGGTCCCCGGGCCCGC
Source organism: Streptomyces sp. NPDC093260 (assembly GCF_040683715.1). NCBI lineage: Bacteria > Bacillati > Actinomycetota > Actinomycetes > Kitasatosporales > Streptomycetaceae > Streptomyces > Streptomyces sp. NPDC093260. The sequence continues at coordinate 59,208 of NZ_JBFBEK010000018.1, forward strand.
GTTGCCCCGAGGCGACCCCGAGCACGAAGCCGTGCCCGGCGCCGAGGGCGTAGGCGGCGAGATGGCGCCCGGCGACGGTGTCGGTGGCGGAGGAGGGCGCGGGGGAGGGCGCGGGGGAGGGGCGGGCGGCGGCGGGCGGTTCCGCCTCGCCGGCCGGTGGGGGCGTGGAGGGGATCGCGGGCGCGGGGGCCGGGGGGCGGACCACGTCCGCGAGGGCGGCCAGGGACCGGGCGGCCGGGGCGTCCATGGCGCGGCCCGCCGCGGCGACCTCCGTGCCGTCGGGGCCGTACAGCACCGCGCTGCCCGCCGTCCGCTGCGCCAGCTGGCGCAGCACCGACGGCACCGGGTCCGGCCGGGAGGCCGCCGTGGCCAGGCTCTGCTGCGCCTCGGTCACCCGGCGCAGCTCGGCCAGCCGGGCCTGCGCCATCAGCTGCCACACCGCCCGGGCGACCCCGGAGAACGTGGTCTGCGGCGGCACCTCCAGCAGCGGCAGCCCGTGCGCCTCGCACGCCGCGACCAGCGCCGGGGGCACGGTGTCGTGCACCGGCGCCACCCCGAAGCCGAGCGCGGCGCCGCCGGCGGCGACGATCCGGGCGACGTACGCGTCGAAGTACGCTTCCGCGCCGCCGCCCGCCCCGGAAGGGTCACCCGCTCCGGAACCGCCAACCGCTCCGGAAGGGGCACTCGCCCCGGAAGCGCCGGCCGCCCCGAAACCGCCGCCCGAGCCCTCGCCCCCGCCCGGCGCCTGGACGCCCGCCGTCAGCAGCAGTTCCCCGCCCAGCAGGTACGGGTACGGGTCGGCCATCTCCGAGGTGTGCGCCCCGTGGACCACCACCCCGGGACCGGACGGCCCGGCGATCTGCCGCAGCGCCAGGTCCTCGCGGGCCAGCAGCGCCGACAGCGGGACCGGCGGCGTCGGCGGGACGGGCGGTGCCGGTGGGGCGGACGGCGTCGGCGGGACCGGCGGTGCCTGGGGCCCGGACGGCGGGGGAGGCGAGGGCGGTGCGGCCGGGTGCAGCGTGTCCGGCATGGTGTGCGTTCCCTCCACTCCGAGCCACGGGAATGGATGAAACGTACACTTCGCAGTCTCTTTTCGGCCACCTAAGGTCAAGTCCGGACCGGCAGCCGCGGGTACGGGCGGATGTCCCCGCGGCCCCCCGCCGGCCCGCCCGACCTCGGCGCGCCCCAGGCGCCTGACCTCGGGAAACACGCACCAGCACGACACGCCACCGGAACGTGCGCGAAGGAGGGCCCCGCATGGCCGTCGACTACACAGTGATCGTCGTCTACCTGGCCGGCATGCTCGGCATGGGCTGGTGGGGCATGCGCCGCGCCCGGTCCAAGAGCGAGTTCCTGGTGGCCGGCCGCCGCCTGGGACCCGCGATGTACTCCGGAACCATGGCGGCGATCGTCCTCGGCGGCGCGTCCACCATCGGCGGCGTCGGTCTCGGCTACAAGTACGGGCTCTCCGGCGCGTGGATGGTGTTCACCATCGGCCTCGGTCTGCTCGCCCTGTCCGTCTTCTTCTCCGCCCGCATCGCCCGGCTGAAGGTCTACACCGTCTCCGAGATGCTCGACCTGCGCTACGGGGGGAAGGCCGGCGTCATCTCCGGCGTCGTCATGTGGGCGTACACGCTCATGCTCGCCGTCACCTCGACCATCGCCTACGCCACGATCTTCGACGTCCTGTTCGACCTGAACCGCACGGTCGCGATCGTCCTCGGCGGCGCGATCGTCGTCGCGTACTCCACCCTCGGCGGCATGTGGTCCATCACGCTGACCGACATGGTGCAGTTCGTCGTCAAGACGATCGGCGTGCTGCTCCTGCTGCTGCCCATCGCCGTCGTCAAGGCGGGCGGCTTCAGCGGCATGAAGGCGAAGCTGCCGACCTCCTACTTCGACCCGCTGGGCATCGGCGGTGAGACGATCTTCACCTACGTCCTCATCTACACCTTCGGCATGCTCATCGGCCAGGACATCTGGCAGCGCGTGTTCACCGCCCGCAGTGACAGGGTCGCCCGTCACGGCGGCACCGTCGCCGGCACCTACTGCCTGGTCTACGCCCTCGCCGGCGCCGTCATCGGCACCGCCGCCAAGGTCCTCTACCCCAACCTGGCCAGCGCCGACGACGCCTTCGCCACCATCGTCAAGGACGAACTGCCCATCGGCGTGCGCGGACTGGTCCTCGCCGCCGCCCTGGCCGCCGTGATGTCCACCTCCTCCGGCGCGCTGATCGCCTGCGCCACCGTCGCCAACAACGACATCTGGTCCCGGCTGCGCGGCGCGGTCCGCCCCGGCGGCGGGGCCCACGACGAGGCGGGCGGGGCCCACGACGAGGTCCGGGACAACCGCCTGTTCATCCTCGTCATGGGCCTCGCCGTGATCGGCACCGCCATCGCCCTGAACGACGTGGTCGAGGCGCTCACCGTCGCCTACAACCTCCTCGTCGGCGGACTGCTCGTGCCGATCCTCGGCGGCCTGCTGTGGAAGCGCGGCACCGCCCAGGGCGCCCTCGCCTCCGTGATCGTCGGCGGCCTCGCCGTCATCGGCCTCATGGCGGGGTACGGCATCCTGGCCAACGAGCCCGTCTACTACGGCCTGCCGGCCTCGCTCGCCGCCTACCTCGTCGTCTCCCTGGCCACCCGGCCCACCGACGAGGCGGTCCTCGCCGCCTGGCGCGAACGCCTCGCCGGACGCAGTCCAGAACTCGCCTCCGAACCCGTCCCGGCGCACCAGTAGAGTCGTCAGGAAAGCAGTACATGCGCGACGAAGCGCAGGAAAGAAGGCATTTCATCATGAGCGGCAACGAGACGCCCCGCGGCCCCGTCGACTCCTCCCGCATCCCGCGCTACGCCGGTCCCGCCACCTTCGCCCGGCTGCCCCGCCTGGACGAGGTCGGCACCGCCGACGTCGCCGTCGTGGGCGTCCCGTTCGACTCCGGCGTCTCCTACCGGCCCGGCGCCCGCTTCGGCGGCAACGCCATCCGCGAGGCGTCCCGGCTGCTGCGCCCCTACAACCCCGCGCAGGACGCCTCGCCGTTCGCCCTCGCCCAGGTCGCCGACGGCGGCGACATCGCGGTGAACCCGTTCCACATCAACGAGGCCGTCGACACCATCGAGGCCGCCGCCGACGACCTCCTCGGCACCGGCGCCCGGCTGATGACCCTCGGCGGCGACCACACCATCGCCCTGCCGCTCCTCAGGAGCGTCGCCAAGAAGCACGGCCCGGTCGCCCTGCTCCACTTCGACGCCCACCTCGACACCTGGGACACCTACTTCGGCGCCGAGTACACCCACGGCACCCCCTTCCGCCGGGCCGTCGAGGAGGGCGTCCTCGACACCTCCGCCCTCTCCCACGTCGGCACCCGCGGCCCCCTCTACGGCAAGCAGGACCTCACCGACGACGAGAAGATGGGCTTCGGCATCGTCACCTCCGCCGACGTGTACCGCCGCGGCGCCGACGAGATCGCCGACCAGCTGCGCCAGCGCATCGGCGACCGCCCGCTGTACATCTCCATCGACATCGACTGCCTCGACCCCGCCCACGCCCCCGGCACCGGCACCCCCGAGGCGGGCGGCATGACCTCCCGTGAACTCCTGGAGATCCTGCGCGGACTGGCCTCGTGCAACCTGGTCTCGGCGGACGTCGTCGAGGTCGCCCCGGCCTACGACCACGCCGAGATCACCTCGGTGGCCGCCTCCCACACCGCCTACGAACTGACCACCATCATGAGCCGCCAGATCGCCGCGGCCCGGAAGGACACCGAAGCGAAGTGACCCACGACCACGACCTGGTGCTCCGCCCCACGCCCGCCCAGACGGAGGCCGCGCTCAACCCTCCCCCCGGCCGCAACGGCGGAGACCTGGTCGTGGAGACCCTGGCCGGGCTCGGCGCCACCACCGTCTTCGGCCTGCCCGGCCAGCATGCTCTCGGCATGTTCGACGCCCTGCGCCGCTCCGACCTCGCGTACGTGGGCCTGCGCGTCGAGAACAACGCGGGCTTCGCCGCCGACGCCTACGGCCGGATCACCGGCGAGGCCGCGCCGCTGCTGCTGTCCACCGGCCCCGGCGCGCTCACCTCGCTGGCCGCGCTCCAGGAGGCGGCGGCGGCCTCCGCACCCGTCCTCGCGATCAGCAGCCAGGTCCCGACCGCCGGGCTCGGCGGCGGCCGCCACGGCTATCTGCACGAACTGCCGGACCAGGCCGCCTCGTTCCGCGGCGTGGTCAAGTCGGTCCACACGGTGCGCAGCCAGTCCCAGATCCCGTCCGCCATCGCGGCGGCCTGGAAGTCCGCGCTCACCGCCCCGCACGGCCCGGTCTGGGTGGAGATACCGCAGGACGTGCTGCTCGCCGAGACCGGTCTGCCGGCGGTGACGGCCCTGGACGCCGCCCCGGAGGAGCTGCCGCCCCGCCCCGAACTCACCGCCGTCGCCGCCGACCTGCTCTCCCGCGCGGAGCGCCCGGCGATCATCGCGGGCGGCGGAGTGGTCCGCTCGGACGCCTCCGGGAAGCTGCGGGCCCTCGCCGAACGCCTCCAGGCCCCGGTGGTCACCACCTTCGGCGGCAAGGGCGCCTTCCCCTGGAACCACCCGCTCTCGCTCCAGTCCTGGCTGGAGGACCGGCACACCACCGACTTCCTGGAGGACGCCGACGTCCTCCTCGTCGTCGGCTCGGGGCTCGGCGAACTCTCCTCCAACTACCACACGTTCAAGCCCCGCGGCCGGGTCGTCCAGATCGAGGCGGACCTCGGCAAACTGGAGTCCAACCACCCGGCCCTCGGCATCCACGCCGACGCCCGGCTCGCCCTCCAGGCGCTGCTGGAGACCGTGGACGAGCGCACCGACGAGGACGCGCCGCGCCGCGTGAGGGAGTTGCTCGACAAGGTCGGCGAACGGATCGCCGCCCAGGAACTCACCCTGGAACAGGACGTGCTGGCGTCCGTGCGCCGCGCCCTGCCCGCCGGCTCGCCGTCCTTCTGGGACATGACGATCCTCGCCTACTGGGCCTGGTCGGCCTTCGACCCCCGCGGCGCGAACACCATGCACTCCGCGCAGGGCGCCGGCGGCCTCGGCTACGGCTTCCCGGCCGCCCTCGGCGCCGCCGCGGCCGACCCGACCCGCCCGGTGCTGGCCGTCTCCGGTGACGGCGGCGCGCTGTACTCCATCGCCGAACTCGCCACCGCCCGCCAGTACGACCTGAACGTCACCTGGCTGATCGTGGACGACGGCGGCTACGGCATCCTGCGCGAGTACATGACCGACGCGTTCGGCCAGCCCACGGCCACCGAACTGACCCGCCCGGACTACGTCGCCCTCGCCGAGTCCTTCGGCGTCCCCGGCGTCCGCACGACGCCGGAGTCCCTGGAGGCGGACCTGGCCAAGGCCCTGTCCGAGCCCGGCCCGTCGGTGGTCGTCCTCCCGGCGGTGCTGCGGATGTTCGCACCTACGCACCTGGGCTGAGGGGCGGTCCGCGCCGGCGTGCGCCGCGCGCCGGTCCGGCGGCGGCGCGCCGGGGCCGGCGGGGGGGCGGGGAAGGCGATCGGCGGCCGAGGTCACCCGGGCATCGTGCGCAGCGCGGGCGGGCGCGGCTGTGGCCCGCCTTGCCCTCGGCTGTGCACCCCGCGCCGGACACGCGCCCCGCGCAGAACAGGCGCGTGGCGCAGGAGACGCACGCGGCCCGACGGAGTACGCGCCGCGGCGGGACACGTACTCTGTCGGCGACCGGCGACCGGCGACCGGCGACCGGCGGCTCACTGCTCCAGCAGACGCCCGTACTTCTCGGCGTGGGTGGCGCGCTGCGCGTCGTAGCCGTCCGCGAACGCCTTCAGTTCGGCCTCCGACATGTTCTTGCCCGGCAGCTTCTTCGGCAGCAGGTCGGGTATCTCGCGGAAGACCTCGGCCGCCGCCTTCCAGCGGTCGTCGTCCCGGCCCCTGGCCGTGAGGAGACGGCCGGTGAGGGCCTTCAGCTCGCCGCCCACCAGTTCGCTGGGCATCGCTTTCGGCGGGAACGTCCCGCTCTCGGGCGGGGTCCCGCCGCCGGCGGTGAGGAGCCGCACCGTCCACAGGGCCGCGAGGAGACGGCCGGCCAGGACGTGGTCGTGGAACGCGGGATCGGGCATGGACGATCTCTGCCCAGGGCGGCGGGCCGATCCACCTCCGGCGGCGTCCCGCCGTGCCGACAAGTGACGGGCCGTCACGGTTTCACTCTCCCGTGCAACCATTCCCGCACACCTGTGCGTCAACTGTGCATGACTCACTGGATATCCCGACGCGCCAGAGCGCTGGCGGCGGCAGGCGTCGGCGCCGGCATGCTCGCGTCCTGCGTGGCCTTCGCCGCACCCGCCTCTGCGGCCACCCCCAAGGTCAGCTGCACGTCCGCCAAAGCGGGCCTGGCCGCCAAGCTTCAGAAGGACATCACCGCGGCGATGGCCGGCCGCAAGGGCACCGTCGCCGTCGGCCTGTACGACCGCAGCACCGGCACCACCTGCACCCTCCGGGACAGCTCCGCCTACGACTCCGCCAGCGTGGTCAAGGTGACCGTGCTGGCCACCCTGCTGTGGGACGCCAAGAAGACGAACCGCCTCCTGACCACCCGTGAGTCGAACCTCGCCAAGGCGATGATCACTCAGTCGGACAACAACGCCACCAGCGCCCTGTGGAAGCAGCTCGGCGTGACGAAGGTCAAGGGCTTCCTCTCCGCGGCCGGCATGACCCAGACCAGGCCCGGTTCGGGCGGCTACTGGGGCCTGACCCAGATCACCGTGCGCGACGAGCAGAAACTGCTCGGTCTCCTCACGGCCAGGAACAAGGTCCTGAGCGACAACTCCCGCGCCTACATCCTCAAGCTGATGGGCCAGGTCGTCTCCTCCCAGCGCTGGGGCACCCCCGCGGGCGCGCCGTCCGCCGTCGCCGTGCACGTGAAGAACGGCTGGCTCCAGCGCTCCACCCACGGCTGGCGCGTGCACAGCGTCGGCACCTTCAACGGCGGCGGCCACGACTACACGATGACGGTCCTCACGCAGGACAACAGCACGATGAGCTACGGCGTCACCACGATCCAGAACATCGCGCGCGCCATCCACAAGGACCTCCCGCCGACGAAGGGGGCCAAGTCCGCGCTCTACACGCCCACCGCCCAGCCCCGGGAGGCGCTGGTTCCGGTGCCGCCGAGCGGCTGACGCTTCACAGGGCGGTCTCCCGCCGGCCGGCCGGGGGCCCTACGGTGACGGTCATGCGCCTGAGAACCGTACTCGCGACCGTCACCGCCGGCCTGGCGGCGGCCACCTGCCTGACCGTCGGGCCGGCGGCCGCCGGAACGCGCCAGGACCACGCCTGTTCACCCGCCGTCTCCCTGGACCGCTTCTCCGACGCCCTGGACAAGACGACGTACCGGGGGAACTACGTCGGCAATCTCTCCGCGCTGGCCGCCGACCGGCACGGCGACCTCGCGGCCCTCTCGGACCGTTCGTCGCTGTTCACCCTGGACCGCCGTACGCTGCGGCCGACCGGTGTGGTGCGGCTCGCCGACGAGAACGGCGCCGCGCTCGACTCCGAGGCGCTGGTCGTCGACCGCGACGGCACCCGGCTCGTCACCTCCGAGACCGAGCCGTCGGTGCGCCGCTACTCCCGCGCCGGCCGCATCCTCGACCGGCTCCCCGTGCCGTCCTCCCTGCTGGTCGCCCCGGCCGGCCGCGCCACCGCCAACCAGACCTTCGAGGGCCTGACCCTGCTGCCCGACGGCCGCACCCTGCTCGCCTCCATGGAGTACGCGCTCGCCGGCGACGCCGCGGGCATCGTGCGCTTCCAGACCTGGCAGCGCACCGGCGACGGCCGCTTCCGGCTCGGCGCGCAGTACGCGTACCGCACGGACGACGGCCTCGGCGTCCCCGAGGTGCAGGCCACGCCCGACGGTCGCCTGCTCGTCCTGGAGCGCGGCTTCACCTCCGGCGTCGGCAACACCGTGCGCCTCTACCTCGCCGACCCGCGCCAGGCCACCGACACCGCCGAGGTCGACCGCCTGACCGGGCAGTCCGGCGTCCGGCTGGTCGAGAAGACGCCGCTGGCCGACATCGCCGCCTGCCCGTCCCTCGGCGCCACCGCCAAGCAGCCCCAGCCGAACCCGCTCCTCGACAACATCGAGGGCATGACGATCACCGGCCGCGACATCCGAGGCGACCTCCGCGTCCTCCTGGTGAGCGACGACAACGAGAACCCCGCCCAGACGACCCGCTTCTACCACCTCCGGGTGCGAACCGACCTCCAGGGCTGTGGCCTCCGGCCGCGCGCAGGCTTCTCAGCGGCACGGGGCAGCGTCGACATGCGGCTTCGCCGCGCGAGCGCGACCAGCCCCCACCCACCCGCCTCCGCACACGAACGCGAGGACGAACACACCGCTCGGCACGCCCGCTTCACCACAGCGTCCCGCTTTGTTACAGCGGGATGAAATCCGCGCCCGCCCGCGTTGGTGCCTCTCGGAAGACCGGACCACCAGAAAGGCACCGACGTGGCAGCGCAGCCGGGTGAGCAACGAGGTTGGGCACGCAGGCTGGCCGCCTACGCATGGCGCTACCCGAAGGACGTCGTCCTCGCCCTCGCCTCCTCCCTCGCCGGCATGGCGGTCATGGCCGTCGTCCCCCTGATCACCAAGGTGATCATCGACGACGTCATCGGCGACCACACCCGCGCCATGGCCCCCTGGGCGGCAGCCCTCGTCGTCGCCGCCCTCCTCGTCTACGCCGCGACCTTCGTCCGCCGCTACTACGGCGGCCGCCTCGCGCTGGACGTCCAGCACGACCTCCGTACGGAGATGTACGGCACGATCACCCGGCTCGACGGCCGCCGCCAGGACGAGCTGTCCACCGGCCAGGTGATCGGCCGGGCCACCAGCGACCTCCAGCTGATCCAGGGCCTGCTCTTCATGCTGCCGATGACCATCGGCAACGTCCTGCTCTTCCTGATCTCCCTGGGGATCATGGCCTGGCTGTCCTGGCCGCTGACCCTCGTCGCGCTCGCCGTCGCCCCCGCCCTCGGCTGGATCGCCCGGCGCAGCCGCACCAGGCTGCACCCCGCCACCTGGTACGCGCAGGCGCAGGCCGCCGCGGTCGCGGGCGTGGTGGACGGCGCGGTCAGCGGCGTCCGCGTGGTGAAGGGGTTCGGGCAGGAGGAACAGGAGACGGCCAAGCTGCGCGCGGTGGGCCGGCGGCTGTTCGCCGGGCGGCTGCGCACCATCAAGCTGAACGCCCGGTTCACGCCCGCGCTCCAGGCCGTGCCCGCGCTCGGCCAGGTCGCCATGCTGGCGCTCGGCGGCTGGCTGGCGGTGAAGGGCCACATCACGCTCGGCACGTTCGTCGCCTTCTCCACGTACCTCGCCCAGCTGGTCGGCCCGGTCCGGATGCTCGCCATGGTCCTCACCGTCGGCCAGCAGGCCCGCGCGAGCACCGAACGCGTCCTGGAGCTGATCGACACCGAGCCCACGCTGACCGAGGGCGCCAAGGAGCTGCCCGCCGACGCCCCGGCGACCGTCGAGTTCGACGACGTCTCCTTCGGCTACGACCCCGAGCGCCCCGTCCTGAAGGGCCTCAGCTTCGAGATCCGCCCCGGCGAGACCCTCGCCGTCGTCGGCTCCTCCGGCTCCGGCAAGTCCACGCTCTCCCTGCTCCTGCCGCGCTTCTACGACGTCACCCACGGTGCCGTCCTCGTCGGCGGGCACGAAGTGCGCGAACTGACCCTGGACTCGCTCAGGGCCGCGATCGGACTCGTCCCCGAGGACTCCTTCCTCTTCTCCGACACCGTCCGCGCCAACATCGCCTACGGCCGCCCGGACGCCACCGAGGAGGAGATCGAAGCCGCCGCCCGCGCCGCCCAGGCGGACCGCTTCATCGCCGAGCTGCCCGAGGGCTACGACACCACGGTCGGCGAGCAGGGCCTGACCCTGTCCGGCGGCCAGCGCCAGCGGGTCGCGCTCGCCCGCGCGATCCTCACCGACCCGCGCCTGCTGGTCCTGGACGACGCCACCTCCGCCGTGGACGCCCGGGTCGAGCACGAGATCCACGAGGCGCTCAAGCAGGTGATGGAGGGCCGTACCACCCTCCTCATCGCGCACCGCCGCTCCACGCTCGGCCTCGCCGACCGCATCGCCGTCCTCGACGGCGGCCGCCTCGCCGACGTCGGCACCCACGACGAACTCCAGGAGCGCTGCGCCCTCTACCGGAGCCTGCTCACCGACCCCGACGAGCTCGGCGGCGTCTCCGAAGGCCATGTCACGCCCGCCGCGCCCCACGAGGACACCTCGGTGCGCGACGAACTGGACGCCGAGTTCGACGCCGAGCGCGGGATCACGCCCAAGCTGTGGGCGGGCGAGCGCGAGCCCCGCGACACGGCGCTGGCCGGGATGCCCGCCACGCCCGAGCTGCTGGCCCAGGTGGAGGCCCTGCCGCCGGCCACCGACACCCCGGACGTCGACGAGGACCGCGCGGTGAGGCCCGAGGAGTCGTACGGGCTGCGCAGGCTGCTGCACGGCTTCGGCCTGCCCCTGCTGGTCAGCCTCGGCCTGGTCGCCGTGGACGCCGGGATGGGCCTGCTGCTGCCCGTGCTGATCCGGCACGGCATCGACCAGGGCGTCAGCCGGATGGCGCTCGGCGCGGTCTGGTCGGCGGCGCTGCTCGGGCTGCTCGCCGTCCTCGTGCAGTGGGCGGCGCAGACCGGCGAGACCCGGATGACCGGCCGCACCGGCGAACGGGTGCTGTACGCGCTGCGGCTGAAGATCTTCGCCCAGCTCCAGCGGCTCGGCCTCGACTACTACGAGCGCGAGCTGACCGGCCGCATCATGACGCGGATGACGACGGATGTCGACGCCTTGTCGACGTTCCTCCAGACGGGACTGGTCACGGCGTTCGTCTCCGTGGTCACCTTCTTCGGCATCATGGTCGCCCTGCTGGTGATCGACGTGCAGCTGGCGCTGGTGGTGTTCGCGACGCTGCCGCCGCTGGTCCTCGCCACGTTCTTCTTCCGCCGGGCCAGCGTGAAGGCGTACCAGCTGGCGCGCGAGCGGGTCTCGGCGGTCAACGCCGACCTCCAGGAGTCGGTGTCCGGGCTCAGGATCGTGCAGGCGTTCCGGCGCGAGCGGGACGGCGGGCGCCGGTTCGCCGAGCGCAGCGACAGCTACCGCCAGGCCCGGATCCGGGGCCAGCTGCTGATCTCGGTGTACTTCCCGTTCGTGCAGTTCCTGTCCTCGGTCGCGGCGGCGTCCGTGCTGATCGCGGGTGCGGGCCGGGTGGAGGCGGCGACGCTGACCACGGGCGCCCTGGTGGCGTACCTCCTCTACATCGACCTGTTCTTCGCGCCCGTCCAGCAGCTCTCGCAGGTCTTCGACGGCTACCAGCAGGCCACCGTCTCCCTGGGCCGCATCCAGGAGCTCCTCCAGGAGCCGACCTCCACGAAGCCGCCCGCCGAGCCCCGCGAGGTCACCGCGCTGCGCGGCGAGATCGCCTTCGAGGACGTGCGCTTCGCCTACGGCGACGAGGAGGAGGCCCTCACCGGCATCGATCTCGGCATCCCGGCCGGGCAGACCGTCGCCTTCGTCGGCGAGACCGGCGCGGGCAAGTCGACGCTGGTCAAGCTGGTGGCCCGGTTCTACGACCCGACCGGCGGCCGGGTGACCGTGGACGGCGTCGACATCCGGGCGCTGGACCTGACCGCGTACCGGCGCCGGCTCGGCGTCGTCCCGCAGGAGGCGTACCTCTTCCCCGGCACCGTCCGTGACGCCATCGCCTACGGCCGCCCGGACGCCACCGACGCCGAGGTGGAGGCGGCGGCGCGGGCCGTCGGCGCGCACGAGATGATCGCCACGCTGGAGGGCGGCTATCTGCACCGGGTCGCCGAGCGGGGCCGCAACCTGTCGGCCGGCCAGCGCCAGCTGATCGCGCTGGCCCGCGCCGAACTCGTCGACCCCGACGTCCTGCTGCTGGACGAGGCGACGGCCGCGCTGGACCTGGCCACCGAGGCGCAGGTCAACCAGGCCACCGACCGGCTCGCCGGCCGCCGTACGACGCTCGTGGTCGCCCACCGGCTGACGACGGCCGCCCGCGCCGACCGGGTGGTCGTCATGGACCGCGGCCGGGTCGCCGAGGACGGCACGCACGACGAACTGCTGGCCCGCGGCGGCCGGTACGCCGAGCTGTGGCGGACCTTCGTCGGCGCCTCCGAGCCGGAGGAACCGGTCGGCGCGCCCCGCTGAACCGGCCCGGCGGCCGCCGCGCCCCGCAGGAGTTCCGTCACCCCGAGGCAACCATCGGACGTGCGTCCTGCGTCCGTACGCCTGTACGGAAAAGGACAGGGGAGGGGCGACTGTGAACAGTGGTGCGATCCGTCGGCGGCTGGCACTCGGCACGGCCGTGCTGACCGGGGCCGGGCTGCTCTCGCTCGCCCTGCCCGGCACCGCGCAGGCGGCTGCCTCCTCCTGCGCAGGCCGTCAGGTCAAGACGGTGACCTTCGCCACCGGCTCCGTGCACGTCTACCGGGACGGCGGCTACGTGTGCGCCCTGACCCTGCCCCGGCGGGCCGGGGGCAAGCAGGTGATGTCGGTGACCGTGCAGGCGCGCGGCAACCGTCCGGTCACCGACAAGGGCCGCTTCTCCTTCCACGCGGGCCCGGTCACCGTGCACGCCGGCCACCGCTGCGTACGCGTCGGCGGGTCGGTGGGGGCGGTGTCGGCGACGAGCGGCTGGATCCTGTGCTGAGGGGGAGGTGCCGCGTCGCCGCCCCTTCTCCGTCCCGCCGCCCGGGGTGACCCTCCGCGGCGGGGCCGTCCCAGGCCGGCGGAGAGCCCGGCGTGCTCCGGACGAAAGGCCCTGGGGCGTGTTTCGGAAGTCCCGTGCCCGCGACGCCTGGCACGGCGCCTCGCCGCGTTGTCGGGACCGTCCGCGTACGCCCGGTACGCGGATACCCTCCGCCTTGCGATCCACCGCACCGGACACCGCGGGCCCCGCCCTTCGGGCGGACGACGCTACTGTCGAAACACGCTAGTAGGACAGGCCGTACCCGACGGGGTAGAGGGGCGTGGCCGGGTCGTCGGCGCGGGGCACCGGCACCGGCAGCTTCCCGCGCGGCCCGACCCGCCCGGCGATCACGCGGGCGGCGGCGCGCACCTCCACGTCGGTCCACGCATAGGCGGCGAGGACGGCGGGGACGCCGGGGAGCTGGGCGACGTCGTAGGGATTGCGGACGGCGACCGCGATCACGGGGCGGCCCGTCGCCGTCAGCCGCTCCACCAGCGTCCGCTGCGCGCTGCCCGCCGTGACGTTGTACGTCGCGACGACGACCGCGTCCGCGTCCTGCGCCGCCGCGACGGCCCGGTCGATGACCGCGGCGGACGGAGCGGTGCCGGTGGACAGGGCGGTCGCGGTGAAGCCGAGTTCGGTGAGGGCGGCGGCGAGCACGGTGGTGGGCGGCCCGGTGGTGCCCGACGGGGAGGCGGGATCGGCGCCGACGACCAGGAGTTCGCGGTGGGTGCGCCGGGAGAGCGGCAGCAGGCGCTTCTCGTTGACGAGGAGGGTGGTGGTCCGCTCGGCGATACGGTCGGCGGCGGCCAGGTGCGCGCGGGTGCCGACGGTGCGGGCGACACCGGCCGAGGTGACGTAGGGGCCGTCGAACAGACCGAGTCGCGCCTTGAGCCGCAGGATGCGCAGGATCGATTCGTCGATACGGGCCTCGGTGAGTTCGCCCTCGCGCACGGCCCTGAGGACCGCGTTCCACGCCACGTCGAGGGACGGCGGGTTGAGCAACTGGTCCACCCCCGCCTTCAGGGCGAGCACGGGCACCCGGTCGTCGCCGTACTTGGTGCGCACGCCCTCCATGCCGAGCGAGTCGGTGATCACCACGCCGTCGTAGCCGAGTTCACCGCGGAGGATGCCGGTGACGATGGGGTGGGAGAGGGTGGCCGGGTCGCCGGAGTCGTCCAGCGCCGGGAACTGGATGTGGGCGGTCATCACGGAGTCGATGCCCGCCCGGATCGCGGCGCGGAACGGCACGGCGTCCAGCCGCTCCCACTGCTCACGGGTGTGGGTGATGACGGGAAAGCCGTAGTGGCTGTCGACGGCGGTGTCGCCGTGCCCGGGGAAGTGCTTGGCGGTGGCCGCGACGCGGGAGTCCTGGTAGCCGCGCACCTCCGCCGCCACCAGACGGGCCACGGCGTCCGGGTCTGCGCCGAAGGAGCGGACGCCGATGACCGGGTTGGCCGGGTTGACGTTCACGTCGGCGTCGGGGGAGTAGTCCTGGTTGACGCCCATCGCGCGCAGTTCGGCGCCGGAGATCCGGCCGAGGGTGCGGGCGTCGGAGACGGAACCGCCGGCGCCGATCGCCATCGCGCCGGGGAAGAGGGTGGCGGGCGCGCCGATCCGGCAGACGATGCCGTGTTCCTGGTCGGTGGCGATGAGCGCGGGCAGCCCGCGGGGCTGGGTGAGGCAGGCCCGCTGGATGCCGTTGGACAGGTCGGCGATCTGCCGCGGGTCACGGGTGTTGTGGGCCCAGGTGAAGTAGATGACGCCGCCGACGCGGTACTTCGCGACCAGTTCGGCGGCGGTGCGGACGCCGATCTCGCCGAGGTTGGCGTCGATGTCGGCCTGGTCGGGATCGGTGGCGGAGTGGCCGTAGACCCGCATCACGAAGAGCTGGCCGACCTTCTCCTCGAGGGTCATCCGCGAGATGAGGGCGCGCAGCCGCCGGTCGTCGGGACGGGCGGGGGCGGCGGCGTGCGCACTGCCGCCCTGCACCGCCACGGCGGCGGTGACCCCGGCGGTGGCGGCGAGGACGAGACGTCTGGACGGACGCGCGCCGTCCCGTCCCTCTGTGGGTCGTGCGGTGTCTCCCGGTCTTGCGCTGCTTCCCGTGCTGGAGTCGTGCACGTGCGCTCCTTCCGGAGGGGGATCCGCTGGAGTGTCATCGCTGAAGGAAACTTCCGAGGAGCCACTGATATCCGGGAAGTTTCTGCCAGTCAAGGGAGCGCGCAGCACGGCCGAGGCGCGAGTACGACGGCGAACCGGAGGGAGGCGCCGCCCGGCCCCCCGGAGACCACGACCGCGCACCGGAGGGAGACACCACCCGGCCCCGCCGGGCTACCGCCCCTCCCTCCACCGCCGGGCGCCGACCTCGTTCGGGTGGTCGCACCGGTGCACGCGGCCCCGAGCCACCCCATGGCGAACGCGGCACCCCCGGACCCACCCCGTACGCCCCGTTCGTCCCACGCCCGACATGCCGTTGACCAGGCACTGACCTGGGCGTGAGCGCCGCACGCGACAGAGTTACGCCGACTCCGTCAGGAGTTTGGTCAGGTGGTCGCGGGCCGGGGACAGGAGGTCCGGGAGCGGGGGCGCCGCGTCGTACCAGCGCTTTTCGTACTCCCAGCAGAGCCAGCCGTCCCAGCCGTGGCGGGAGAGGACCTCGACGCACTCGGCCAGGGGCAGGACGCCCGCGCCGAGGGCGACCGGGGTGCGGTCGTCGGCGGAGGCGATGTCCTTGACCTGTACGTATCCGAGGTGCGGGGCGAGGGCCGCGTAGGTGTCCGTCGGCTGTTCGCCGGCCAGCCAGGGGTGCATCACGTCCCACAGCGCGCCCACGTTGCGGTGGCCGACCGGGCCCAGGACGCGGATCGCGTCGGCGCCGGTGGGGTGCGAGTCGTGGGTCTCCAGCAGGATGCGCACCCCGAGGCCCGCCGCGTCCTCCGCGGCGACGCCCAGGCGCCGCGCGGCGATGGCGTCGCCCTCCTCGCGCGGCAGGTCCCTGTCGCCGCCCGGGAAGACCCGTACGTACGGGGCGCCCAGGTCCCGGGCGAGTTCGAGCAGCGCCCGGATCTCGGCCAGCACCGGCGCGTCGTCGCCGGGCGCCGCGACCCGCGCGTATCCCGCGAGGCCCAGGAGCTCGACCCCCGCCGCCTTGAACTCCGCCGCCACCTCTGCGCGCCGCTCGGGGCCGAGCCCCGGATGCACCGGCTCCTCGTGGTGGGCGCGCAGCTCGACTCCGTGATAGCCGTTCGCGACGGCGAGAGCGAGCACGTCCGGGACGGGCAGACCGGGGACACCGAGGGTGGAGAACGCCAGTTTCATGGCCACAGGTGTACCCGCGCCGGACGACCGGAACCGCCGCCCCGGCCCGCTCATCAGGCGAAGCCCCGTCCTCACCCCCGCGGCACTCCGGAGGACCCGCGCACCATCAGCTCGCCCCGCACCGTCGCGATGCCGCCCGGCGGGGGCTCCTCGCGGCCCATCGCGATACGGCCCGCCCGCGCCCCCGCCTCCGCCAGCGGCAGCCGTACCGTCGTCAGCGCCGGCACCGCGTCCACGCTGAAGGGCAGGTCGTCGAAGCCGGCCACCGACACGTCCTGGGGCACCCGCAGCCCCGACTCGCGCAGCGCCGCGCACGCCCCCAGCGCCACGGAGTCGTTCGCGGCGACGACCGCCGTCAGTTCCGGGTCGCGGCGCAGCAGTTCCAGTGTGGCCTCGTGACCGGAGGTGCGGTCGTAGCGTCCGTGCACGGTCCGGCGCGGGTCGTCCGCGATGCCGGCCGCCGTCAGCGCCTCGCGGTGCCCCTCCAGCCGGTGCCGGGTGGTGGTCCGCTCCTCGGGGCCGGCGATGTAGCCGAGCCGCCGGTGCCCCAGCCCGATCAGGTGCCCGGTGAGCTGCCGCGCGCCGCCGCGGTTGTCGAAGGCGAGCGCGACCGACCCGGTGCCCGGCGCCGGCGGCCGCCCGCACAGCACCACCCGGGTCCCCGCCTCCGCCAGCTTGCGCAGCTTCGCCGCGACCGCCTCCGCGTGCGGCTCCGACTCCACCGCGCCGCCGGTCAGCACCACGGCCGCCGCCCGCTGCCGTTGCAGCAGCGTCAGATACGTCAGTTCGCGTTCCGGCGAGCCGCCCGTGTTGCACACCACGGCCAGCCGTTCGCCGCCGGCCCGGCCGCCGGGGCCGCCTATCTCCGACTGGATCGCGCTCGCCATGATCCCGAAGAACGGGTCGGCGATGTCGTTGACGAGGATGCCGACCAGGTCGGAGGTGGCGGCGGCCAGCGAGCTGGCGGGGCCGTTGAGCACGTAGTCCAGCTCCTCGACCGCCTTCAGCACCCGTTCCCGGGTGGAGGCGGCCACCGGGTAGTTGCCGTTCAGCACGCGCGACACCGTCGCGGGCGAGACCTGGGCGCGGGCCGCCACGTCCGCAAGGGTCACCGTCATCTCGTCGTCCTCCGGTCGCGCGTCTGGTGGTGCGTGTCGTCCAGACCTTACGGCCCTCCGCGCGCCTTTGTTCGCCCCCTCGAACAAACCGGCCTCGTCTCGCGGTCGTCCCGACGGGACCCGTCGTGCGGTCCGGTTCCCGCCCCGCTCACCGGTCCTGTTCCCGTCGCCCTCTTGTCCCCGCCGCCGCCCGGCGCTAGCTTCTCCTCGTATAGAAAGCGCTTGCTACACGGTTCACCAGTGCCACCGCCGCCATCGCCGCCCACCCGGCGCCCCGCTGGCACCCGCCCCGGCACGCGCGCTTCCTACGGGACGACCCGTACGGGACGACCCCGTGGGCCCCGGACACGTACGAAGGGACCGACGTGACACGCAAGACGGTGCGGATCGCCATGAACGGCGTCACCGGACGCATGGGCCACCGCCAGCACCTGGTCCGCTCGATCCTCGCCCTGCGCGAGCAGGGCGGACTCGACCTCGGCGACGGCACCGTGCTGTGGCCGGAACCGGTCCTGGTCGGCCGCCGCGAGCACGCCCTCAGGGCGCTCGCCGACCGGCACGGCCTGGAGCACTGGTCGACCGACCTCGACGCCGTCCTCGCCGACCCGGACGTGGACGTCTACTTCGACGCGCAGGTCACCTCCGCCCGCGAGGAGGCGCTCGGCAAGGCCATCGCCGCCGGCAAGCACGTCTACACCGAGAAGCCCACCGCCACCGGCCTCGCCGGCGCCCTCGAACTCGCCCGCCTCGCCCAGGCCAAGGGCGTCAGGCACGGCGTCGTCCAGGACAAGATCTTCCTGCCGGGGCTGCTCAAGCTGAAGCGGCTGATCGACGGCGGCTTCTTCGGCCGGATCCTCTCCGTGCGAGGCGAGTTCGGCTACTGGGTCTTCGAGGGCGGCTGGCAGGAGGCCCAGCGCCCGAGCTGGAACTACCGCGCCGAGGACGGCGGCGGCATCGTCGTGGACATGTTCCCGCACTGGGAGTACGTCCTGCACGAGCTGTTCGGCCGCGTCACCTCCGTCCAGGCCCTGACCGCCACCCACATCCCGCAGCGCTGGGACGAGAACGGCAAGCCCTACGACGCCACCGCCGACGACGCCGCCTACGGCCTCTTCGAACTGGAGGGCGGCGCGATCGCGCAGATCAACTCCTCCTGGGCGGTCCGCGTCCACCGCGACGAACTGGTCGAGTTCCAGGTGGACGGCACCGAGGGCTCCGCCGTCGCCGGGCTGCGCGAGTGCCGCGTCCAGCACCGTTCGGCCACCCCCAAGCCGGTGTGGAACCCCGACATCCCGGCCACCGAGGACTTCCGCCGGCAGTGGCAACGGGTGCCCGACAACACGGAGTTCGACAACGGCTTCAAGGCGCAGTGGGAGCTGTTCCTCAGGCACGTCCACGCCGGCACCCCCTACCACTGGGACCTGCTGGCCGGCGCCCGCGGCGTCCAGCTCGCCGAACTCGGCCTGAAGTCCGCCGCCGAGGGCCGCCGCGTCGAGGTCCCGGAGATCCGGCTGTGACCCTCCACCTGCCCGACGCGACGGGCGGTCTGAGGGCCTACGCCCCCCGCACCGAGCCCTTCGTCGCCACCGCCGGCGCGCCTCTGGCCTCCCGTACGGTCTTCTCGGCGGCGCACGTCGTCGCCGACCCGTTCGCGGACGCCTCGCCCGACACGCCCGCCGCCGTCGACTGGGACGCCACCCTCGCCTTCCGCCGCCACTTGTGGTCCCACGGGCTCGGCGTCGCCGAGGCGATGGACACCGCGCAGCGGGGCATGGGCCTGGACTGGACGGGCGCGGCCGAACTGATCCGCCGGTCGGCGGCGGAGGCGAAGGCGGTGGGCGGCCGTATCGCCTGCGGCGTCGGTACCGACCAGCTCACCGACCGGTCCGCGTCGATGACGCCCGCCGGCATCCGCGCCGCCTACGAGGAACAGCTCGCCGTCGTCGAGGAGTCCGGCGCGCAGGCGATCCTGATGGCCTCCCGCGCCCTCGCCGCCACCGCCCAGGGACCGGACGACTACCTGGAGGTCTACGGTCATCTGCTCCGCCAGGCCGCCGAACCGGTGATCCTGCACTGGCTCGGCCCCATGTTCGACCCGGCGCTGGAGGGCTACTGGGGCTCGACCGACCTGGACGCCGCCACCGGCGTCCTCCTGGACGTCATCGCCGCCCACCCCGACAAGGTGGACGGCGTCAAGATCTCCCTGCTGGACGCCGGCCGTGAGGCGGACCTGCGCCGCCAGCTGCCGAAGGGCGTGCGCTGCTACACCGGCGACGACTTCCACTACCCCGAGCTGATCGAGGGCGACGGGCAGGGCTTCAGCCACGCGCTGCTCGGCGTCTTCGACCCGCTGGGACCGCTGGCCGCCGAGGCGGTACGCGTCCTGGACACCGGGGACAGGGCGGGCTTCCGCGCCCTGCTCGACCCCACCGTCCCGCTCGCCCGCCACCTCTTCGAGGCCCCCACCCGCTTCTACAAGACGGGCGTGGTGTTCCTGGCCTGGCTCGCCGGTCACCAGAGTCACTTCACGATGGTCGGCGGCCTCCAGTCGGCCCGTTCCCTGCCGCACCTGGCCCGCGCCTACGAACTCGCCGACGGTCTCGGCCTGTTCCCCGATCCCGAGCTCGCCGAGGAGCGCATGCGCACCCTGCTGTCGCTGTACGGAGTGACCTCGTGACCGGCCCGAAGCCGACCGTCCCCGCCCCGGACGCGGCCCTCCCCGCGACCGCCCCCGATCTTTCCCGCTTCTCCGTCAACCAGATGACGGTCAGGCAACTCTCCCTGTCCGAACTCACGCAGGCCTGCGTCGGGTCGGGTGTGTCGCACGTGGGTCTGTGGCGCGAGCCGGTCCGGGCGTACGGTGTCGAGGCCGTCGCGAAACTCGTCCGGGACGCGGGCCTCACCGTCACCACCCTGTGCCGCGGCGGCTTCCTCACCGCGACCGGCTCCGAGGAGCGGGCGGCGGCCCTGGCCGACAACCGCCGGGCGGTCGAGGAGGCCGCCACGCTCGGCACCGACACCCTCGTCCTGGTCTGCGGCGGGCTGCCGCGCGGTGACAAGGACCCGCGCGGCGCCCGCGAACGCGTCGCCGACGCCCTCGCGGAACTCGCCCCGCACGCCGAGGACCACGGCGTGAGGCTGGCCATCGAGCCCCTGCACCCCATGTTCGCCGCCGACCGCTGCGTCGTCTCCACCCTCGCCCAGGCCCTCGACCTGGCCGAACGCTTCCCCGCCCACCAGGTCGGCGTGACCGTGGACACGTACCACATCTGGTGGGACGACCGGGCCCCCGAGCAGATCGCCCGCGCGGGCGCGGCCGGCCGCATCCACGCCTTCCAGCTCGCCGACTGGATCACCCCGCTCCCCGCGGGCGTCCTCAACGGCCGCGGCCAACTCGGCGACGGCGCGATCGACCTGCGGGAGTGGAAGGGGCGCGTGGAGGCGGCCGGTTACACCGGTCCCATCGAAGTGGAGCTGTTCAACGAGGCGTTGTGGGCACGGGACGGACGGGAGGTGCTGGCGGAGACGGCGGAGCGGTTCGTGACCCAGGTGATCCGGTGAGCACCGTGCCCCGCCGGCTTCCGGAAAAGATCTTCACCGGACGTGCAACCCTTCGCGCCCGACGCGTGTCGTATCTGGCATCGGCATCCCCGTGGGGGGACCCGGGGGGGATTCCCGGGGGTGCCGGTACAGGAGGGGAAGAGCCGAGGGGGCCGGGTCGTCGACCGGGCCCCCTCGAAGCTGTCCGGGGCCGGGCCCGGGTCCTGCCCCGGGACCGACACCCGCACCCGCCTGACAGACCCCCGCGCGCCTAGCGCCTCCCGCTTGGATCGTGCCGGGCTCGCGGGCTCTGGCACCCGCTCCCCCAAGCTCTTCGAGCAGGGGCTCCACGCCGCGTCGTCGGTTGCCACGGCTCCGCCATGACGCCCTCCTCCGTCTTGCGAGGCTCCCCCACTGCCCAACGCGCGGGAGCTGGCCCCTCGCCGGACCCCGCTCCCTGACCCGGCCTGATCCGGACGAGGGACCCTAGAAGAACACCCCGCACCGCAGCAGCACGTTGGCGTACGGCCGGGCCTCCCCGGTCCGGACGACCAGCCGCGCCCCCGCCGACAGCTCCTTGAGCCGCTCGTGCGGGACGAACGCCAGCCCGGGGAAGTGACCGGCCAGCAGGGCGGCCGCCGCCGGGTTGGCCCCGCGGACCTCGGCCGCCGCCGTGGCGCCCTCCACGACCAGCTCGGCCAGCAGCCCGTCCAGCACCTCGGCGAAGGACGGGACCCCGGCCCGGAACGCCAGGTCCACCACGCGCGGCCCGTCCGGTATCGGCATGCCCGCGTCGCACACCAGCACCTGGTCGGTGTGGCCCAGCTCGGCCAGCGCACCGGACAGGTGACGGTTCAGGATGCCCGCCTTCTTCATACGTCCTCGACCTCGTCCGCCGTCGGGTACGACTCCTGCGCGCCCCGCCGCGTCACGGCCACCGCGCCGACCCGGGCCGCGTAGGCCGCCGCCTCGGCGAGGGACGTGCCCGCGCCGAGCCGCCAGGCCAGCGCCGCGGTGAACGCGTCGCCCGCGCCGGTGGTGTCCACGGCGTCCACCTTCACCGACGGCACCCGTACGGCCCCGTCGGCGGAGGCGACCAGCGCGCCCTCGGCGCCGAGGGTGACGACCACCGAGCGCGGCCCGCGCGCGAGCAGCGCCCGCGCCCAGTCCTCCGGGTCGTCGCCCCCGTCCCCGCCGAGGATGACCTTCGCCTCGTGCTCGTTGACGATCAGCGGGTCGCACGCCTCCAGCAGTTCCGGCGGCAGTTCCCGCGGCGGCGACGGGTTCAGCACGAACCGGCTGCCGGGCGCGAGCTGCCGTACCGCCTCCACGACCGTCTCCAGCGGGACCTCCAGCTGGGCGGAGACCACCCGGGCGGAGCGGACCAGAGCGGCCGCCGCGCGCACGTCCTCGGGAGTGAGCCGGCCGTTGGCACCCGGCGAGACCACGATGGAGTTGTCCCCGGAGGGGTCCACCGTGATCAGGGCGACGCCGGTCGGCGCGCCGCCGACCAGGACGCCCGCCGGGTCCACCCCGGCCGCCCGCTGCGAGTCCAGCAGCAGCCGGCCGTGCGCGTCGTCGCCGACCCGGGCCAGCAGGGCGGTGCGGGCCCCGAGGCGGGCGGCGGCCACCGCCTGGTTGGCGCCCTTGCCGCCGGGGTGGACGGCCAGGTCGGAGCCGAGCACCGTCTCCCCGGCCGCGGGCCGCCGCTGGACGCCGATCACCAGGTCGGCGTTGGCCGATCCGACGACCAGCAGGTCGTAGTCGTACATGCGCAGTGTCTCCTCACCAAAAGCGCGTACCGGCCGGATCGTCCGGCCGAGAGCCCTCGGCTCGTACGCGAGCCGCCGACTCACCTGGAGCCGACGGTTCATCCGGCCGCGGGCCCCCGGTCCGCCTGGACCGGGAGCCCTCGGCTCGTCCGAACACGGGCCGGTCAGCCGCTGAACCCGGCCACGTTCTCCTTCGTTACCACCTTGACCGGCACCTTCACCGTCGACTCGACCTTCTTGCCCTGGGTCGCCCTCAGCGCGTTGTCCACGGCGATCCTGCCGAGCTGGCTGGGCTGCTGCGCCACGGACGCGTACAGCGTGCCCTTCTTGACGGCGGTCAGGCCGTCCGGGGTGCCGTCGAAGCCGACGACCTGGACGGACGTGCCGGCCTTGGAGCCGAGCGCCTTGACCGCGCCGAGCGCCATCTCGTCGTTGGCGGCGATCACGCCCTGCACGTCCGGGTGGGCCTGGAGCAGGTTCGACATCACGTCGAGGCCCTTGGTGCGGTCGAAGTCGGCGGGCTGCTGGGCCAGCACCTGGATGCCCGGGTAGGACTTGAGGCCCTGGGCGAAGCCGGCGGCGCGCTCCCGGGCGGCGGAGGTGCCCGCCTGGCCCTGGAGGATCACGATCCTGCCGTGGCCGCCGAGCTTCTCGGCGATCGTCCTGGCGGCCAGCTCGCCGCCGGCCACGTTGTCGGAGGCGACCAGCGCGTCCGTCGTGGCGTTGTTGACGCCGCGGTCCACGGCGATCACCGGGATGCCGGCCTTGTCGGCGGCCTTCACCGAGTTGCTGGCCGCGTCCGAGTCCACCGGGTTGACGATGATCGCGCCGAGGCTGGAACTGGTGAAGTTCTGGAGCTGGTTGGCCTGCTGGGAGGCGTCGTTCTGGGCGTCGGTGACGGTCAGGTCGATACCGAGCTTCTTCGCCTCGGCCTGCGCGCCCGACCGGATCTGCACGAAGAACGGGTTGTTCAGCGTGGACAGCGACAGGCCCATCTTCGGGGTGGTGGAGGAGGAGCCGGTGTGCAGCAGGGAGGTCGCGGCCACCAGGGCGACGGTGACCACGGCCGCCAGACCGTACGTCGCCGCCTGCTTGCCCCTGCCGCCGCCGCTGCCGGTGCCCGCGGTCTGCGGGGTGGCGCCGGCCTTGCGGCGCACGGTGTCCAGCAGCACGGCCAGCGCGATGACGACGCCGATGACGACCTGCTGCCAGAACGCGGACACCGACAGCAGGTTGAGGCCGTTGCGCAGCACGGCGAGGATCAGCGCGCCGATCAGCGTGCCCGACGCCTTGCCGGTGCCGCCCGCCAGGGAGGCGCCGCCGATGACGACGGCGGCGATGGCGTCCAGCTCGTAGCCGTTGGCGGCCTGCGGCTGCGCGGAGGACAGCCGGGCGGCGAGGACGATGCCCGCGGCGGCGGCGAACAGCCCCGACAGGGCGTAGATGGCGAGCTTCTGCCGCTTGACGCGCAGACCGGAGAGGCGGGCCGCCTCCTCGTTGCCGCCGATCGCGTACATGGAGCGGCCGATGTAGGTGCGGCCCAGGACCAGCGCGGTGATCAGGCCCATCACGACCATCACCAGGACGGGCACCGGCAGCCAGCCGCCGAGGGTGTCGCCCAGGTGGGAGACGGAGTCCGGCAGGGCGATCGGGGAGCCCTGGGAGATCACCAGGGACAGACCGCGGCCCACCGACAGCATGGCCAGCGTCGCGATGAACGGCGGCAGCTTGCCGTAGGAGATCAGGAAGCCGTTGACCAGACCCGCCGCGATGCCTGTGGCGACCGCGAGCAGGACCGCGAGGACGACCGGGACACCGTGCGAGGTGGCGCTCCAGGCGAGCACGGTCGCCGACAGCGCCGCCACCGAGCCGACCGACAGGTCGATGCCCGCCGAGACGATGACGAAGGTGACGCCGAAGGCAAGGATGGCGGTCACGGCCGCCTGGACGCCGATGTTCAGCAGGTTGTCCGTCGTCAGGAAGTCGCCGGACAGCGCCGACAGGGCGATGACGAGGACGATCAGCGCGGTGAGCGCGCCGTTGTCGAGGAGCAGGCGGCGCAGACCGGAGGCGCCACCCGCGCCCGCCTTGCTCTTGAGCGTGTCAGTGGCCACGGGGGGCCTCCTCTTCGGTCGTGTCGGGGGACGTTGCGGGGGAGGGGGTGCTGACGGCGAGCGCCATCACGGCGTCCTGGGTGGCCTGGTCGGCCGGGAGTTCGCCGGCGATCCGGCCCTGCGCCATCACCAGGACGCGGTCGCTCATGCCGAGCACCTCGGGCAGATCGCTGGAGATCATCAGGACGGCGGCGCCGGCGGCCGTCAGCTCGTTGATGAGCTGGTAGATCTCGACCTTGGCGCCGACGTCGATGCCCCGGGTCGGCTCGTCGAGGATGAGGACCTTGGTGTTCGCCAGCAGCCACTTGCCGATGACGACCTTCTGCTGGTTGCCGCCGGACAAGGTCCGCACATGCTGGCCGAGACCCGCCATCCGCACGCCCAACTGCTGGGCGATCCGCTCGGCGGCGGTGTGCTGCCCCTTGAGGTCGACGAGTCCGGCGCGGGTCGCGGACCGCAGGGTGACCAGGCCGAGGTTCTCCTCCACGGAGGCGTCCAGGACCAGGCCCTGCCCCTTGCGGTCCTCGGGCACCAGCCCGATCCCGGCGGCCATCGCCGCGTTCACGTCGTGCCGCTTCAGCTCGGCGCCCGCGACCTGCACGGACCCGTGGTCGTACGGGTCCGCGCCGAACACGGCCCGCACCACCTCCGTACGGCCGGCCCCGACGAGCCCGGCGATGCCGACGACCTCGCCGGCGTGCACCTGGAAGCTGATGTCGTGGAAGACGCCGTCGCGGGTGAGCCCGGCCACGGTGAGCAGCGGCTCGCCCTGCTCGGGCCGCTCGCGCGGGTACTGCTGTTCGATGGACCGGCCCACCATCAGCCGGACGAGTTCGTCCTCGGGCGTGGTGGCGGGCACCTGGCCGACGCTGCGCCCGTCGCGGATGACGGTGACGCGGTCGCCCAGGGCGGCGATCTCCTCCAGGTGGTGGGTGATGAAGACGATGCCGACGCCGTCGGCGCGCAGCGCGCGCACGATCGCGAACAGCTTCTCGACCTCCTCGGAGGTGAGCACGGCGGTCGGCTCGTCCATGATCAGCACCCGGGCGTCCAGGCTGAGCGCCTTGGCGATCTCCACCATCTGGAGCCGGGCGATGCCGAGTTCGCGCACCCGGGCGCGCGGCGAGACGTTGACGCCGACCCGCTCCAGCAGCGCGGCGGCGTCCGCCTCCATCCGCCCCCGGTCGATCATCCCGAAGCGGCGCGGCTGCCGCCCCAGGAAGATGTTCTCGGCGACGGTGAGGTCCGGGACGAGATTGAACTCCTGGTAGATGGTGGCGATCCCGAGGCGCTCGGCGTCCTGCGCGCCATGGATGCGGACTTCCTGACCACCGGCGAGGATCTTCCCGGCGTCGGGGGTGTAGGCGCCGGACAGCATCTTGATCAGGGTGCTCTTGCCCGCGCCGTTCTCGCCGAGCAGCACGTGCACCTCGCCGCGGCGCAGATCGAAGTCGACGCTGTCGAGCGCGACGACGCCCGGGAAGGTCTTCCGGATCCCTTCGATGCGCAGCAACTCGTCCGGGTTGCTCACGGCTTGCTCCTGTTCGTTGCGGGGACTTCGGTGGCCGCGGGGACCGGGCCGGGGGCGGCTTGCGGCTCGGGCGGTGCGGGGGAGTGGGGGGACCGCGCAGTGCGTGCGGCCTCGGGGGTCTCACCGCAGGAGCGGCGGACGACGAGCCGGGCGGGCAGGGTGACGGACTGCGGGGGCCGCCCCTCGATGCGGTCCACCAGGGCCCGTACGGCGGCCCGGCCCAGCTCTCCGGTGGGCTGCGCGACGGCGGTGACCGGCGGATCGGTGTGCACGAACCACGGGATGTCGTCGAACGCGGCCAGCGCGATGTCGTCCGGCACGCGCAGCCCGCGGGCGCGGATGGCGTCGAGCGCGCCGAGGGCCATCAGGTTGTCGGCGGCGAAGACGACCTCGGGCGGTTCGGGCAGGTCGAGGAAGCCCTCGGTGACGCGCCGCCCGCTCTCGGCCTGGAAGTCGCCCTGCCCGGTGTAGGCGTCGGGCAGGGGCAGCCCGTACGCGGCCAGGGCCGTGCGGAAGGCCTGGACTCGCTCGCTGCCGGTGGTGGTGGCCGCGGGGCCGGCGATGATGGCGAGCCGCCGGTGCCCGAGCCCGTACAGATGGGCGACGAGATCGCGTACGGCGCTCTGCCCGTCGGCGCGCACCACCGGAACGTCCACGCCCGGGATCCACCGGTCCACGAACACCATGGGCGTCCCCGCCCGCGCGGCGTCCAGCATCAGCGGGGAGCCGCCGTCGGTCGGGGAGACGAGCAGCCCGTCGATCCGGCGGTCGAGCAGGGTCCGCACGTGGTGGTCCTGCAGGTCGGGCCGCTCATCGGCGTTCCCGATGATGACGCTGTACCCGAGGGCGCGGGCCTCTTCCTCCACGGAGCGGGCCAGCTCGGTGAAGTACGGGTTGAGCACGTCGCTGATGACCAGGCCGAGAGTGCGGGTCTGGTCGGTGCGGAGCGACCGGGCGACGGCGTTCGGCCGGTAGCCGAGCGCCGCGACGGCGCGCAGCACGCGGGTACGGGCGTCGCTGCTGACCGACGGATGGTCGTTCAGCACCCGCGAAACCGTGGCGACCGACACCCCTGCCTCGGCAGCGACGTCCTTGATGCTCGCCATCGCGTTCCACCTCCTCGTGGAATCGATTACACGGAGGATTGGAATCGATTACACGAGATCGGGACAAGGGGGCGACGGTGGCTGAAACCTAATCGTGACCGGGGGCGGCTGCGCGGGGCATCCCCCTGACCGGACAGGACGGACCCGCCCCGAAAGCCGACCGGAGGCCACCGGCTCCGTGGCCGGACAGCCTCCCCCGGCGGGCCGGCGGCTGCCGTGAGGACGGGCGCCCGGAAGCGCACGGCGTGGGAGTCCGGGCAGGCGTCGGATGGCCGACGGACCGCTCGCTCACGCCGCCGACAGTTCGCACCGGACGACCTTGACGCGGTCGCCGTCGCGGGAGAGGGGCTGCCGGCCCCACAGGTCGGCGCAGGTCTTGACCAGGAAGAGCCCGCGGCCTCCTTCCCGGCCGGCGAGGTCTTCGAGGGCTTCCGGGGTGGCGGGCGGCTTTGAGGGTGCGGGGTCGGCGTCCCACGCCCCGATCCGCAGGACGCCGGCGGAGAAGCGGAGGCGGAGGGCGGCGGGGCCCCTGGTGTGCAGCACGGCGTTGGAGATCAGTTCGGTGCCGAG
The DNA here is from genome assembly GCF_040683715.1 of Streptomyces sp. NPDC093260. Taxonomy (NCBI): domain Bacteria; kingdom Bacillati; phylum Actinomycetota; class Actinomycetes; order Kitasatosporales; family Streptomycetaceae; genus Streptomyces; species Streptomyces sp. NPDC093260. The sequence continues at coordinate 87,054 of NZ_JBFBEK010000018.1, forward strand.
GAGTTCCGCGGTGTCCACGAGGCCGATCAGTCCGTGCAGGGTGAGGATCAGCCGGAGGGTGCGGCGGGTGACGGTGACGGCGCGGGGGTCGTTGGGGACGGGGAGGGAGTACTCCCAGGGGTGGGGGAGGTTTCGGGCATGGGTCACCGACTCCGGTCGACGAGGGGGGGGTCGGGCACGGTGGCATCGCCGCAGCCGGCGGGGCGCGACGGCGCGGTGCGCTTACGCTGTGTATACGCCGCGTCACCGACAGTAGGGCTAACTCATTAGGCGGTGCAAGCCGTCCGCGTACTCTGACGCCCGAACGGGTAACGCTGAGAACTGACCTGGGAGGTACGGCCGATGGCGTTGCGGGGCGAGCCGACAGCACGTCAGCTACGGCTGGCGGTCGAACTGCGCAGGCTCCGCGACGCGGCCGGCCTCTCCGCCAAGGAGGCGGCGGCCCAACTCGGCGTCAGCGGTCCGGTCATCAGCCAGATCGAGGCCGGGATCGCGGGCGTGAGCGAGAAACGGCTGCGCCGCCTCGCCGCGAACTACTCGTGCGCGGACGAGGCGCTGATCGACGCGTTGGTGGCCATGGCGACCGACCGGACACGTGGGTGGTGGGAGGAGTTCCGGGGCCGGTTGCCCACACCGTTCCTCGATCTCGCGGAGCTGGAGCACCACGCCACGTACCTGCTGGAGGCGCAGTTCCTGTTCGTCCCCGGTCCGTTGCAGACGGAGGACTACGCCCGAGCCGTCTACGCGTACCGGGTCCCCGAGCTGCCGTCAGACGAACTGGACCTGCGCGTCCAGCACCGTATGCGGCGCAAGGTGCTTCTCGAAGGCCCCGCACCCACGCCCTACGAGGCTGTGGTCCACGAAGCGGCGCTGCGCATCATGGTGGGCGACCGGACCACTGCACGGACGCAGCTGGCACGCGTCGTGGAGATGTCCGAGGCGGAGCACATCACGGTGCGCGTGATCCCCTTCGAACTCGAAGGGTTCGCGGGCGCCGCGAGCGCCATGACGTACGTGGGAGGCGCCCTGCCGAAGCTGGACACGGTGGTACGCGACGGCCCGCACGGTGCGGCGTTCATCGACTCCGAGGCCCAACTCGCAGCCTTTCGAACGCTCTTTCATAAGGTGGAGGCCGCGTCACTCGACCCCGTCCGGTCGCGTGACTTCATCCACAGGCTGGCGAAAGAGCTGTGAGGCACTCTATGGACACCCCCGGTAACTGGTGGAAGTCGTCCTACTCCGGGCCCGGCGACGGCGACTCCTGCGTGGAGATCGCCACCTCCTCCTCCCACACGGCCGTCCGCGACTCCAAGGTCCCGGCCCGAGCGATCCTCACGTTCCCGGCGGGCGTCTTCACCACCTTCGTGGACGCCCTGAAGACCGCGCCTACGACCACCGAACTGTGAGCCGCCCCGTGTTCACCTCCACCACCCGGCGGAAGACCTCCCCCTCCGGCGGGGGAGAGGGCGACGACTGCGCAGAGATCGCCGACTCACCTGCTCGGGCGGCCGTCCGCGACTCCAAGGCCCCCGCCCGGGCCGCCCTCACCTTCCCCGCCCCCGCCTTCCTCACCTCTCTTGAGACCCTGGAACCGCGGCAGTGATCGGATGATCGCTGCCGCGCCCCAGGGGCCCGTTCACGTACCGCCGTGCGTCGCCGAGTTCGCCGCCGGGCGACCCATCGAAGCCGTGTGGGAGAACGAACTCGGCGGTCTCACCTTCCAGGTCGGCCTGGGGGAGGCGCGGCAGTTCGTGAAGTGGACGCCGCACGGAAGCCGCACCGATCTGTCCGCCGAGGTGGCGCGGCTGCGCTGGGCGGCGGAGTTCGCCACGGTGCCGCGCGTGCTCGGGGAGGGCGCGGACGGGACCGGTTCCTGGATCGTCACCGCCGGACTGCCGGGACGTTCCGCCGTGGACGACCACTGGAAGCGCGACCCGGCGACCGCCGTACGCGCCGTCGGAGCCGGCCTCCGCGCCCTGCACGACGCGCTGCCCGTCGCGGACTGCCCGTTCGACTGGTCGGCCGAACGGCGGCTGGCGGCGGTGCGGTCGCGCGCGGCGGCGGGGCGGATCGATCCCGCCGGCTGGGACGAGGACGTCCGGCAGCACGGCACCGTCCGGCGCGCCCTCGCCGTCCTCTCCGGCATCCCGCCGGTGGACGAACTCGTCGTCTGCCACGGCGACGCCTGCGCCCCCAACACCCTGGTCGGGGACGACGGCGCCTGCACCGGACACGTCGATCTCGGCGCCCTCGGAGTGGCGGACCGCTGGGCCGACCTCGCCGTCGCCACGTGGAGCACGCGGTGGAACTACGGGCCGGGGTGGGAGGAGCCGTTGCTCGACGCGTACGGGGTCACGGCGGCCCCCGAGCGGATCGCGTACTACCGGCTGTTGTGGGAGTTGTCCGACTGAGGAGAGGACGTCGGGACTTCCACAGCCCCGGCCCCTGACCGCGGACGCGGCCCCCGCTGTCACACCGCCCCGGTACCGTCGCCTCATGACCACCGAGGCGAGTCGAGGGGCGGGGCAGGCGGCGGGAGCCGCGGAGCGGCGGCTCGCCGTGCTCGAAGGCGTGCTGGAGCGGATCACGTACGCCAACGAGGAGAACGGCTACACGGTCGCCCGTGTCGACACCGGCAGAGGCGCCGGCGACCTCCTCACCGTCGTGGGCGCGCTGCTCGGCGCGCAGGTGGGGGAGTCGCTGCGGATGGAGGGCCGCTGGGGCTCCCACCCGCAGTACGGCAAGCAGTTCCACGTCGAGAACTACACGACCGTGCTGCCCGCGACCGTGCAGGGCATCCGGCGCTACCTCGGCTCGGGCCTGGTCAAGGGCATCGGACCCGTCTTCGCCGACCGCATCACCCAGCACTTCGGCACCGACACCCTCCGGATCATCGAGGAGGAGCCCAAGCGGCTCATCGAGGTGCCCGGGCTCGGGCCGAAGCGTACGAAGAAGATCGCCGACGCCTGGGAGGAGCAGAAGGCGATCAAGGAGGTCATGCTGTTCCTCCAGACCGTCGAGGTGTCCACCTCCATCGCCGTGCGCATCTACAAGAAGTACGGCGACGCCTCCATCTCCGTGGTGAAGAACCAGCCCTACCGGCTCGCCGCCGACGTCTGGGGCATCGGCTTCCTCACCGCCGACCGGATCGCCCAGTCCGTCGGCATCCCGCACGACAGCCCGGAGCGGGTCAAGGCCGGCCTCCAGTACGCCCTGTCCCAGTCCGCCGACCAGGGCCACTGCTACCTCCCGGAGGAACGCCTGATCGCGGACGCGGTCAAGCTGCTCCAGGTGGACACGGGCCTCGTCATCGAATGCCTGGCCGAACTGGCCGCCGAGCCCGAGGAGGGCGAGGACCCCGGCGTCGTACGGGAGCGCGTCCCGGGCCCGGAGGGGGGCGACCCCGTCACCGCCGTCTACCTGGTCCCCTTCCACCGCGCCGAGCTCTCCCTTTCCGCGCAGCTGCTGCGCCTCCTGCGCACCGGCCAGGACCGGATGCCCGGCTTCCGTGACGTGGCCTGGGACAAGGCGCTCGGCTGGCTGAAGGGCCGTACCGGCACCGAGCTGGCCCCCGAGCAGGAGGCGGCCGTCAAGCTGGCGCTGACCGAGAAGGTGTCCGTGCTGACCGGCGGCCCCGGCTGCGGCAAGTCCTTCACGGTCCGTTCCGTCGTGGAGCTGGCCCGCGCCCGCAAGGCCAAGGTGGTGCTGGCCGCGCCCACCGGACGCGCGGCCAAACGGCTCGCCGAGCTGACCGGCGCCGAAGCCTCCACCGTCCACCGGCTGCTGGAGCTGAAGCCCGGCGGCGACGCGGCCTACGACCGCGACCGCCCCCTCGACGCCGACCTCGTGGTCGTGGACGAGGCGTCCATGCTGGACCTGCTGCTCGCCAACAAACTGGTCAAGGCGGTGCCGCCCGGCGCGCACCTCCTCTTCGTCGGCGACGTCGACCAGCTGCCCAGCGTCGGCGCCGGCGAGGTCCTGCGCGATCTGCTCGCCGACGGCAGCCCGATCCCGGCCGTCCGGCTCACCCGGGTCTTCCGCCAGGCCCAGCAGTCCGGCGTGGTGACCAACGCGCACCGCATCAACTCCGGTCAGCACCCCCTGACCGACGGCATGAAGGACTTCTTCCTCTTCGTCGAGGACGACACCGAGGAGGCCGGCCGGCTCACCGTGGACGTGGCGGCGCGCCGCATCCCGGCCCGCTTCGGGCTGGACCCGCGCCGGGACGTGCAGGTGCTCGCGCCCATGCACCGCGGCCCGGCCGGCGCGGGCACGCTCAACGGACTCCTCCAGCAGGCCGTCACCCCCGGCCGCCCCGACGTGCCCGAGAAGCGGTTCGGCGGACGGGTTTTCCGGGTCGGCGACAAGGTCACCCAGATCCGCAACAACTACGAGAAGGGGCGCAACGGCGTCTTCAACGGCACCGTCGGCGTCGTCACCTCGCTCGACCCGGTCGAGCAGCGCCTGACGGTGCTGACCGACGAGGACGAGGAGGTGCCGTACGACTTCGACGAGCTGGACGAGCTGGCACACGCCTACGCGGTCACCATTCACCGCTCCCAGGGCAGTGAATATCCCGCCGTGGTGATCCCGGTCACCACGGGCGCGTGGATGATGCTCCAGCGCAACCTGCTCTACACGGCGGTGACCCGGGCGAAGAAGCTGGTCGTCCTCGTCGGCTCGCGCAAGGCGATCGGCCAGGCGGTGCGCACGGTGTCGGCGGGCCGCCGCTGCACCGCGCTGGACTTCCGCCTCTCCTGAACGCTCCCCGCGACCTCCGCCCCTCCTGAAACCGCCCAAGAGCACCTAACATGCATCAACCGGACCCGCGCCCCGCCACCCCCGGCCCGCCCTCACGGAAAATGATCGATCAAACGAGTCGCAAAGGTCACACAGCACTTCCGGTGACCGGGTGGAGGGGGCAGGATGAGCAGGTTGACGGCACTGAGTGCCGCCGATAGGCCCAATGGTCGACCCCGAGTGCACTCTCCTGAGCCAAATGGGGGATGGTAGAGACAGTCAGGGCACCTCGAAGATGAGGCACTACGTCGGTGAGGGAAGACGTGAGCGACAACTCTGTAGTACTGCGGTACGACGGCAACGAGTACACCTACCCGGTGATCGACAGCACCGTCGGCGACAAGGGCTTCGACATCGGGAAGCTGCGCGCCCAGACCGGTCTGGTGACTCTGGACAGCGGCTACGGCAACACCGCCGCCTACAAATCCGCCGTCACCTATCTCGACGGCGAGCAGGGCATCCTCCGGTACCGCGGCTACCCCATCGAGCAGCTGGCCGAGCGCTCCACCTTCCTGGAGGTGGCCTACCTGCTGATCAACGGTGAGCTGCCGACCGTCGACGAGCTGACCACGTTCAAGAACGAGATCACGCAGCACACCCTGCTGCACGAGGACGTCAAGAACTTCTACAAGGGCTTCCCGCGCGACGCCCACCCGATGGCGATGCTGTCCTCGGTCGTCTCGGCGCTGTCCACCTTCTACCAGGACAGCCACAACCCGTTCGACGAGAAGCAGCGCAACCTCTCCACCATCCGCCTGCTCGCCAAGCTTCCGACGATCGCGGCGTACGCCTACAAGAAGTCGATCGGTCACCCGTTCGTCTACCCGCGCAACGACCTCGGTTACGTCGAGAACTTCCTGCGCATGACCTTCTCGGTCCCCGCCCAGGAGTTCGAGCTGGACCCGGTCGTCGTCTCGGCGCTGGACAAGCTGCTCATCCTGCACGCGGACCACGAGCAGAACTGTTCGACCTCCACGGTCCGCCTGGTCGGCTCCTCCCAGGCCAACATGTTCGCGTCGATCTCGGCCGGCATCAACGCCCTGTGGGGCCCGCTGCACGGCGGCGCCAACCAGTCGGTGCTGGAGATGCTGGAAGGCATCCGCGACTCGGGCAACGACGTCGACACCTTCATCCGCAAGGTGAAGAACAAGGAGGACGGCGTCCGCCTGATGGGCTTCGGCCACCGGGTCTACAAGAACTTCGACCCGCGCGCCAAGATCATCAAGGCCGCCGCGCACGACGTGCTCTCCGCGCTGGGCAAGGAGGACGAGCTCCTCGACATCGCCCTGAAGCTGGAGGAGCACGCGCTCTCCGACGACTACTTCGTCGAGCGCAAGCTCTACCCGAACGTCGACTTCTACACCGGCCTGATCTACCGGGCCATGGGCTTCCCGACCGAGATGTTCACGGTCCTGTTCGCCCTCGGCCGGCTGCCGGGCTGGATCGCCCAGTGGCACGAGATGATCAAGGAGCCGGGCTCCCGCATCGGCCGCCCGCGTCAGATCTACACCGGCGTGGTCGAGCGCGACTTCGTCCCGGTCGAGGAGCGCTGACGGGCGTAGTGCCCGCGCGTCCAGGGTCGTGGCCCTGGACGTGACGGCTTCCGGGGCCCCGTGTCCGCCGCCCGGCGGGTGCGGGGCCTTCGTACGTGCGCGTACGGAAGACCGCCGCCTGTACGTACAAGTGTTCGAGGTAAGCGGAAGGCGCCCCGGCGCGCCGGTCCCCCCACGGGCCGACGGCCAGGGCGCCTTCCCATGTCCCGGTGCGGATTCCCCCCACGGGATCCGGCCGGGCGTCTGTGAGACCAGCGCCTGAACCGCTGTGAGCAGACGAGCGGAACCCGTCGTACTCCTGTACTGCCTACTGCTGTGCGATCTGCCGGGACAGCGCACTTCCGGGAGGGCCGCTCAAAGCTTCCCGGTGTACGTGCCCCGGCGACGCTCCCCCAAGCTCTCAACTCCGTTCGAGCAGGGGATACCCCCATCCGAGGAAGTCCCCCAAGACAACCCCGGACTGCCAGTCAGCGCCCCCCAAGACGCTTCCTGACATCGCCAAACTTAGACCTTCGAAGCCCTTCGATGGTTACCTTCACATCACTGTGATCTGTGTCTCCTGCATATGTCCCTTAGGTGCGCAAGAGACCGGTTATGGCGATCAAGACCCAAGCGTAAGGAAGATGCGCGAGCCTTGTGAAGAGCTTATGTGAGGCTCGCTCATGTCTCTAGGGGGACTCTTACTTCCGTTCGGCTGCTTCCGTTCGGCCCGCGACGGTGGTCCCGGCGGGCCCGCGACGGCCCGCATCCGTCAGCGGAAGGTGCGCAGCCGGAGGCTGTTGGTCACCACGAACACCGAGGAGAACGCCATCGCCGCCCCCGCGATCATCGGGTTGAGCAGCCCGGCGGCGGCCAGGGGCAGCGCGGCCACGTTGTAGCCGAAGGCCCACACGAGGTTGCCCTTGATCGTGGCGAGCGTCCGCCGCGACAGCCGGATGGCGTCGGCCGCCACCCGCAGGTCCCCGCGCACCAGCGTCAGGTCGCCGGCCTCGATCGCCGCGTCCGTGCCCGTGCCCATCGCCAGCCCCAGATCGGCGGTGGCGAGCGCGGCCGCGTCGTTGACGCCGTCGCCGACCATCGCGACCGTACGGCCCTCGGCCTTCAGCCGCTCCACGGCCGCGACCTTCTCCTCGGGCAGCACCTCGGCGATCACGTCGTCCACGGCGATCCCGACCGCGCGGGCCACCGACTCGGCGACCGCCCAGTTGTCACCGGTCAGCAGGACCGGCCGCAGCCCCAGCGCCCGCAGCTGCCCGACGGCCTCCGCGCTGGTCTCCTTGACCGCGTCCGCGACGGCGACGACGCCCCGCGCCGCACCGTCCCAGCCGATCACGACGGCCGTACGGCCCGCCGCCTCGGCCTCCCGGCGGGCCCGCGCCACGTCCTCGCGCAGCTCCTCGAACAGCCGCCCGACGGCGACCTCGCGGCCCTCCACACGCCCGCGTACGCCCCTCCCGGGGACGTTCTCGAACTGCTCGACCCCCGGCAGCGCGCCGACCCGCTCCTGCGCGCCGGCCGCGATCGCGCGGGCGACCGGGTGCTCGGAGGCGTGCTCCAGGGCGCCCGCGAGCCGCAGCAGCTCCTTCTCGTCGGCGCCCTCGGCCGCGTACACCTCCTGGAGGGTCATCCGGCCGGTGGTGACGGTGCCCGTCTTGTCCAGGACGACGGTGTCGACGCGGCGGGTGGACTCCAGGACCTCGGGGCCCTTGATGAGGATGCCGAGCTGCGCGCCCCGGCCGGTGCCGACCATCAGCGCGGTCGGCGTGGCCAGTCCCAGGGCGCACGGGCAGGCGATGATCAGCACCGCCACGGCGGCGGTGAACGCGGCCGTCACGTCGCCGGTGGCCGACAGCCAGGCCAGCAGCGTGCCGACCGCGATCACCAGGACCACCGGCACGAACACGGCCGAGATGCGGTCGGCGAGACGCTGTACCTGCGCCTTGCCGTTCTGCGCGTCCTCCACCAGCTTCGCCATCCGGGCGAGCTGGGTGTCGGCGCCGACCCGGGTGGCCTCGACCACCAGCCGGCCGCCCGCGTTGACGGTGGCGCCGGTGACCGCGTCGCCCACGCTCACGTCCACCGGCACGGACTCGCCGGTCAGCATCGAGGCGTCGAGCGCCGAGGTGCCCTCGACGACCGTGCCGTCGGTGGCGACCTTCTCGCCGGGCCGCACGACGAACCGGTCGCCCACGGTCAGCGCCGACACCGGGACGCGCACCTCGCGCCCGTCCCGCAGCACCGCCACGTCCTTGGCGCCCAGCTCCAGCAGCGCCCGCAGCGCGGCGCCCGCCCGCCGCTTGGAGCGGGCCTCCAGATAGCGGCCCAGCAGGATGAAGGCCACCACGCCGGAGGCGACCTCCAGATAGATCGTGGAGGCGGCGTCCATCCGCGACACGGTGAGGCGGAACTCGTCCCGCATGCCGGGCATGCCCGCGTCCCCGAGGAACAGCGCCCACAGCGACCAGCCGAAGGCGGCGAGGGTGCCGACCGAGACGAGGGTGTCCATGGTGGCCGCGCCGTGCCGGGCGTTGGTGAGGGCGGCCCGGTGGAAGGGCAGCGCGCCCCAGACGACGACCGGCGCGGCCAGCGTCAGTGCGAGCCACTGCCAGTTGTCGAACTGGAGTGCCGGGATCATGGAGAGCAGGATCACCGGGACGGCCAGCAGCGCGGAGACGGTCAGACGCTGGCGCAGCGAGGCGAGTTCCGGGTCCGAGGCGTCCGAGGCGGGCACCGCCTCGCCCGGTATGCCGGCGCTCTCCGGCCCGGGGGCGGGTGGAGGCGGTTCCTCGGCGGTGTACCCCGTCCTCACCACGGTGGCGATCAGATCGGCGACCTGTACGCCCGGGGGGTAGGCGACCTTCGCCTTCTCGGTGGCGAAGTTCACCGTGGCGGTGACGCCGTCCATCCGGTTGAGCTTCTTCTCGACGCGGGCCGCGCAGGAGGCGCAGGTCATCCCGCCGATGAGCAGTTCGACCTCGGACGTCCGCGGGGCCGGGGCCGAGGCCGTCGCCGTGCTGCTGCCGCTGGTGGTGGTACTGGTCATGTCCGTACTCCAGATGACGGACCGGGTCGTACAGAGCCAGTATCAGCTGGTCGATACGGCCCGGTGTCGAGAGGTGCCTCTTGGTCGGGGCGCGGCGCGGGCCGCCCGGGGCGCGGTGCGCCTCAGGCGCGGCCGACCAGCTCGAAGCCCGCCTCGTCCACGGCCGCGCGCACCGCCTCGTCCTCCAGCGGGGCGGCGGAGACGACGGTGACCTCACCGGTCGAGGCGACGGCCTTCACCGAGCTGACGCCGGCCAGTTCGGAGATCTCGGCGGAGACGGAGCCCTCGCAGTGTCCACAGCTCATGCCGCTCACCTTGTAGACGGTGGTGACGGTCTCCGGGGTCTCGGTCTGGGCGGTCATAACGCTCTCCTCGTCGTGACGTGTGGGGTCGACGTGGCCCACGGGGGCTCACATCAACCAGACTATACCCCTAGGGGGTATCAGGCAAAGGAGCGGAGAGGCGAGCGCGGACCGGGCGGGACGTCACCGGGGGACGGCGTCCCGGCGCCTCCCGGCAGCGTCCGGCTACCCCGCGCGAGCAGCGTCGCACGGGTCACGCCCCGCCCCGCGACGATCCGCCCGCGGCATGCCGGGGACGCACAGGAGTGCGAAGGCGAACCACTGACCGGGCGCCACCGGAACGGAGCCCGCCGCCCACAGCCGCGCGGCGCCCGGGACCGAGGCCGTCACCACCAGCCCGTCCGGCGCCCGAGGACGCGGCCGCCCGGTCCGGCGGCGGGGGCGGACCCCCCGGCCGGCCGCCGCGCTAGCGTTCCCTCCCGGAGGACTCCCCCCGGACCCCGGGGGAGTGACGGCACGAGAAAGCCGAGGTGGCGGTGATGCGCGCGGTGGTGTTCGAAGGATTCGGGGAGCCGGCCGAGGTCCGCGAGGTGCCGCGCCCCGAACCCGCCGACCACGGCGTGGTCGTACGCGTCGAGGCGACCGGCCTCTGCCGCAGCGACTGGCACGCCTGGCAGGGCCACGACCCGGACGTCGCCCTCCCGCACGTCCCCGGCCACGAGCTTGCCGGCGTCGTGGAGGAGGCCGGCCCCCGGGTCACCCGCTGGCGCCCGGGCGACCGCGTCACCGCACCGTTCGTCTGCGCCTGCGGCGCCTGCCCGGCGTGCGCGGCCGGCGACCAGCAGGTGTGCGAACGGCAGACCCAGCCCGGCTTCACGCACTGGGGCTCCTTCGCCCAGTACGTCGCGCTCGACCACGCCGACGTCAACCTCGTCGCCGTTCCCGCCGGCCTCTCCTTCGCGACCGCCGCCTCCCTCGGCTGCCGGTTCGCCACCGCCTACCGCGCGGTGGTCCAGCAGGGCAGGGTCGCGGCCGGCGAGTGGGTCGCCGTGCACGGCTGCGGCGGCGTCGGCCTGTCCGCGGTGATGATCGCGGCGGCGGCCGGCGCGCGGGTCGTCGCGGTGGACGTGTCGCCGAAGGCGCTGGAGCTGGCCGAACGCTTCGGCGCGACCCGGTGCGTCGACGCGTCGGCGACGCCGGCCCCCACGGCCCGGGCCTCCACGGCACCGGCCCCCACGGCCCCGGACACCGCCGCGGCGGTCCGCGAGGCGACCGACGGCGGCGCCCATCTCTCCCTGGACGCCCTCGGCTCGCCCGCCACCTGCGCCGCCTCGGTGAACGGCCTGCGCCGCCGCGGCCGGCACGTCCAGGTCGGACTGCTGCCCTCCGCGACCGGTACGACGCCGGTCCCGATGGCCCGGGCCATCGCGCTGGAGCTGGAACTCCTCGGCAGCCACGGCATGGCCGCGCACGCCTACCCGGAGCTGCTGCGCCTGGTCGCGGCGGGTGCCCTGCGCCCCGATCTGCTGGTCACCTCCACCGTCCCGCTGGCGGCGGCCCCCGGCGCGCTCGCCGCGATGGGCACGGCGCCCGGCGCCGGGGTCACCGTCATCGAACCGTGGAGCTGACCGTGGGCCTGACCGCCGTGGCGGACCCGCGGCAGTCTCACCCGCCTCTCCGTCCCCGGTTCCCGGGCCGCGCGGCGACCCAGGCGCGGACGGTGTCGGCGTACCAGTAGGGGCGGCCGCCCTCCACATGGTCCGGCGGCGGCAGCAGCCCGTGCTTGCGGTACGACCGCACGGTGTCCGGCTGGACCCGGATGTGCGCGGCGATCTCCTTGTACGACCAGAGCCTTCGGTCGGTCATGTGCGTGTACCTCCCAGTGCCCGGCGAACGAACCGGTCCGGGCGGTGGCATGGTCCGTCGCGCGGGTGTGACGCGGGGGCCGCACGACTGAGACATCTGTGACAGGAGAGTTGCGCAACGGTGTCACCGGGGCGGTCGTCCGAATGTCCGGACAATCCATTGACAGGGCCGACACGCCCGCACTAGAACCGGGAGAGCCACACATACATACGTTCGCCGCCCGCATCGGCGAGTGGAGCACGCCGTCGGCGCGCGGGCGGTTGTACGGTGCAGGTACATGACGCACGGAGCACGCGGAGTTCCAAACCCCGGGCGGTGAGCGCACGTTGAGCCGACGCACCAAGGCGCTCGGCGCCGCCCGGCCACCGATCGCCTCCGGCGCGGGAGGCCGCTTCGCCCTGGCAGGAGCGAAGTGCGAGCGCCGACTCCCCGCCCGCTACGGCCCCGCGCCGGAGGTCCCGCGCCGCCCCACCCGGCACCCCCGGCCCCGCACCGCCCCCGACACGCGCACGCCCCCTCCCGCCCCCGCACCGCCCCCCGGCGGACACTCCCTCATGTGTCTACAGGGACGCCGAAACCGCAGACACAGTGTCGGGCGCGCCCGGCGCACGGTCCTGGTGGGATGGACACGTGACCGGGGTCGTGGTCCAGGAGGTCGCGACCCGGTCACGTGAGCTGCACGAACGGCACGTCTCGACCCGTCGCCGCCATCTGTGAAGGAGTTACCGGGCATGACGAAGATCGTCAACCACTGGATCGGCGGGAAGACCGTCGAAGGCGCCTCGGGGACGTACGGGCCGGTGACGGACCCGGCGACCGGCGCGGTCACCACCAAGGTGGCCTTCGCCTCGGTCGACGAGGTGGACGCGGCCGTGGCCGCCGCCAAGGACGCGTACACCGCCTGGGGCCGGTCCTCGCTGGCGCAGCGCACCTCGGTCCTGTTCAAGTTCCGCGCGCTGCTGGACGCCCACCGCGACGAGATCGCCGAGCTGATCACCGCCGAGCACGGCAAGGTGCACTCCGACGCCCTCGGCGAGGTCGCGCGGGGCCTGGAGATCGTCGACCTGGCCTGCGGCATCACCGTGCAGCTCAAGGGCGAGCTGTCGACGCAGGTGGCGAGCCGGGTGGACGTGGCCTCGATCCGCCAGCCGCTCGGCGTGGTCGCCGGCATCACGCCGTTCAACTTCCCGGCGATGGTCCCGATGTGGATGTTCCCGATCGCCATCGCCTGCGGCAACACGTTCGTGCTGAAGCCGAGCGAGAAGGACCCCTCGGCGTCGGTCAGGCTCGCCGAGCTGCTGGCCGAGGCCGGGCTGCCCGACGGCGTGTTCAACGTCGTGCACGGCGACAAGGTGGCGGTGGACCGCCTCCTGGAGCACCCCGACGTCAAGGCGGTCTCCTTCGTCGGCTCCACCCCGATCGCCCGCCACATCCACACGACTGCCGCCGCCAACGGCAAGCGGGTGCAGGCGCTGGGCGGCGCCAAGAACCACATGCTGGTGCTGCCGGACGCCGACCTGGACGCGGCGGCCGACGCGGCGGTCTCGGCGGCCTACGGCTCGGCGGGCGAGCGCTGCATGGCGATCTCGGCCGTCGTGGCGGTCGGCGCGATCGCCGACGAGCTGGTGGACAAGATCCGCGAGCGCGCCGAGAAGATCAAGATCGGGCCCGGCAACGACCCGGCCTCCGAGATGGGCCCGCTGATCACCGCCGCCCACCGCGACAAGGTCGCCTCCTACGTCAAGAACGCCGCCGACGAGGGCTGCGAGGTCGTCCTGGACGGCACCGGCTACACCGTGGAGGGCCACGAGGACGGCCACTGGATCGGCCTGTCCCTGCTCGACCGGGTGCCGACCACCGCGAAGGCGTACCAGGACGAGATCTTCGGCCCGGTGCTGTGCGTGCTGCGCGCGGACACCTACGAGGAGGGCCTGGCCCTCATCAACGCCTCGCCGTTCGGCAACGGCACCGCGATCTTCACCCGCGACGGCGGCGCGGCCCGCCGCTTCCAGCTGGAGGTGGAGGCCGGCATGGTCGGCGTGAACGTGCCGATCCCGGTGCCGGTCGGCTACCACTCCTTCGGCGGCTGGAAGGACTCGCTCTTCGGCGACCACCACATCTACGGCAACGACGGCACGCACTTCTACACGCGCGGCAAGGTCGTCACCACCCGCTGGCCCGACCCCTCCGAGGCCCCGGCCGGCGTGGACCTGGGCTTCCCCCGCAACCACTGACGCCCCCGCTCCCCGTACGGCCCGTAGTGCCCCGCCCGACGACCGCCGGCGCGGGGCACACGCGCGTGAACCGAGGTCCCGGGCCGTGCCCGCACCGCCCGCCCTCGCCGCTCGCCCTCGCGTCACGCCCGCGCGGTCATGGACACCGTCGCCGCGGGTTCACCCGGGGTGGCCGACGGTGACGCCACCGCCCGCAGCGGCCGTCCGCTATCCGGACGGCCGCAACTTTTTTTGCCCGCCCGCCTGCGTTTCCCGTGCTTAGGGGATGAAACGGATGGCGGAGGCGTGAACATCGGTTCACCTTCGAAAGCAAGGTCACACTTCTGCGGGGCTTGATGAATGCCCTGGCATGGTCGCGACGCCTGCGAAAACGAGACCATACTGCGCAGCTCGCACCTGCGGATTCCGAAGGTGAACAGCCATTGACGTGACGGTTTTCGTCGGGGTTCCATGCTGGCGCCGGGAGCGGACGAAAAAGACGACGACCGTACGAGCGAAGCCGCCGGAGGCGATAGCGCTCCCGAGCCCCCATCACCTGTTGCACGAGTCGATCGGAACCGCCGTATGACCGACACGCTCCGCCCTGTCGAGAACGCCGTCGCCGAGGCGACCGGCAGTCCCACGGGGACCACGGACCACCCCAGGCAGCTCAAGCGCTCCATCGGGGTCGTCGGCGGCACGCTCCTCACGCTCTCGTGCGTGACGCCCGCCTCCACGCTCTTCGTGGTGGTGCCCGATCTGTTCGGCAGCCTCGGCACCGCGACCGCCCTCACCATCGCCATCGGCTCGCTGCTCTGTATCGCCGTGGCGTTCTGCTACTCGGAGCTGGGCACCCTCATCCCCAGCGCGGGCGGCGAGTACGCCATGGTCTCCACGATGGCCGGGCGGCTGGCGGGCTGGCTGGTCTTCGTGCTCTCCCTGCTGGTCGTCATGATCGTGCCCCCGGTGATCGCGATGGGCACCGCCGACTACCTCGCGCCGATCGTCCACCTCGACCCGGCGATGACCGGCGCCGGAGTGATGCTCCTGGCCACCCTCGCCGGTCTGCTGGACCTGCGCGCCAACGCCTGGATCACCGGCATCTTCCTGGTCCTGGAGGTCATCGCGGCCGGCGTGGTCGCCCTGCTGGGCTTCGCCCACAGCCAGCGCGGCGTCGGCAGCCTGGTCCACCTCCAGGTCGCCGACTCCGCCGGGCACACCGACCCGGTCACCGCGATGCTCGTCATCTCCGGGCTCGCCATCGCGCTCTTCGCGACCCAGGGCTTCTCGACCGCCGTCTACCTCTCCGAGGAGCTGGAGAACCCGCGCCGCAACGTCGCCCGCACGGTGCTGGCCACCCTCGCCATCTCCTCCGTGGTCATCCTCGTGCCGGTCGTCGCCATCACCATGGGCGCCTCCGACCTGAAGGAGCTGACCGGCGGCGACCTCAGCTCGATGGTGACCGCCTGGTCCAACTCCGCGGTCGGCACCTTCGTCAGCCTCTGCGTGGCCCTCGCCATCATCAACGCCGGCATCGTCATGGTCATCCAGAACTCCCGCGTGCTGTTCGCCTCCGCCCGCGACAAGGCCTGGCCCGCCCCCGTCAACAACGTCTTCTCCAAGCTCGGCCGGTTCGGCTCCCCCTGGGTGGCCACCCTCGCGGTCGGCGTCCCCGGCGCCGCCCTCTGCTTCGTCAACCTGGACACGCTCTACGGCGTCACCGGCGTCTCGGTGACCGGCATGTACATCCTGGTCGCGGTCGCCGCCCTGCTGTGCCGCCGCGGCGACCACAAGCACACCGCCGCCTGGCGCATGCCGCTGTGGCCCGCCGTGCCGGTCCTGCTGATCGTGGTCCTGGTGTACGTCCTCACCCAGCAGGAGGTCGGCTACCTGCTGTGGACCGGCGGCATCACCGCCGTCGCCACCCTCTACTGGGCCTTCTACCTCCGCCCGCGTCGCGACACGCGCTGGCTGGTCTCCGTCCCCGTGGACGAGCAGGCGTAACCCGGCGACTCCCCCGAAGCCGGGCCGCCCTGCCCGGCGAAGGCCCCCCACACCGAGTGGGGGGCTTCGCCGGGCCCGCCCGGCCCGCCGGCGTACCGCCCCGGCTACCACGGGCGCGGTACGCCGCCCGGCGGCCGTACTCCCGCAGGAGGGGACGCGGGTCGGCCCCACGGCGGCATCGGTTGTCGGCGGCGGCCCGTACCGTTGAGGCATGGATCTTCGAAGGCTGCTGACGCGGCCCCGGCGGTGGCTCGCCGCCGGGGCCGCCGTCGTCGTGCTCGCCGGGGCCGGCACCTGGACGGCGGTCGCCTCCGACGACCCGCCCGCCGTGCACCGCTCCGACCGGACGATCGCCACCGGCGCGGGCGTACGCCTGGACACCTCGTACTTCACCCCCGCCGGATCCGGCCGCCACCCCGCCGTCCTCCTCGGGCACGGCTTCGGCGGCAGCAAGGACGACGTCCGGCAGCAGGCCGAGGACCTCGCCCGCGACGGGTACGCGGTGCTGACCTGGTCGGCGCGCGGTTTCGGCAGGTCCACCGGCAAGATCGGGCTGAACGACCCGAAGGGCGAGGTCGCCGACGTCTCGCGGCTGATCGACTGGCTCGCCCGGCAGCCCCAGGTCCGCCTCGACAAGCCCGGCGACCCGCGCGTGGGCGTCGCCGGCGCCTCCTACGGCGGCGCGATCGCCCTGCTCGCCGCCGGACACGACCACCGCGTCGACGCCGTCGCCCCCGCGATCACCTACTGGAACCTCGCCGACGCCCTCTTCCCGAACGGCGTCTTCAAGAAGCTCTGGACCGGCGTCTTCATCAACTCCGGCGGCGGCTGCGCCCGCTTCGAACCCGAGCTGTGCCGGATGTACCAGCGCGTCGCCGAGTCCGGCCGCCCCGACCCCGAGGCGCGTGCCCTCCTCCAGGCCCGCTCCCCGGCCGCCGTCGCCGACCGCATCAAGGCGCCCACCCTGCTCGTCCAGGGCCAGACCGACTCGCTCTTCCCGCTCGCCCAGGCCGACCAGGCCCAGAGGGCCATCAAGGCCAACGGCGCGCCCGTGGACGTCGACTGGATCTCCGGCGGGCACGACGGCGGCGACCTGGAGAGCGACCGGGTCCATAGCCGGGTGACGGCCTGGTTCGACCGGTATCTCAAGGGCGACCGGGACGCGGACACCGGCCCCGCCTTCCGGGTCACCCGCACCGGCGGCGTCGACTCCACCGACGGCGCGGCCCTGCTGCGCGGCGCGAGCGCCGACGCCTACCCGGGCCTCGCGAGCACCCCGCACACCATCGCCCTGACCGGCCGCGCCCAGCGCATCGAGAACCCGGCCGGCGCCAGTCCGCCCGCCGTCTCCTCCCTGCCCGGCCTCGGCTCCGCCGCCGGATCGCTCACCCAGCTCTCCGCGCTCGGCGTCGGCGTCGCCCTCGACTTCCCCGGCCAGTACGCCAAGTTCGACTCGGCCCCGGTCGGCCGCGACCTGCGCGTCACCGGCTCCCCGACCGTCACCGTGCACGTCGCCTCCACCAGCGACGACGCCGTGCTCTTCGCCAAGCTGTACGACGTCGGACCCGGCGAGGCGCGGCCGGTGCTGCCCGCCCAGCTGGTCGACCCGGTGCGCGTCGAGGGCGCCAAGGCCGGCAAGGACGTCGCCCTCACCCTCCCCGCGATCGACCACGAGGTGCAGAAGGGCCACCGCCTCCGCCTCGTCCTCGCCTCCACCGACCTCGCCTACGCCTCCCCGGCCACCCCGGCGACGTACACCGTCTCCCTCAAGAGCGCCCTGACCGTGCCGACCGCGCCCGGCGTGACCACCGCGGCGGCCCCGCTGCCCGCCTGGGTGTGGTGGCTGCCGGCCGCCGGCGCCGTCGTGGCGGCCGCCCTGCTGCTCACCGCCCGCCGCCGCACCACGGCCCCCGCCCCCGACCCCGCGCTCGCCGGGGTCCCCCTCCAGATCACCGGCCTCAGCAAGCGCTACGCCAAGTCCACCGACCGGTACGCGGTCCGCGACCTGTCCTTCCGCGTCGAACAGGGCCAGGTCCTCGGCCTGCTCGGACCCAACGGCGCCGGCAAGACCACCACCCTGCGCATGCTGATGGGCCTGATCCGGCCCGACGAGGGCGAGATCCGCGTCTTCGGCCACGCCGTCCGGCCCGGCGCGCCCGTCCTCTCCCGCGTCGGCGCCTTCGTCGAGGGCGCCGGCTTCCTGCCCCACCTGTCCGGCCGGGAGAACCTGGAACTGTACTGGCGGGCCACCGGACGGCCGCCCGAGGACGCCCACCTGGACGAGGCCCTGGAGATCGCCGGCCTCGGCGAGGCACTCGCCCGCGCCGTGCGCACCTACTCGCAGGGCATGCGCCAGCGCCTGGCCATCGCCCAGGCCATGCTCGGACTGCCCGACCTGCTCATCCTGGACGAGCCGACCAACGGCCTCGACCCGCCGCAGATCCGCGAGATGCGCGAGGTGATGATCCGCTACGCGGCCGGCGGCCGCACCGTGATCGTCTCCAGCCATCTGCTGGCCGAGGTCGAGCAGTCCTGCACCCACCTCGTCGTCATGGACCGCGGCCGGCTGGTGCAGGCGGGCCCCGTGCGCGACATCATCGGCTCCGGGGACACCCTGCTCGTCGGCACCGCCACACCCGTGGAGGAGCCCGTGGCGGAGAAGGTGGCCGCGCTGTCCGGCGTCGCCTCCGCGGTCCGCACCGAGGACGGCCTCCTGGTCCGCCTGGAGCCCGGCGGCACCCCGCAGGCGCTCGTCGCCGAGCTGGTGCGGCTCGATGTGCCCGTCGCCTCCGTCGGCCCGCACCGCCGCCTGGAGGACGCCTTCCTCACCCTGATCGGAGGTTCCGCGTGAGCACGCTCACCGAGCCCGTGGAGACCGCCTCCGGCTACCGCGCGGGCCGCACCCTGCCGCTGCGCGTCGAACTGGCCCGCCAGCTGGGGCGCCGCCGCACGCTGATCATGGCCGGCATCCTCGCCGCGCTGCCCTTCGTGCTGGTCGCCGCCTTCGCCATCGGCGGCGACCCCGGCGGCCGCAACAACCAGGTCACGCTGATGGACACGGCCACCGCCTCCGGCGCCAACTTCGCCGCGGTCAACCTGTTCGTCTCGGCGGGCTTCCTGCTGGTGATCCCGGTCGCGCTGTTCTGCGGGGACACCGTCGCCTCCGAGGCGAGCTGGTCCTCGCTGCGCTATCTGCTCGCCGCGCCCGTGCCCCGGGCCCGGCTGCTGTGGTCCAAGCTGGCCGTCGGGCTCGGGCTGAGCCTGGCCGCGATGGTGCTGCTGCCGGTGGTGGCGCTCGCCGTCGGAACCGCCGCCTACGGCTGGGGGCCGCTGCGCATCCCCACCGGCGGCGCGCTCGACGCGGGCACCGCCGCCGGGCGGCTCGTGGTGGTGGTGGCGTACCTCTTCGTCTCCCAGCTGGTCACCGCCGCGCTGGCGTTCTGGCTGTCCACGAAGACGGACGCGCCGCTGGGCGCGGTGGGCGGCGCGGTCGGTCTGACCATCGTGGGCAATGTGCTGGACGCCGTCACCGCCCTCGGCCACTGGCGGCACTTCCTGCCCGCGCACTGGCAGTTCGCCTGGGCCGACGCCGTACAGCCGCGTCCGGAGTGGTCCGGGATGATCCAGGGGGCGGCGATCTCCGTCACCTACGCACTGGTGTTCCTCGCCCTGGCGTTCCGCGGATTCGCCCGCAAGGACGTGGTGTCCTGAAGTACGGGGGCCGGCGGTCAGTCCGACGCCGGTCACGCGGTCCAATTGGGTGAACCTGCGCCACCAATTCCCCGGTGTCGGGTTGAAGAAGCAGTAGGGCATGCGGCGCTACGAGAACTCGGTCTCCCGGTTCCAGGGCCGGCTCTCCCCATTCTTCACACAGGAAGACACCACATTGCGACAGACCCTGAGCAGGGGAGTGTTCGCGGCGGCCGCCGCCGCCACGGGCATTCTGTCCCTGTCCGGCACCTCCGCCTTCGCCGACTCCACGGCCAACGGCACCAGCAGCGACTCGCCCGGCGTCCTGTCCGGCAACACCGTGCAGGTCCCGGTCGAGGTGGAGGCGAACGTCTGCGGCAACACCGTCAACGGTGTCGCCGCGCTCAACAGCTCGTTCGGCAACACCTGCGAGAACGGCCGCGAGACGACCCCGTCGGCCAAGCCCACCCCGGCGCCCCCGCGCGCCGAGACGCCCAAGCCCGCGCCGCCGGTCCGGTACACCCCGCCGGCCGTCGTCCCGCACGAGCCGCCGCAGCTCGCCGAGACCGGTAGCGGCAAGGAGACGCTGGCGGCCGGCGCGGTGAGCGTGGCGCTGATCGCGGGCGGCGCGATGCTGTACCGCCGCGGTCGCGCCGCGGCGGCCCGCTAGCCGGCGGCCCCGCCGGACGACCGCCCCCCGCGGGGGGCGGCCCCGGCGCGGCGTCCGGCCGCGACATCAGGGTCACCCGAGTACGCCCCGCGTACTCGGGTGACCCTTTCTCGTTCCGCGCCCCGCCCCGGCCCGAGTCGTACGGGAGACGGCTCGGGCCGGGGCCCACCGGGAGGCGCCCGGCGGGGGCGTCAGTGGCGTACCGGCGCCGGGACCGCGGTGCGGCTGCCGCCCGGCCCGGGCACGGCCACGCTCGCCGGCGCCGCCCGCAGCCGCCGCCGCACCCCGCGCACCAGCGCCGACGCCGTGAACGTCGCGCCCTGCACGAACCTCATCGCCGGACCGAAGCCCGACGCGGTCACCAGCCCGGCGAGGAACAGCCCCGGGTGCGAGGACTCGAAGTCGTGCCCCACCTCCGGAGAGCCGTCCGGCAGCGCGGCCAGCGTCCCGCGCAGCTCGGCGGCGAGCATCCCGAACCGGTCGCAGCTCGTCCGGAACCCGGTCGCCGCGATCACATGCTCGGTCTCCACCGTGCACACCGTGCCGTCCACGCGCACCGTCTCCAGCCGCAGGCCGCCGCCCGCCGCACGGGCAGAGGCGATCTCGTGGCCCGGCAGCAGCTCCACCGCCCGCTCCACCCGGTCCCGCACCCACCAGGCGCCCGCCGGTCCCAGCGCGGTGGCCGCGATCCGGGCCCGGGTGGGCTCCGGCAGCCGCCGGAAGAGGTTCGGGCGCTCGGAGTAGAACCAGTTGCGCCAGCCGGGACCCAGCCCGCTGTGCGGCGAGCGCGCCGACTGCCACCAGGGCCGTTCCAGCACCGGCGGCAGATCGTTCCAGCGCAGTTCCCCGGCCCGGGCCAGCACCCGGGAGCGTGAGCCCTGTTCGGCCAGCAGCGCCGCCGTCTCCAGGGCCGCCTGGCCGCCGCCGACCACCGTGACGTCCATTCCCCGGAAGCGGGTCAGGTCGCTGTGGTCGCTGCTGTGCGTCACCAGCGAGGGCCGCAGCGCGCGCAGTACCGGCGGCACCTCCACGAACGGCATCACACCGACCGCCAGCGCCACCGTCCGCGCCTGCACCGCCTGCCCGTCCTCGGTGACCACGGTGAACCCACCGGGGCCGGAGGAGATCCGCACCACCGTGCGCTCGTCCACCCCGGGTACGGCGTTGCGCGCGAACCACAGTCCGTACGCCGCGAACGTCTCCACCGGCATCGGCTCGGCGTGCCGGGCCGTCATCCCGCGTTCGGCGCAGTACGCGTCCAGCCGCCAGCGGCCCGCCGGATCGGACAGGTTCGACGCCCACGGCTCCGACTTCAGGAGCATGCCGCGCGGCATGTGGTCGCGCCAGGACGCCATGGGCCGGCCGAACACGCGCAGGTTCAGCCCGGCGGCCGCGGCGTGGGAGGCGATCGAGAGGCCGTACGGGCCCGCGCCCACCACCACAAGGTCGTACTTCATCGACTGCTCGCTTTCTCGTTGTCGGTCACGGAGGTTCCGGAGGACACGGGGACCACGGCGGACCCGGAGGTCCTGGAGCCCGGGGAGTGGAGGAAGGGCAGGGACGACGGGGACGACCCGGGCGTCGGGACGGGCGGCCCGGAGGACGGCCGCCCCCCGGGGACCACGGCGGAGTCCGCCGCGGGGTCCGTCCCTGAACCCGCCGCGGGGTCCGCCCCGGGACCCGCGGCGCAAGTCGCCCCGGAACCGGCCGCGGCGACCCGCCGCGACCCCGCCGCACCGGCCGCCGTCGCCCGTAGCCGCTGCCCCAGCCGCCGGGAGACGTGCCGGCCCCACAGACCGCACATCGCCCACCCGGGCATCCGGTCGTCCGGCGCGTACCAGGCCAGTTCGCGTCCGGTCGGGGCCGCCCGCAGCGCGGCCAGCGGCGCGTAGTTCTCCACCACGAACTCCCGCCCGGACCGGGGCAGCCCGTCCGGCACCGGACGCCCCGTCAGGTCCAGGTGCAGGGCGCGTACGACGTCCACCCCCGCGCCGTCCTCGAACAGCCGGAACTGCGCGCCGGGGCGCGGGTTGAAGTCGAGCAGGTGGTAGCGGCCCGTCAATCCGCAGCGGCGGAAGTCCAGGTCGAGGACGCCCCGGTAGCCCAGCTCGCCGACGAGCCGCTCGGTCAGCTCCCTGAGCTGCGGGTTGGGCGTCCAGCGGCCCACCGCCGTCAGCCCCGCGCCGCGCGGCCAGGCCGACTGCTTGCGGCCCGGGCCGCCCGCCCGCACCGCGCCGGAGCGGTCGGCGTAGCCGTGGAAGAACCAGTCCCGGTCCCGGCCCGGCGGCAGATACGCCTGGAACAGCAGCCGGCTGCCCGCTTCCTCGGTGCGCGCGTACAGTGCGCGGGCCTGGCGTTCGGAGCGCACCAGCACCGTGCTGCGCAGACCGCTGCCGACCGGCAGCAGCCAGGGGCGGCTCCACTTGGCCACCGCCGGAAGGCCGAGCCGCCGTACGTCGGCGGCGGCCCGCGCGGCGCTGTCCGGGACCAGCGTCAGCGGGTGCGGGACGCCGGCGGCGGCGCACACGGCGGCCAGTTCCGCCTTGTCGGCGACGCGTTCGGCCAGCGCGCCCGGCAGTTCGGGCAGCAGATAGGAGGCGGCGAGGCCGTCGCGCGACCGGGCCGCGGCGATGGCGCCGGCGTCGTCCATCGGGACCAGCACGGCGGGCCGCCCGATCCGGCCGGCCACCTGGTGCAGCACGGCGCGGACGGCGTCGGGGGAGGCGTCCGGCGGCGGGGTGTGCGCGCGGTGGACGAAACGCGACCGGTGCACGGGGCTCCCCACCGTGTCGGCGACGACGTGCACCTCCACTCCCGCCCGGCCGAGGGAGCGCACGGCGCCGAGCGTTCCATGGTGAAAGGGGTTCCGGTCGATCCGCAGCACTACTGCGGGAACGCGGGTGTCGAGCAGCGGCACGAATTCTCTTCTCTCGGGTCTTCTCGGGGGCTTCCAGGGGAGTTCTCGGGGTTTTCTCGGGGCTTCCCGGGGGCTTGTGCGTGTTTCTCGGGGGGGATCTCTTCGTCGTGTCGTCGTGTCGTCGGATTCGGCTCACCCGTACGGGTCAGCCGGGTACTCGAAAGCCATGACGGCGGTGGCGCCTTCGGCTTGGGTATGCCTCACTTCATATGACTGGCCGTCAATATGGGGAACGCAGAGGGAAGTCCGGACAGCAGTGAGGAAGGGAGCAGGAATGGCAGCCGAGCAGAGGCGGACGCGGGTCCGCCGGCTGGCCGTGGGCGCGGCGGCGGTCGCGCTGGCCACCCTGGCGTGCGGTCCCGCGAGGGGGGTGGAGGCGGTGCGGGCCGCCGATCCCCGGGCGCCGGCACCGACCCCGCCGGTGCCCGTCCCGACCGCCCCGGCCGCCGCCGTCCAGACACCGGGGACGACCGTCCCGGCCGGGGCGCAGGCGGTCGCGCCCACCGTCCCGGCGGTCCCCGCTTCGCCGGCCGCCACCGCAGCGGGCGTCGCCCAGACGACCGCTCACGGCGTTCCCCCGGCGGCCGACCCGAGCGCCGTCGCTCCGGCGGCCGTCCCCGCCGCCCCCGTGCTCACGCCGCCCGCGCCCACACCGCCGGTCGGCGTCGCGGCCGTACCGACCGTGCCGCCCGTGCAGGTCCCGGCCTTCGGCGCCTTCCTCGCCTCCGACTCCCGCGGGGTGGCCCGGATGCCGCAGCTCAGCCGCTGGCTGGGCGGCGCCGAACTGCGCGTCGGCCACACCTATCTGCCCGGCGGCCACTGGAGCGACATCGAGGGCGCGCCCGGCTTCCTGGAGGCGTGGGCGCGCTGGCGCAACGAGAAGCCCGACCGGATGCTCGTCCTCAACGTGCCCCTCCAGGAGCGCAACGAGGCGGGCGTCTCCGACGACGAGGTCAGACGGCTGCTGCGGCAGGGCGCGGCCGGCGAGTTCGACCACCACTTCCGCGCCCTGGCCGAACGGCTGGTCGAGCTGAAGGCCGAGGACACGGTCCTCGTGCTCGGCTGGGAGATGAACGGCACCACCTACACCCACCGCTGCGGACCGGACCCGGAGTCCTGGAAGAAGTACTGGAACCGGATCGTCACCACGATGCGCTCGGTGCCGGGCCAGAAGTTCCGGTTCGATTTCGCGCCGAACCGGGGCCGGGACGCCGTTCCCTGGACCGAGTGCTACCCGGGTGACGACACCGTCGACATCATGGGCATGGATTCCTACGACCAGCCCACCGGAATCTCCTTCGACGAGCAGATCAGGGAACCGTACGGACTCCAGGCCCAGGTGGATTTCGCGAAGGCCCACGGAAAGCCGGTCTCCTACCCCGAATGGGGGCTCTTCCGCAACGGCGACAACGCCGAGTACATGCGGCGCATGCTGGCCTGGATGGACGAGCACAAGCCGCTCTACAACACGCTGACGGACTACTGCCCGCACGGCGTGTGGCAGTGCTCGGCCAATCCCCGGGCGTCCCAGGTCTACCGGTCGGTCCTTTTCGGCCGGGCCGACGAGCCGGCCCCCACCCCGACCGAGCCCCAGACCCAGGCGCCCGCACCGCAGCCGACCGGGCCCGCCGCACCGGCGTCCCCGAAGGACTGCTCGCCGGTCGACCTCGGCAGCTGGGTGGAGTACTGGCTCGGCGGCAAGCTCTGCGTCCGCTTCGACTGGTGGCCGCAGGGCGGGTAGCGCATCGCCGTGTCCGGCCCCGGACACGGCTCCGGTTCCGTGTCCGGCCCCGGCCGCCGGGCACACCGGCCTCACCGCTCTCCCCGCGCGTCGCCGGCGGCCGGGCCGGGCACGGCGGGGGCGGTGGCGGGGACGGGCCGGGCGAGGGCGGGCGCAGGCCCGTCGCCGGCCGTGCCGTCCGTGCCGGTCCGCCGGGGCCGGGCCAGCAGCGCCAGCCCGCACAGCAGCCCGCCCGCGCTGGCGCCCACCAGGGCGGTCACTTGCGTGGACGTGGAGGTCGGCTCGGTGGGCCGGACCGCCCGGGAGAACTGCACGAGCCGCACCTGGGTGCTGTCCTCGGCGGCGTTCGCCTGCGCGGCCAGCGCCCGGGCGACCGCGTTGGCCATGTCGGCGGCGCGCGCGGGCCGCGCCGAGGTGGCGGAGACGGCGACCATCGGGGCGTCCGGCGAGGTCTCCGCGCGCACGGCGCGCTGGAGCGTGCGCACCGGCACGCCCGCCTGCTGCTGCGCGCCCGCGAGCACCGCGGGCTGGGTGGCGACGCGGCCGTAGGCCTGCGCGAAACCGAGGGCGGAGTTCGCCTCGGCCTTCTTGGCCGGCACGGCGACGAGATAGCTGGTGGCCGTGTACGCCGGCGGGGTCAGCCAGCCGTACGCCGCCCCGAACAGCCCCCCGGCGAGGGCCCCGGCCGCGAGCACGGCCCAGGACGGCAAGCGCCTGACCCGCGCGAGCGAGGAACGCACCGACCGACCCGAGCCGCCCACCGGCGCACCGCCGACCCGCCCGGCCCGGGCGGCCGTCACCGCGGCCTCACCCTGCGCGGCGGGGGCCGCAGCGGCGTCGCCCGTGGCCGTCTCGCCCTCGCCGTCCTTGCCCTGGGCGCCGACCGTGGCGCCGGACTTGCCACTGGACGCTCCGCCCGCGCCGGACGCTCGGCCCGCACCGGACGCGCCGTCAGCCGGACCGGACGCGGCGCTGTCACCAGGGGCCGTCACGGCGGCCTCACGCTGCGCGGCGGGGGCCGCAGCGGCGTCGTCCGTGGCCGTCTCGCCCTCGCCGCCCCTGCCCTGGGCGCCGAGCGTGGCGCCGGTCCCACCGCCGGCCGCGCCGTCGGGCGCGGCGCTCGCAGCGGACTTGCCGCCGGGGGCGGACGCCGCGGCGGAATCGCCCCCAGGGGCGGACGCCGTGCCCGCCTCGCCGTCGGGAGTGGTCGGCGCGCTGTGCGCGGCCTGCGCGGGGTCGGTCATGACGGGCTTGTTCTTCGTGGTGGTCACGACGGGGTTGCTCCCAGGGATGAGGGGGACGACGGGCTGGAGACGGCTGCCGCGTACACGTCCATCAGCCGGGCCGCGCTGCGGGCGATGCTGTAGCGGTGCGCGGCCTGCGGTGCGGTGCGCGGCCCCGGCCCGGCCGCGCGGGCCTCGGCGATCGCACGGGCGTACGCCTCCGCGCCGCCGCGCACCTGGCGGGCGCCGGCCGCGGCCGGGCGCGGCAGGTCCTCGACGGCCGGGCAGGAGCCGTAGCGCACGGGCAGGCCGCAGGCCAGCGCCTCCACGACGGCCAGGCCGAAGGCCTCGTCCTCGGAGGGGGCCGCGAGCAGGTCCATCGCACAGGTGAGCGAGGGCAGATCGGGGCCGGGGGAGCCGTCGGGGAGGCCGGGGCGCTCGCCGGTGAACAGCACCCGCCCGGCGACCCCGGCCCCGTGGGCTGCGCGGCGCAGGACGTGCTCCTCGGGACCGCCGCCCACCAGCAGCAACCAGCAGTCGTCCGGGAGCAGCGCGAGGGCGCGGATCAGGACGTCGAACCGCTTGCCCGGGGCCAGCCGCCCGACGCCGCCGACGACGTACGCGCCCGCCGGCAGGCCGAGACGGCGGCGGGTGCGCTCACGGCGCGCCGGGTCGAAGCGGAAGCGGTCGAGGTCGATGCCGTTGGGGATGACCTCGATGCGCGGCGCGGGCACGCCCCAGCGCTCCAGCCGGTCGGCGACCGTGGGGGAGACGGCGACCGTGGCCGAGCCGAGCCGTTCGCTGGCGAGGTACAGCGCGCGCACCCCCGCGGTGAGCCTGCGGCCCTCCATCTGGGTGTCGCCGAGGGAGTGCTCGGTGGCGACGACGGCCCGCACCCCGGCCAGGCGCGCGGCGAGCCGGCCGTAGACGCAGGCCCGGTACAGATGGGTGTGGACGAGGTCGTAGCGGCCGGTGCGGATCACCCGGACCAGGCGGGGCAGCGCGGCCAGGTCGCGGTTGCCGCGCATGCCGAGGTGGACGACGCGCACCCCGTCGGCGGTCAGGCCCTCGGCGACCGCGCCCGGCTGGGTGAGCGTCACCACGTCGCAGTCGACGGGCAGATGGCGCAGCAGCAGCCGCAACTGCTGCTCGGCGCCGCCGACGCCGAGGCCGGTGATGACGTGCAGGGCCCTGGCCGGGGCGGAGGGCGCGCGTGTGGTCATCTACAGCCCCTCCACCGGGCGTCGGCGCAGCCGGTGCAGCCGCAGCTTGAGGAACAGCCGCAGGGCCGTGTCGCCCTGCCCGACGTGGGCGCGCGGCAGGGCGTACGGGCCGGTCAGCGGGCCGGGGTCGATGGCGCAGGCGTAGGAGTAGCCGGCCTCCCGTACGGCCCCGGCGACGCGGGCGTCGACGGTGCCGTAGGGGTAGCAGAAGCCCTCGGTGCGCACGCCGGTCAGCTCGGTGAGCCGGTCGCGGCTCTCGGCTACCTCGGCGCGCAGGGTGCGGTCGTCGGCGCGGGTCAGGTCGACGTGGGTCAGCCCGTGCGAGCCGATCTCGACGCCCTCGGCGGCGGCGTGCCGGATGCCGTCCGCGGCCAGCAGCTGCTTGCGTGGGCCGAGCGGGTCCCAGGCGTTGTCGCCGCCGAGCCGGCCGGGCAGCACGAACAGGGTGGCGCGGCAGCCCCAGCGGCGCAGCAGCGGCAGCGCGCCGGTGACGAAGTCGGCGTACCCGTCGTCGAAGGTGAGCCCGACCAGTCCGCGGGCCTCACCCCGTGCGCGGGCGGCGAGCAGCTCGCCCATGGACACACCGCGCAGTCTGCGCCGGCGCAGCCACGCCAGCTGCCGCTCCAGCCGTTCGGGGGTGACCGTGACGCGGTACGGGTCGTGGGAGCAGTCGCCCACCGAGTGGTACATCGCCACCCACGGGAACGGCCCCTGGCGGGGAACGGGCACGGCGCCCGGGACGGCGGAATCAACGGTTGCGGCCATGTGCGAGCCTTCGTGTGACGGTGCGTACGGAGCGCAGGGCGGATGTGCGGCCCTGGGGTCCGCCCAGGGCGAGGGTGAGGGGGACGAAGACGGCGGTCACGGTCAGCAGGCCGGCCAGCAGACCGGCCGGCGCGGAGTCCGGGCGACCGGCGACGAACGCCCCGGCGACGGTGGCGACCACCGCGGCGCGCACCGGCCGGCTCAGCTCGGCCAGCACCTGCCGCAGATGGACGGACACGCCGTCGGCGGCGCTGCGGCGCCCCTTGCGCAGGCCGGTCAGGAGCAGGGCGGCGGTGACGGTGATGCCGAGGGCGTTGGCGGCGGCGATGCCCGCCACGCCGAACGGGCCCACGGCCGCGGCGCCGGCCCAGGAGGTGACGGCGATCCCCGCGGCCATCGCCGCGACCGGGTACCAGCGGGGCCGGCCGGCCGAGAAGTAGGAGCGGACCAGGGCGCCCACCAGGGTCTGACCGAGCAGCCCGAGGGCGTACACACGCATGACGGACGCCGTGGCGGCGGTGTCCGCGGCGGTGAACGCGCCGCGCTGGAAGAGCAGTTCGATCATCTGCGGGGCGCAGGCGATGACCGCGCACATGCCCAGCAGCACCAGCGCGGAGGCGAGCGCGACGTCCCGCTGGACGCGGGTGCGGGCGCGCTCGGTGTCGCCGTCGGCGAGGGCGCGCGCCACCACCGGGAAGGTGACGGTGCACAGCATCAGCGACAGCGTCATCGGGATCTGCGCGACCTTCTGCGCGTAGTTCAGGTGCGAGATCGCCCCGGCGGGCAGGGTGGAGGCGAGGAAGCGTTCGACGAGGACCTGCGACTGGCGGCACAGTGCGAACAGCAGCACGGCGGCGACCAGGGCGAGCTGCATCGGCCGCCCTTCCGCGTCCGTCCCGCCCGGGCGCGGCGCCGGTCTGCGGCTCGCCAGCTGCCGCCACAGGGAAGGCAGTTGCACGGCGACCATCAGACAGCCGCCGGCCGCGACGCCGACCGCCGCCGAGCGCACCCCCCAGGCGTCGCCGAGCAGGTACATCGCGGCGATGATGCCGGTGTTGTACGCCACGTAGATCGCGGCGGGCGCGAGGAAGCGGCGGTGGGCGCGCAGGGCCGCGCTGCAGTAGCCGGCCAGTCCGAAGGCGAGCACGCAGGTCGCGGTGAGCCGGGTGCAGTCGGCGGCGAGACGGGGATCGGGCAGGCCGGGCGCGAGGGCACGGACCAGCCAGGGCGCGCAGCCGGCCACCAGTGCGGCGACCGCGGCGAGGGCGAGGCACAGCCGGGGCAGGGTGTCGCCCACCAGAGCGCGCACCGGATCGCCCCCGGCGCCCTTGGCGCGGCGGGACAGCGCCATGCTGAACGCCGGGATCAGCACCAGTGCCAGGCCGTCCTCGATGAGCAGCGTGGAGGCGAACTCAGGGACGGTCCAGGCGACCAGGAAGGCGTCCGTGTCGCTGCCCGCGCCGAACAGCCGCGCCAGCGCCTGGTCGCGCACCAGGCCGAGCAGGGAACCGGCGATGGACAGCGACGCCGTGAGGAGTGCGGCGCGCGCGAGGAACCCCCGCGACGCCGCCCCCGCCTCGCCCCCGCCGGAACCGCCCTTGCGCGCGGGCGGCACGGCGGATTCGGCGCCGGGCGGGGGGAAGCCGGGGGCCGGGAGGCCCGGGGCGGGGATGTCGGGCGAGGTGGTGGTGCCGGGCGCGGGCGCGACGGACGGGCCCGGCCCGGGTGCGGCCCCGGGCGGGTTCGGGGCCGAGAGGTCGTCGGCGAACCCGAGGTCGAGGGGCGCGACCCCGGACTCGGCGACTCCGGCCCCGGACTTGGGGCCGCCTGCACCCGACGTGCGCCTCCCGGCGCGCGACTTCGACACTCCGGCACCCGACGTGCGCCTCCCGGCACCTGGCTTCGGTAATCCGGCTCCAGGCTTGGATGCCACGGCACCCGATTCGGGCACTCCGGCGCCCGGCCGGGTCGCCTCCACTCCGGACTTGGGCACTCCGGCGCCCGGCCCGGTCGGCACCGCGCCCGGCCTGGGCGCCCCGGTCACGTGTTCGGCCGCCCCGGAGCCCGGACCCCGCGCGGGGTCCGGAACGGACGGAGGTCTCACGGTCATCGCGTCACCGCCTCCTCGGTACGGGTCGGAGTGAGTACGCGCGGCGTGCGGTCGCCGGACAGGGCCCACCACGCCGTGAGGCCGAGGGCCAGCCCGGTCAGCAGGGTCGAGGGGCCGCCGATGTCGCCGTAGGCGAAGTCGGTCAGCTGCCAGACGATCAGCCCGCAGGCCACCAGCCCGCAGTCGAGCCCGCCCCCGTCAGCACCCCCGTCACCGCGGCCGCCGTCGCCGCCGTCGCGGACGCGCGGCAGCCGCCGTACGGCGCACACCAGCAGCGCCAGCCAGCCCCCCGCCAGCGCGACCAGCCCGACCAGGCCCTGTTCGCTCAGCAGCAGCAGGTACATGTTGTGCGGCGACAGCAGCGGCTGCCGCCGGTACGCCGCGCCCGCGCCCGCCACCTCGGCGCCCGAGGACAGCGCCACACTGGCGTTGCCGTCGCGGTACTCGGGGAAGCCCTTCAGCCCGACCCCGGTCACCGGGTGCCGACGCCACATGCCGACGGCGGACGCCCACAGGGTGTACCGGTCGATCACCGACTGGTCGGGGGCGTCGGCGACCTGCGCGATGCTGCCCAGCCGCTGCTGCAACTGCGCCGAGCCCGCGCCGAACCCGCCCACCAGCACCACCCCCGCGGCGGCCACGGCGGCGGCCGTCACCAGCGCCCGGCGCGGCCCCGCCAGCACCAGCTGCGCGGAGCACGCCAGCACGGTGGCGATCCACGCGCCCCGGCTGAAGGAGAACGCCAGCGGGGCCAGCAGGGCCAGCGCGCACCCGGCGGCGAGGGCCCGCTGCCGCAGCGGCGAGCGGCCCAGCGCGATGCCGACCGCGCAGACCAGGCCGAGCGCCACCGCCGTGGCCATGCCCATCACGTCCTGCGGGCCGAACGTGCCGACCGCCCGCACGTCCTCGCCCTGGTAGGACGCCCCGGTCCGGGTGACGTACTGGTGCACGCCGACCGCCCCCTGGACCAGGGCGAGCCCCACGAACGACCAGGCCAGCAGCCGGAATCCGGACCGGTCGCGGACGAGCAGCAGCACCGCCGCCGGGACCAGCACGAAGATCTGGAGATAGCGGCCGAGCCCGGCGAGCCCGGCCGCCGCGGAGGAGGCGCCCATGGCGGCCAGCGCCAGGCCCACCACCGGCAGGCCGAGCAGCAGCGCCGCGGCCGGCGGCAGCGGACGCCGCCGCTCGCGCACCACCAGGACCAGGCAGTACAGCACCATCAGCGCGGAGAGCAGGTCGGCGGGCTCCGCGCCGCCCGGCGACACGGGCAGGGCCAGCAGCGCGACCACGGCCACCGCCGCGGCGGCCGGCGCCGGCGCGGCGGGGCGGCGCGGGAACGCTGTCAGGGCGAGGCTCACGTCGCTCAGCTCCCCGTGGGACGGACCAGCGCCACGGCGGTGCGCAGCAGGATGCACACGTCCTGCCACAGGGACCAGTCGTCGATGTAGGCGTTGTCGAACCGGCTGCGGTCCTCGATCGAGGTGTCGCCGCGCAACCCGTTGACCTGGGCTAGCCCGGTCAGCCCGGCCCGCATCCGGTGCCGGGCCGCGTAACCGGGGTAGGCCTGGCTGAACTGGGCGACGAAGTAGGGGCGTTCGGGGCGCGGTCCGACCAGGCTCATGTCGCCCCGCAGCACGTTCCACAGCTGGAGCAGCTCGTCCAGCGAGGTGCGCCGCAGCATCCGGCAGAAGCGGCGCATCTCGTGCTCGTTCGCCACGCTCCACCGGGTCGCCGACTCGCGCTCGTCCACCGGGCGGTGGGTGCGGAACTTCAGCAGCGTGAACGGCCGGCCGTCGCGGCCGATGCGCTCCTGCCGGAACACCACGCCCGGACCGTCGCTGATCCGCAGTACCACCGCACAGACCAGCAGCAGCGGGCTGACCAGCGCCAGCAGCGCCCCGGACACCAGCACGTCCAGCATCCGCTTGCCCACGCCCTCGCGGCGCGCCGGGGACAGGTCGAGGAGCCGGCAGGGGAACCCCGCCAGCCGCTCGCCCGCCGCGTACGAGGGGCAGCCGGCGTCCAGCTCCCACACCCGGCAGCCCGACTCGGCCAGCGCCCGCAGCAGCGGCTCCTGCTCGGCGCGCGCCTCGGGCCCGAGGACCAGCACCGCGCGCACCCCGTTCTGGATGACCGCCCGCTTGACCTCCTCGCCGGTGGTCAGCACCGGCAGGACCTCGGCGCCCTCCGGCTGCCCGGCGACGATCCCCACCGGCCGCACCCCGCACCGCGGGTGGCGCAGCACGGCGGCGGCCACGCGCTGCGCGCCCGTCACCGGGCCGACGATCAGCGCCGGGTGCGGGTGGCGCAGCAGCGCGGCGCGCCGCCGCCCGTGCACGGTGCCGCGCAGCACGCAGCACACCACCGCCTGCACCACCAGACCGGTCACCACGGTCCGCAGGGGCAGCGCGTGCCCGGGCCCGTACGCGGCGGCGAACGCGGCCAGTGCCAGCCAGGCGACCGTGATCCGCCCCCACACGGCGGGCAGTTCCTCCAGCAGGCCCGGCGCGGGCCGCCACGCGCCGCGCGGGCGCAGCAGCAGCGAGCCGGCGACCAGCAGGGCGACCAGCAGCGGCTGCCGCCGGCCCTCGCCCAGCGCCAGGGCGCCGGGCAGGGCGGCGACGCCGTCCGCGACGAGCAGCGCCACCCGGGTGCCCGGCAGGGCGGGGCGGCGGACGGCGGGGAAGGGGAAGGCGGTGGCCGCGCCGCGCGGCGGCACGACCGAGACGGGGGTGAGCTGGCCGTCCCGTGGCTGCACACCGGGGGAGGGGACGGTATCGGTACGTTCGGCGGTCACGGTTGGTTCGACTCCCTGTGCTCGGTGGGCTGGGGACGCGGCGCCGTACGGACCGCCCCGGCGTCGTGTGCCGGGCCGAGCGGCCGGCCGTGTCCGGCGCGGCCCTGCGCCCGCGGCGGGACCG
This sequence comes from Streptomyces sp. NPDC093260, assembly GCF_040683715.1. Taxonomy (NCBI): domain Bacteria; kingdom Bacillati; phylum Actinomycetota; class Actinomycetes; order Kitasatosporales; family Streptomycetaceae; genus Streptomyces; species Streptomyces sp. NPDC093260. The sequence goes on from NZ_JBFBEK010000018.1 coordinate 120,098, forward strand.
GTCCCGGGCCGGCGGGCCGGGGGCCGAGCAGATCGCGGTAGACGCCCGCGACCGCCTCGGCGGTGTGCCGTACGTCGTGGGCGGCCAGCACGTGCCGCCGGGCCTCGGCGCCGAGCGCGGCGCGCAGCTCCCCGTCGAGCAGCAGCCCGGTCACCGCGCGGGCCAGCGCCGCCGGGTCCTCCGGCGGCACCAGGCAGCGGTCGGCGCACTCCGGCGGCAGGCTCTCGCGGGCGCCGTCCACATCGGTGACCACCACCGGCCGCCCGCACGCCATCGCCTCCAGCGGCGCCAGCGCCATCCCCTCCCAGCGGGACGGCAGGACCACCAGATCGGCGGCCTGGTACCAGGGCCGTACGTCGGCGACGGCCCCGGCGAACAGCACGGACGGCGGGGCCCCGGCCCGCAGCCGCTCCCCGTCCGGCCCGTCGCCGACCAGCACCAGCCGGGCGCCCGGGACCGCGCGCACGACGTGGTCCCAGGTCCGCAGCAGGACGTCCTGCCCCTTCTGCCGGCACAGCCGCCCCACGCACACGGCGAGCGGCGCGGCCGGGCCGAGTCCGGTCACCGGCGCGAGAGCGGCCCGTACGGCGGCGGCGGGCGCCGGGCGGAAGCGGGCGGTGTCGACGCCGTTGGCGACGACGGCCCACCGGCCGGCGATCCCGGCGCGCTCGCCGGTGGCGCGCTCGGCCTCGCTGACGCACACCGTCCGCGCCGCCCACCGCGCCCCCCACCGCTCCCAGTGGAGAGCGAGGGCCGCGGTGACGCCGCCGACCGCCTCGAACGACCAGGCGTGCGGCTGGAAGACGGTGGGGACGCGGCCGCGCACGGCGAGCCGCCCGGCCAGCCCGGCCTTCGCGCTGTGCGCGTGCACCAGATCCGGGCGCACCTCGTCGACCAGCCGCGCCAGCCGCCGTACCTCCCCGGCGAGCGAGGGACCGGGCGACCGGGTGGCGGACCAGTGCCGTACGGGCGCGCCGAGGGCCCGCAACCGCTCGGGCAGCGGGCCGTCGGGGCAGGCGGCGACGACGTCCAGACCGTCCGCCAACTGCGCCTCGACCAGATCCGTCACGACGCGCGCGACCCCGCCCTCCACCGGTTGGGCCAGGTGCAGGACGCGTGGCGGGCGGCCCGGGCGCGGCGCGTCCGCCGCGCCCCCCGCTGCCGCGGGTTGCGGCGTGCTCACCGCCGGGCGTCGACGGCGGCGAACAGCACGCCGGCCCATGCCGCGTCGCGCTGCGAACGGAGCCGGAAGGTCGCCTGGTCGCCGGCGTCGCGCAGCAGCCCCGCGAGGTCGAACACATCGGAGTCGTAGCCGAGCGTGTTCCCGTACGCGGGAACCCGCGCGGTGGCGTCGCCGGGCTCGCTGATGGTGGAGTTCAGCACGTCGTCGGCCGGGTTGCCGGGCCCGGCGAGGTCGACGGGGGCCGCGTGACCGGCCGTCAGGGTGAGCGAGTCGCCGGTGGTGCCGCGGTCGCCGTTGTACGCGACGAGACCGACCCGCCCGCCCGCGCCCGCCGGGTAGCCGAGGTGGTCCAGCCGCATCTCCCGCGCGCCGGACCGGAGCGGCGCGAAGCCGTCCCACAGCGCGAGGCTGCGCAGCGGCTCGGCCGGGTTCTCGTACGCCACCACCAGCGTCCAGCCGCCCCAGGCGCCGGCCTGCGACCGGCCGCCGGCCACGTTGACCTGCGCCACGGTGTACGGGCCGGGTCCGCTCTCGCGCACCAGACCGGTCACGTCCGCGGACGCCTGGAAGGCGTCCGCGCCGTCCGCGACCCGGTGCCCGACGACGGTGTCGGCGAGCAGTTCCTTGTACGACCCGCCCGGCTCGGCGACCAGCACCCGTCCGCTGTCCTGCGGCGGTTTCTGCTCGCCCACGCGCAGGTTGCCGCCCCAGTACAGGCGCGCGTACGTCACGCGGGAGCCGGCCGGCAGCCTGACCTCGGCGCGGGAGGAGTTGTAGGTGTTCGGGTCGTCGTCGACGTCGATGTACGACGTGTCGAAGTCGCCGTTCGCGCCCTGCTCGCCCGCCTGTGCGGCCGGGCACGAGGGACCGCCCTGGCCGGGGCCCGGGCGGCAGGTGACGGAGGAGTTCGCCGCGCGCACGATGCCGCCGTGCTGGAGGGCGTGGTACCGCTCGGCGAACGCGATGCCGCCCGCCTCCGGCGCGGGCGGCGCGGCCGAGGCGGCGGGGGACCCGCCGGGCAGCCACAGGGCGGTGAGGGCGAGGACGCCCACCGTGGCACGGCGCAGCAGCGGGCCCAGGGATTGGGGCATGACCGTCGATGCCTTTCGGAAGCGGGGGGCGGTGACAGCAGCGACATGCGTGCGATGCGTCCGCCGGGAGAGTTGCCTCGGGAGAGCCGCAACTCTAGTTGTCAGCAGGACAAACATGGTGAATCCGGGCATGTGTGTCGGAATGGTGAAACTTTCCGCCGTCGTGCATCACGCCATCGGCCGAATCGGCGGGCGTCCGGCGGCGGTTGTCCCCCGCACGGGGGCGGTCCGCGCACCGCGACCCACCTGCCCACCAGCGGCGACGCGGCAGCGGAGGGAAACGGGTGACAGCCAGAAAGCGCATGATCGGTTGCGGGCGCGCGGGGCCGCTCCCACGGTGGGCTCAAGATCAGTCGCCCGTCGAAAGGAATCCCCATGCGTTCCCTGCCCGCACGGCGCCTCGCCGCCGGAGCCCTGTGCGCCGCCCTTCTGACCGGGATCGCCGGCTCGGCCGCCATGGCCGCCGACCCGGTCCGCGAGGACCACCCCGTCGCGCCCCAGCTGCGGCAGCCCGCCGCGGACGCGCTGCGCGCGCAGGCCGGGAAGGTCCGCGGCAGCGCGGACGTGCTCACGCCGGTCACCGAGCTGCTGAACACCATCTCCAAGGCCGACAAGGGCCAGCTGACGGCCGCTCAGGCCAGGCAGGCCGGCGAGGCCGCCAAGCGCGCCGTCGCCGAGGCGGTCGGCAGGACCCCGGCCGGTTCGGCCGCCGCCCCGGCCGCCGGCTCGCCCGCCTCCGCCACGGTGGCGGGGCAGCGCGCCGCCGACCCGGTGAGCGACGCGCTGGCCGCCCTGGACAAGGCCGTCGACGACCTCGTGCAGGCCGTCACCGGCGGCGTCGGCGACGTCCAGGCGGTCGTCACCGATCTGCTGACCCAGGTGGCGGGCCTCGTCACCGGCCTGCTGACCGCCGTCGAGACCCCGGCCGACTCCTCGGCGACGCCGTCCCCCACGGCCACCTCGTCCGCCTCGTCGGAGCCCGTCACCTCGGCCGTCACGCTGCCTGCGATCTCGCTGCCGTCGTCGCTCCTGTCGCCGGCCTCGTGAGCGGCATACGCGGACCCATATCGCCGTACGGCGCGTCTCCTTCCGGCCGTGGCGCCGGCCTCCGGGTCGGCGCCACGGCCTTCGCCGTACGCGGTGGCGGGGAGTGCGCGTCCTCGTGGGCGTTCTCGCCGCCGTTCTCGCGCGGCTCCCCCGGCGACCGGTCATCCATAGATCTCATATGAGGACTCGCAATCTTCGGCGCCTCCGGTTTCCGGCCCGGCCCGGGCTCGTTAGGCAGGGCGAAAGACTCCCCCTCCGGCGACCTGCGTTGCCGAAGAAAGGAACACGATGAAGTCCCTGAAGGCTGCCGCCATCGTTGCCGGGTCCCTGATCGCCGCCAGTGTCGGCGGGCCCGCGTTCGCCGCCGACGTGGCGTCCGCGGGCTTCAGCGGCCACCTGAACTCCAAGCTTCCCGTCGAGGTGGCCCCGCTGGACCACCAGTCGGACGTGATCCACACCGGGACCAGCGGCTCGCTCGTCGAGACGGCCCGCGAGGCCGCCAACTCGCTGAACGACGCCCGCCCGCTGCACCACACGACCAAGGACGCGACGACCGCCCTCCAGGACGCCAAGCCGATGCACGGCGACCTGGCGCTGTAGGGCACGGCGACACGCCGAACGTCGCACGTCGTCGGAAGGGACGGCCCCGGCATGGTCCGGGGGCCGTCCCTTCCGCACGAGCACCGCACGACGTGCACCGCACCGGACGAGGAGTCAGACATGGGCAACGCCGGAACACGGACCGGCACCCGGCGCAAGACGACTCGCACCCTGCTCGTCCGCGTGCTCGCCGCCCTGGTCCCGGTGGCGGCCCTCGCCGGCTCCGCCGTGGCCGGACTCGGCCCCGGCGGAGGACCGCACGACATGGCCCCGGGCCCGCCGGGCGACACGGTGAACCCGGGGAACCCGAAGCCGCCCCGGGCGGACCCGGAGAACGAGCACGGCGTACGCGCGTGAGGACGCCGCCGTGCCAAGCACCGCCGCGCACACCGCCGAGGGCCGCGACAGCGGCCCTGCACGGGGAACGCCCGGCCGGGATATCCCCGGCCGGGCGTTCGGAACTGCCGACCGACCGTCCGTCATTGCACGTCGGTCGTCACAGCCGCACGGCTCGCGGCTAGTCGTTCGTGCAGACGTTGCCGATCGCCGGGTTGAGGGCGCCGACCACGTTGACGGTGTTGCCGCACACGTTGACGGGCACGTGAACCGGGACCTGGACCACGTTGCCGGACGCGACGCCGGGCGAGTGCGCCGCAGCGCCCTCCGCGCCCGAGTTCGCCGCGGCGAGACCGGCCCCGCCGAGCACCACGGCGCCCGTGCCGAGGGCGATGGTGGCGGCCTTCGCGATGCGAGACATCACTTTCTCCTTGCTGATTCGGGGAGTGCGGCAGCAGGACGCGCGACCGCACTGCCCCTTCAACGCCGCAACCGCGAACCGGTCACGGCAAACATCCCCAGATCACCCCTTTTGCAGGGGAAGGGTTACTTCGCCGGGTGGATGACGGTTCCTGTCCGGGACCCCGAAGGCCGACGGAGACCCTCGGAGGACCCCTTTGTCGTCCGCCACGCCGGCGCACTCCGTTTGTGACGGCGTCACGAAGCGGATTTTTCGGGAAAGTTGCGCGTATGGGCGTTTCGATTGTCAAAACCTACGAAACCTGCTCTACGCTGACGACCGTCAGTGATCAGCCCATGACGGGCTGTAGTGACATGAAAAAGGAGAGGTAATGCGCAAGTTCCAGAAGGCCGCTGTCGTCGTGGCCATGCTCGGCAGCGTCGGTTTCATCGGTGCCGGTGCGGCCCAGGCCCACGGCGGCGACGAGGGTCTGAAGGTGGACAGCAAGCAGAGCCAGACCTGCACCGGCCAGGTTGACACCCAGCAGGGTCTCGTCAACATCCAGGACCTGGGCATCGCCGCCAACGTCCTCGGCGTCGGCAACCCGGTCGGCAAGGCGACCTCGGTCACCTGCCCCTCCACCCTCAGCTTCGGCTGACGATCACTCACCACGTGATCTAGGCAGCAGGCCTCGGGGCTCGGACCCCTGGTCCGGGCCCCGAGCCGGGCCGGCCCGTCGGCCGGTCCTGTCGTTCGGAGCGACTCGGCCGCCGCCGGCGGCTGGTCGACCGTATAAGGAAACAAGGTAGATGCTCACTACGAAGAAGCTCGCGGCGACCGCTGCGGCCGGAATCCTGGGCGGCTTCGCCCTGTTCGGGTTCGGCGCCGGCCAGGCCTTCGCCCACGACGACGCCTCCAACGACGGCGGCGTCTCCGGCAGGTGTGTCGACGACGGCAACAACGCCATTCGCTGTGTGCAGTCGCAGCACTGCTCGGGTGGCGGCCACGTCGACTGCAGCAGCACCATCATCATCAAGCGCAAGAGCTCCTGACGCCCGGCCGGGGCGGCCGAGGCGCCCTTGTTCACGTCGGCATCCGTCGCTCAGGCCTGTCCGCGCAGCGAGAACGGCCGGGACCCCCAGGGTCCCGGCCGTCGCCGTGTGCGCGGACGTGCCGGCCCCTCCCGCGGCCCCGCGTCCGAGTGCCCGGCGGGACTCACTCCACGTCGGCGCCGTATCGGCGGACGAGGGTCTTCCGGCCGTGGTCGTGGCCCTGGCCGACGGCACGCAAGCCCCAGCGCGGGCCCCGGCGGTAGACCTCGGCGAGGAGCAGGGTGCGTTCGCTGGTGGCGGCGTCCAGCGTGGCCTGCGTCACGGTCGGAGCGTCGACGCACGGCGCGAGGGTGAGCTGAACGGCCCCGACGTCCCCGAAGGCGGCGGCGCCGTCGGGTTCCGGCGGGCGCACGGGGACTTCGGCGGCTTCGGCGCGAACCGCGGATCCTGCCGGGGCGGACAGGGCGCCAGCGGCAGCGGGACGTCCAGCCGTGCGGCTTCGGAGAGGGAGGACCGGAAGCTGTCGGCGAGGACGCGCGTGTCGTCCAGCGCGTCCTGGGCACGGGCCTGCGGCACGCCGTGGTGAGCGGCCGGCGACGCCAGGCTGAGATCGGCGGCGAGCGGCTCCACGCACCGGTTCGGGGCCAGGGTGCACAGACGATGGCTCACGGGGAGGCGGAGCCGGGCGCGGGCGAATTCACGGGCAAGGAAGTCGTGGTCGAACTGCGCGTTGTGCGCCACCAGCGGTCCTGGCGGAACGCGCCGATCCGCCCGGCGGCCTGTTCGAAGCTCGGGGCGCCCCGCAGCCGCTCGGCGGTCAGGGCGTGGATTGCACGGGGCCGGGATTCGCAGCCCGGGTTCACCAGGGTGGAGTACTCGCCGGTCCGGCTCCCGTCCGGCCCGAGGGCCGGCACCGCGATGGACGGGATCCGGTCACGCCGGGCGATCAGGCCGGACGTCTGGGCATCGACCAGGGCCCAGTCGTACGCGGAGTCGGGCAGGCGTGACACGCCGAGCGCGGCGGCGAGAGGCGCGACGGCAGGGACGATCCGGACACGATCACTCCGTCAACCCGAACGCAGGTATTCCGCCGCTGTCCTGCGGGGAGGCGCCGCCCCGGCCCTCGGGCAACCCTCTGAACAGCGAAAAGACCCTCCCGGAGGAGGGTCCGGCGCCGTGCGCGCCCCCGGCAGGACTCGAACCTGCGGCCAAGCGCTTAGAAGGCGCCTGCTCTATCCACTGAGCTACGGGGGCCTGGTGTGATCGTCGCGGTCGTGGCGCCCGGTGCGGGCTGATCCGTGACGTCGCCGGGGACAAGGATAGGGCTCCCGGGTCCATGTCCCTGCTGCTTCGCCTCCGTGGCTCGGTGTGGAGGTTCGGTGAAGCGCTCCCGATAATCGCAGGCAGGTACGAATCGTGCATCGCTTTTCACGCCTCGCGCACCGGGTGTTGTGCACTCGTTATGCCTGGCCTGTGTCCGCGTCCCAGTGATCCCTTCCGCCCCATCTGTTCTGTCGGCGCGCGAGCATGCTCATATGCTTCAGAATTCCCTCAAAATTGGGCATTCTTCACATGTGGTGACCTTGGACGTACGGCCTCAGCTGCTCGACGCACTCTCCGCCCTGCGCGACCGTGTCGCCGCCGCGCGCTTCCCGCTCCCGGTCCCGGGGGCGCCACGCGCGCGTGCCAACCGCGACGAACTGCTCGCCCAGCTCGACGACTACCTGGTGCCGCGGCTGCGCGACCCCGAGGCGCCGCTGCTGGCCGTCATCGGGGGCTCCACCGGCGCCGGGAAGTCCACCCTCGTCAACTCCCTCGTCGGACGGCGCGTCAGCGAGGCCGGCGTGCTGCGCCCGACGACCCGCAACCCGGTGCTGGTGTGCCACCCGGAGGACCAGCACTGGTTCAGCGGCATGCGCGTGCTGCCCGGCCTCACCCGCGTGTGGGAGCCCCAGCAGGACCCCGCCGACGACCTGCCCGCACCCGACGACGCCCCGCGCGTGCTGCGCATCGAGACCGTCGACACGCTGCCCCCCGGGCTCGCCCTGCTGGACGCCCCCGACGTGGACTCGCTGGTCGCCGACAACCGTGTCCTGGCCGCCGAGTTGCTGTGCGCCGCCGACATCTGGGTGATGGTCACCACCGCCGCCCGGTACGCCGACGCCGTCCCCTGGCACCTGCTGCGCACCGCCAAGGACTACGACGCCACGCTCGTGACGGTGCTGGACCGGGTGCCGCACCAGGTCGTCTCCGAGGTCTCCCGGCAGTACGGGGCGCTGCTCACCAAGGCGGGACTCGGTGACGTCCCGCGCTTCACGGTGCCCGAACTGCCCGAGTCCGCCTGGGGCGGCGGACTGCTGCCCGCCACCGCCGTGGCCCCGTTGCGGGCCTGGCTCGCCCACCAGGCGCAGGACCCCGCCGCCCGGCAGCACACCACGGCCCGCACCGCCCACGGCCTGCTGGACTCGCTCAAGGCGCGCATGCCCGAACTGGCCAGCGCCGCCGCCGCGCAGTACTCGGCCGCGCTGCGGCTCACCTCGGCCGTCGACAGCGCCTACGACGGCGAGTACGCGCGGGTGCGGGGCCGCCTCCAGGCCGGCGCCGTGCTCGCCGGGGACGCCCTGAAACGCTGGCGGGCCTTCCCCCTGGACTGCACCGCCGGGGAACTGCTCGACGCGCTCGTGGAGAGCCTCGGCGCGCTGGTGCTGTGCGCCGTCACCGCCGCCGACGAACGCGTCGACGATGCCTGGCGGCGCGAACCGGCCGCCGCCGCCCCGGGACTGGCCGACCGAGCCCCCTCGGTGGAGAGCTCCGAGCACCGCATCGGCCTCGCCGTCCGGCGCTGGCGGCGCGAGCTGGAGGAGTACGCCGAGGACGAGGTCCGCGAACTGGACCGCAGCGTCGCGCCGGACCCCGAGGTCGTCGCCGCGCTGGCCGCCACCGGGCTGCTGGGCGGGCGCCGGGGACGGTCCGCCGGCGAGGGGCTCGCCGAGCGGATCGGCGCGCACGGCGCGCTGCGGCTCCGCGACCGCGCCGGGCGGCTGCTCGCCGACTACCTGGACCGGGTGATGCACGTGGAGCGGGAGCGCCGGCTGGCCCCGCTCGACGCCCTGGAAGTCCAGCCGGAGCCCCAGGCCGAACTGATCGCCGCGCTGTCCGTACTGCTGAAGGAGAGGTGACCGGTGACCGCCGTCACTGATCAGGACCAAACGGAACACACCCCCGGGACGGGACCCTCCGCCCGGGCGGAGGACGCGGAGGCCGTGGAGGAGCAGGGCCGGGAGCGGCAGGACGGGGAACGGCAGGGGCGGCCGGACGGCGGGGACGACGTGGAGCGCGTCCCACTGTCGGGACCGGAGCCGGCCGCGTCCGGCACGGGGCCGGCCCCGGCCGGTGCGCGGACTGGGCGGGATGGCACGGAGCAGCGGCGCGTCGGCGCGGAGTCGCGGCGCGGCGGCGTGGACGTGCAGTCGGAGCGTGCGCCGTCCGGTGCGGGGCGCGTGCGGCCCGGCTCGGAGTCCACCCGTACGGGGGCCGGGTTCACCCGGACGGCGCGGGCGGCGGCCGAGCCGGGCACGGTGGGCCCCGAGCGGGGAACGGCCGGCCACGAGCGTGACACGGCGGGCTCCGCGCGGGGGCAGGGCGGTACGGAGCGTGTCCCTGGGGCCGGGGGAGACGCCCAGAGCGGCACGGCGCGCGGCCAGGGCGGCGCGCGGCGGGGGAGCGCGGACGGAGGCGGCCGGACGGTGGAGTTCCTGCCCTCCGCCGGGGCCGCGCGGCCCGCCGGGTCCGGAGGGTACGGAAGAGCCGCGAGGTCGGCCGGCTCGGCTGGTGCGGGCGGGTCGGCGGGCTCGGGTGGGTCCGGCCGATCGGGTTCCAGCGGCTTGGGAGGCGTCGGCGGACCGGACGGCGTCCGGGGCGTCCGGGGTCCCGGCGTGTCGCGGAGTTCGGGCGGCGGAGCGGCGGGTCCGGGCGGCTCGGGGAACGGCGGGGCGGGTCGTGCCCGCGGGGCCGCCGTGGCCGCGCAGGACGCCGCCGGGGCGGGCGACCGGAGGGACAGGACCGGTCCCGGCCGTGTCTCCGTCCGCTACGAGGACCGCCATGCACGCGTGCGCGACGTCGAGCAGCACGCGCGCGTACGGGACGACGAGCAGCACGCGCGCGTACGCGGGGACGGCCCCCGTGCAGGCGTGCGCGACGGCTCCGGACCCGCACCCACGCGGGACGGCGACCAGCACGCCCGCGCCCACGACGACGGACGGCACCCCGCCCGCGCACGCGACGACGAGCAGCAGTCACGCGCACGGCAGCACGAGCAGTACGCGCGCGTACAGGACGAGGACCGCCACGCGCGCGCGGGCGACGGTGACGACGACGGGCACGCGCGTGCGCACGACGACGACGCCCACGGCCGTACGGAACCGGACGGGGTCTGGGACGACGGGTTGATCGCCCGGCGCGTCACCGAGTCCGGCGCCACCGACCTGGTACCGGTGGAGCCCCGCGTCAGCAGGTCGATGCCCGCGCCGCCCCTCGCGTACGACGGCCCGCTGCGCTCCCGCCTGGACGCGCTGCGCGAACTGGTCGGCCTCTCCCGCACCCGGCTGGACAACCGCACCCTCGCCGAGGCGGGCCGCGTCCTGGACGAGGCGGCGGCGCGGCGCCGGCTGTCCGGGCAGCACACCGTCATCGCCATCGCGGGCGCGACCGGCAGCGGCAAGTCGCAGCTGTTCAACGCCCTGGCCGGGGTGGCCATCTCGGAGACCGGCGTACGCCGTCCGACCACCGCGGCGCCCATCGCGTGCAGCTGGAGCGACGGCGCGGCCAGTCTGATCGACCGGCTCGGCATCCCGGGCCGGCTGCGCAGGCGGCCGCTCCAGGGACCGGACGCGGACCCGCAGTTGCGGGGCCTGGTCCTGGTGGACCTGCCCGACCACGACTCGGCCGTCGTGCAGCACCGCGAGCACGTGGACCGCATCCTCGGGCTGGTGGACGCGGTGATCTGGGTCGTCGATCCGGAGAAGTACGCCGACGCCGTCCTCCACGAGCGCTATCTGCGTCCGCTGTCGGGCCACGCGGAGGTCACGTTCGTCGTCCTCAACCAGGTGGACCGGCTGCCCGGCGAGGCCGCCGACCAGGTCCTGGACGATCTGCGGCGCCTGCTGGACGAGGACGGCATCGCCCTCGGGGAGCACGGCGAGCCGGGCGCGACCGTGCTCGCGCTGTCCGCGCTCACCGGCGACGGCGTGCCCGAACTGCGCGAGGCGCTCGGACAGTTCGTGTCCGAGCGCGGGGCCGCGGGCCGGCGGATCTCGGCCGACGTGGACGCGGCGGCGGACCGGCTGCGGCCCGTCTACGCCACCCGGCGGCGGGTCGGCCTGAGCGAGGAGGCGCGTGAGGAGTTCGCTGCGCGGCTCGCGGACGCGGTGGGCGCGATCGCGGCGGGCGAGGCGGCCGAACGCGCCTGGCTGCGCAACGCGGGCCGGGCCTGCGGGACGCCGTGGCTGCGGCTGTGGCGGTGGTACCAGGACCGGCGCGAACCTCCCACGGGCCGTATCCCGGTGCGGACGCAACCGGACGAGGAGGCGACCGCGCGGCAGCGCGTCGAACAGGCGGTGCGCACGGTGGCCGAGCGGGCGTCGGCGGGGCTGCCCGCGCCGTGGGCCCAGGCGATCCGCGAGGCCGCGGTGCGCGGGGCGCAGGGGCTGCCCGAGGCGCTGGACGAGCTGGCGGCGCGGGCCGGGCTGCCCCCGGGCCGCCCGCCGCGTCCCGGCTGGTGGCCGGCCGCGGTCCTGGCCCAGGCGTCGATGACGATCCTCCAGGTCGTCGGCGGTCTGTGGCTGGTGGGCCAGATCGCCGGGGCGATGGCGCCGAACCTGTGGGTGCCCGTGCTGCTGATGATCGCCGGCATCGTCGGCGGCCCGATCGTGGAGTGGAGCTGCCGTATCGCGGCCCGCGGTCCCGCGCGGCGGTACGGACAGGAGGCCGAGCGCCGATTGCGGGAGGCGGCCGCCGGGTGCGGGCGGGCCAGGGTGCTGGACCCGGTGGCGGCGGAGCTGCTGCGGTACCGGGAGGTGCGGGAGCAGTACGCCCGGGTCACGGGGGCGGGGTCCGGGGCCCGGTGAGGGGCTGCGGCGTGCGGCTGAGGGGGCCGGGCTCGCCGCGCGGGGCGTGGTGAGGGGGCCGGCTCCCGGCCCGGACGAGGGAGATCACCCTTGCGGGTGACGGAGTTCTCCACAGGCAGGCGGTGGTCCACAGGGCTCAGCGGGCCCGGCCCGGCGGAGGCAGTCTGGTCCCGCGGCGATCGCGACGGACGCGGCCGGCGCGGAAGACGCAGCCGTACGGGGCGGGCCCGTACGCATGCCCGCCCGGACCGGACGGCCGGGCGAGGGAGGGGCTTTGAGATGAACGAGACGATGATCTGCGCGGTGGGCAACGTGGCGACCCGGCCGATGTACCGGGACCCGGAGGCCGGCGCGTCGGCGCGGTTCCGGCTGGCGGTCACCGCGCGCTACTGGGACCGGGAGAAGAACGCCTGGAAGGACGGCCACACCAACTTCTTCACGGTGTGGGCCAACCGCCAGCTCGCCGCGAACGCCGTGGCCTCGCTGAGCGTGGGCGACCCCGTGGTGGTGCAGGGCCGGCTGAAGGTGCGCTCGGAGGGCCGCGAGGGCAACTCCCGCACCTGGGCGGACATCGACGCCGTGGCCATCGGCCACGACCTGTCGCGCGGGACCGCGGCCTTCCGCCGCACCGTCCGGCAGGAGCCGGGCACGGCGGCGCCCGCGGGTCCGACCACGCAGGAACCGGACGGCGCGTCCGAGCGGCCCGAGCCGCAGTGGGAGACGCCGGCCGCGGAGCCGGCTCACGAACAGGAGCGTGAGCCCGTCGCTGTGACGTGACGACGACAGCCCGTCAGGACGGGATAACGATTCCGATTCGGATCAGCAGTCTGACGATCTGACAGTAAACCGTGGTGCGGGAGATCTTTAGGATGCCGAGGTGGCTTTCTGAGCTCGAAGATTCTGCTGGTGGGACCGGCCCCCACGTCAACGGGTCCTGCTCGAAGGGGAATTCTGTGTGTGCTGCGTACTCCGCGCCGTCCGCGCGCGGGAGCGGGGCGGCCCGCCTGGCCGCCGCGGTCCTGACGTCCGGACTCGCCGCCGCCGGTGTGCTGGCCGGCGCCGACCCGGCCGCCGCCGACGTGCGGGCGCAGAGCCAGAGCGGCGCCACCGCGACCATGGGCGGCCTCAAGACGTACGGCGCCGCGGTCGTCCATGACGAGGGCGGTGACCATCAGGTGTCCGCGGGGCTGTTCGAGATGTCCGTGGACGGCGGCGGCACGCTCCAGACGTACTGCGTCGACCTGCGCACCCCCACCCAGCGGGACGCCCGGTACCAGGAGACGCCCTGGAGCGGCACGTCGCTCGGCGCCAACAAGCACGCCGGGAAGATCCGCTGGATCCTCCAGCACTCCTATCCACAGGTGAACGACCTGGCGGCACTGGCGGCCAAGGCGGGCGTGAGGAACCTGACGGAGCAGGACGCGGCGGCCGGCACCCAGGTGGCCATCTGGCGCTACTCCGACGGCGCGCACGTCGACGCCGTCGACCCGGAGGCCGAGAAGCTCGCGGACTACCTCCAGGGCAGCGCCCGCGACGCGGCCGAACCGAAGGCGTCACTGGCGCTGGACCCGCCCGCCGTCTCCGGCCGGCCCGGCGAGCGGCTCGGCCCGGTGACGGTGCGCACCGACGCCGCCGGTGTGACGGTGATACCGCCGGCCGACGCGGCCGCCGGAGTGCGGATCGTCGACAAGGACGGCAAGCCGGTCACGTCCGCGAGGAACGGCAGCCGGCTGTACTTCGGCCTGCCCAAGGGCTCGGGTGGCGACGCCTCGCACGCGTCGGGCGGCGACGACGGCACGGCCGAACTGACCGTCCAGGCCTCCACGACCGTGCCGGTGGGCCGCGCCTTCACCTCCGACAGCCGCAGCCAGACGCAGATCCTGGCCGGCTCCAGCGAGTCGACGGTCTCCGCGACCGCCGACGCCACCTGGGCCGGGAAGGGCCCGATACCGGCACTGTCCGCGGCCAAGAACTGCGCCAGGGACGGCCTGGACGTCCGGACCGTCAACAAGGGCGACGCGCCGTTCACGTTCGCGCTGGTGGGCGCCGACTACGCCGTTCCCGCCGGTGCGACGAGGACGGTCACGGTCCCGCTCCAGGAGGACCAGGCCTACGACTTCACGATCACGGGCCCGGGCGGCTACGCACAGCGCTTCACCGGCGTCCTGGACTGCCGCACCCAGAGCAGCGAGATCGGCACGAAGACCCAGCTCATGAGCGCCCCCACCCCGGCCACGGCGGGCGGCACCACCCCCGGCACCGACCTCGCCGAAACCGGCGGCACGGACAGCACCCCCCTGATAGCCGCCACCGGCCTCAGCCTCCTGGTCCTGGGCGCGACGGTCCTGAGCATCATCCGCAAGAAGAAGACGACGCAGCCCTGAGCGAACGGCTCCGCCGAGGCGCCGCCCGAGCGGGACGCCCTTGCCGGACACGAGGTCGAGACGTTCGACCTCGGTGCCGGAGAGGTGCTGCTCCCGCTCGGCGAGGAAACGACGCACGTGTCCTTCGCCTCGTGTTCCTGCGAGGGCGTCCTCGTCCCGGTAGAGCTCGTAGAACACGCGCTCCGGGGCGGCCGCCCACACGGCGCACGGCGTGGATCACCGTTCCGGGCTCATGCGCACGGACCTGCTCACCGGTCCGCGCCACGAGCGCGTCGGATGCAACCGCCGCCACGGCATCCTCGCAGGTGAAGCGGACCATCAGTCCGAACATTGCGAGATCCTCCCCTGACCGGGGCCCGAGCGGGCGCCACCCCGGGTGAGGTCTCGGGAGCCGGACATCCGCTCACCCCGAAGGCCCCCGCTCACAGCCCCCGCCCTCACTGGTTTCCGCCTTGGGGCGGCCGTACGGCAAGATGGGGTGTATCTGCCCACTGCCAGATTTCAAGTTGCCGGACGGTTTCTCTTGGCTGAGTTCATTTACACCATGCGCAAGGCGCGCAAAGCGCACGGCGACAAGGTGATCCTCGACGACGTCACCCTGAACTTCCTGCCGGGTGCCAAGATCGGCGTCGTCGGTCCGAACGGTGCCGGCAAGTCGACCGTGCTCAAGATCATGGCGGGGCTCGAGCAGCCCTCCAACGGCGACGCGTTCCTCTCGCCCGGCTACACCGTCGGCATCCTCCTCCAGGAGCCCCCGCTCAACGAGGAGAAGACGGTCCTGGAGAACGTCCAGGAGGGCGTCGCCGAGATCAAGGGCAAGCTCGACCGGTTCAACGAGATCGCCGAGCAGATGGCGACCGACTACTCGGACGCGCTGCTGGAGGAGATGGGCAAGCTCCAGGAGGAGCTGGACCACGCCAACGCCTGGGACCTCGACGCCCAGCTGGAGCAGGCCATGGACGCCCTGGGCTGCCCGCCCGGCGACTGGCCCGTCACCACCCTCTCCGGCGGTGAGCGACGCCGCGTCGCGCTGTGCAAGCTGCTGCTGGAGCAGCCCGACCTGCTGCTCCTGGACGAGCCCACCAACCACCTCGACGCCGAGTCGGTGAACTGGCTGGAGCAGCACCTCGCCAAGTACGAGGGCACCGTCGTGGCCGTCACCCACGACCGGTACTTCCTGGACAACGTCGCCGGCTGGATCTGCGAGGTCGACCGCGGCCGCCTGCACGGCTACGAGGGCAACTACTCCAAGTACCTGGAGACCAAGGCCGCCCGCCTCAAGGTCGAGGGCCAGAAGGACGCCAAGCGCCAGAAGCGGCTCAAGGAAGAGCTGGACTGGGTGCGGTCCAACGCCAAGGGCCGTCAGGCCAAGTCCAAGGCCCGTCTCGCCCGGTACGAGGAGATGGCCGCCGAGGCCGACAAGATGCGGAAGCTGGACTTCGAGGAGATCCAGATCCCGCCGGGCCCGCGCCTGGGCAACGTCGTCGTCGAGGTCAAGGACCTGCACAAGGGCTTCGGCGAGAAGGTGCTCGTCGACGGCCTGTCCTTCACCCTGCCGCGCAACGGCATCGTCGGCGTCATCGGCCCCAACGGCGCCGGCAAGACCACCCTGTTCAAGATGATCCAGGGCCTGGAGACCCCGGACAGCGGCGAGATCAAGGTCGGCGAGACCGTCAAGATCTCCTACGTCGACCAGGGCCGCTCCAACATCGACCCCAAGAAGACGCTGTGGGAGGTCGTCTCCGACGGTCTCGACTACATCAACGTCGGCCAGGTCGAGATGCCGAGCCGCGCCTACGTCTCCGCGTTCGGTTTCAAGGGCCCCGACCAGCAGAAGCCGGCCGGCATCCTCTCCGGTGGCGAGCGCAACCGCCTCAACCTCGCGCTCACCCTCAAGCAGGGCGGCAACCTGCTGCTCCTCGACGAGCCCACCAACGACCTCGACGTCGAGACCCTCAGCAGCCTGGAGAACGCGCTGCTGGAGTTCCCCGGCTGCGCCGTCGTCGTCTCCCACGACCGGTGGTTCCTCGACCGGGTGGCGACGCACATCCTCGCCTACGAGGGTGACTCGAAGTGGTTCTGGTTCGAGGGCAACTTCGAGTCGTACGAGAAGAACAAGATCGAGCGGCTCGGCCCGGACGCCGCCCGTCCGCACCGCGCCACCTACAAGAAGCTGACCCGGGGCTGATCCAGCAGATGCGCCACACTTACCGCTGCCCGCTGCGCTGGGCGGACATGGACGCGTACGGCCACGTCAACAACGTGGTGTTCCTCCGCTATCTGGAGGAGGCCCGTATCGACTTCCTGTTCCGCCCGGACAAAGAGTTCAAGCAGGGGTCGGTCGTGGCGCGTCACGAGATCGACTACAAGCGTCAGCTGGTCCACCGGCACGCCCCGGTGGACATCGAGCTGTGGGTGACGGAGATCAAGGCGGCCTCCTTCACCCTCGGCTACGAGGTCAAGGACGGTGACACGGTCTACGTACGGGCCTCCACCGTCATCGTGCCCTTCGACTTCGAGGCGCAGCGCCCGCGCCGGATCACCGCGGAGGAGCGCGAGTTCCTCCAGGAGTACCTGGACGACGAGGACGAGGAGGAGGCCGTCGCCGCATGACGGTCCTCCATCTCGCCGACGACACGGAAGCGGCGGACCTCGCCGCCTTCCTCTCCCGGCTGCTCCACTACGACCGGGCCGCCGCCGTCCGCCTCCAGGCGGCGGGCACCGCGCTCGCCGTGTTCGGGCGGCCGGCGTCGTTCGAGGTGCTGGCCGTGCGGGCGGTGCGCCTCGCCAAGCCCTACGAGGACGGTCTCGACGTCACCCTCGATGTGACCGTCTCGGCCGGTGACCTGCTGGAGTCCGTGGACGAGGCGGCGGCCACGGCCGCCGTCCCGGCCGCGGTGACCGGGCCGCCCTGGACGGGTGTGCTTCCCCCGCGCGGCGGCTGGCGCGCCGAGCCGGGGCTGCCCCCGGCGCACGCGCTGCGCTCGGTGCTGTCCGCCGCCGTCGCCGAGTTCCGCTCCCGCACCCAGGAGCTGCCGCCCGAGCGGCACACCCGCGCCGAGCTGGACGCGATCGGGCGGGAGATCTGGTCCCGCACGGTCGGCCGCACCCGTCTGCCGGTACGGGCCGTGCACGCCGCGCAGTCCCTCGGCTTCCTGCGCTCCCGGCCCCCGGCGGCCGGTGCCGCGGCGGGCGACGAGGAGGGGCTCGCGCTGTTCTCCTCCGGCGCCTGGCTGCGGCTGCGCACGCCGTATGGCTCCATCGCCGTACGCCGCTCGGGCCTGGGCACCCTGGACGTCAGCGTCCGCTGAAACCGCCGGGCCGGACCGCCGGACGTCCTCGTCCGCTGGAGCCCGCCGGGTCCCGGTCGGCTCGTCGGCGAGCAGCACGGCCGGGTCGTCGGCGAGGGGCACCGCGGTCGCCGTCGTCCAGCCGTCAGTACGGCGCTTCGGCGTGGGCGGGCCGGTACAGGCCGGTGATCCGCACGGTGAGCTCCGGGCCGCCGAGGCGCTCGGCGAGGGTGAGCCGGGCTCCAGGCCGAGGCGCCGGGCGGCGGCCCCGGGGAGCGCGGCCTCCAGGTCCCCCGGTTCAGTCCGGGGTGTTGATCATCGAGGCCGCCGCGTACGTCAGGTAGTTCCACAGCGTCCGCTCCTGCTCCTCGGGCAGGGCCAGCTCGTCGACGGCCGCACGCATGTGGCGCAGCCAGGCGTCGTGCGCCGCGCGGTCCACCCTGAACGGCACGTGCCGCATCCGCAGCCGCGGGTGGCCGCGCTCCTGGCTGTACGTCGTCGGGCCGCCCCAGTACTGGATCAGGAACAGCCTCAGCCGCTCCTCGGCCGGGCCGAGGTCCTCCTCCGGGTACATGGCGCGCAGCTCGGGATCGCCGGCGACGCCCTCGTAGAAGCGGTGGACGAGCCGGCGGAACGTCTCCTCCCCGCCGACCTGCTCGTAGAACGTCTGCTCCGGAAGCGTGCCGCGCCGCATCTCGGTCACGTCTGGTTGCCTCACAATGTCGTGCCGGTCCGCCCCGGGGCCGCTCGGCCGGGGGGCCCGGGGCCGTCCCCCGGGGATTGCAGTACCCGTCCATGGTCTCAGACGGCGGACGGAGGACTTCCGGCCTACGACCCGCCCACGGTCGAGGGGTGCGCGGGGCCGTGGCCGTTTCGGTGCTCGCCTCGCGGCCGGTCGCGCCGCACAGTGGAGCCATGGGCGCGCATGCCGACAGCGAGGACGACCGGGACGACCGGAGCGACGGGACGGACCCGGGCGGGACAGGTACCCGCGCCCCGGACCCGGCCGCTCTCGCCCGGCGGGCGCGGGCCGCGCTGGTGCGGGAGATCGACGCGAGCGGGGCGTGGGCGGCCGACCCCGTGTGGCGGGAGGTGTTCGCGGCGGTGCCGCGGCACTTCTTCGTGCCGTACTACTACGTCGCCGTCGCCGGCGGCTACGAACGGCGCTGGGGCGAGAGCCCGGACCCGGTGGCGCGCGAGCGCTGGCTGCGCGGCGCCTACCAGGACGCCCCGCTGGCCACCCGGCTGCGCGACGGGGAACTGGTCTCCTCCAGCAGCCAGCCCTCGCTGATGGCCCGCATGCTGGCCGAGCTGCGGGTGACGGACGGCGACCGGGTCCTGGAGATCGGCGCCGGCACCGGCTACAACGCCGCCCTGCTGGCCCGCCGGCTCGGCGACGACGACCTCGTCACCAGCGTCGATCTGGAGCCCGAGATCACCGAGGCGGCGCGCACCCACCTCGCGGCGGCCGGGTACCGGCCCGTCGTCGTGACCGGCGACGGCGCGCGGGGCGTCCCGGAACGCGCCCCATTCGACCGGATCATCGCCACCTGCGCGCTGCCCGCCGTGCCGCGCGCCTGGCTCGCGCAAAGCGTCCCGGGAGCCCGCATCCTGCTGCCGATCGCCACCGGCCTGGCCGTCCTGACCGTACGGGACGCCGCTCACGCGGAGGGCCGGTTCCTGGACACCCCCGCCTACTTCGTGCCGCTGCGCGGCGGCGGCGAGGCCGAGGCGCAGCCGCCGAGCCTGGCCGGACTGCCCGCGCACGCCCGCGAGGACGAGCTGTTCCGCTTCCTGCTCGCCCTGACCCGCGGCCGGACGGACCCGCGCGAGGCGTACGGCCTGTGGCGGCGGGCGGGACGCCCCGAGCGCGAGCGCTACGGCATCACCGTGCGCGGCGAGCGCGCGTGGGCGTGGCTGGACGACCCGGAGGGGCCGAACGCCTGGCCCCTGCCGGACTGACCGGCCGACCCAGGGCGTCCTGACCCGCGTTTCCGCGGACCGGTACCGCCGACGTGTCGGCGGCCGTATCGGTCCGCGTGTCCGCGGTCGTGCTCAGCCGCGCCGGATCGTGATCGTCGTCCATGCGCCGACGTGCACCCGGTCGCCGTCCTGGAGCGGCACCGGCACGAAGGGCTGGATGGGCTCCTCGGAGCCGTTGACCGTCGTGCCGTTGGTCGAGTTCTGGTCGACCACCGCCCAGGTGCCGTCGGGCTGCTGGACCAGCACCGCGTGCTGGTGCGAGACGCCCGGGTCCTCCGGCGGCACCGACAGGTCGATGTCGGGGGTGTCGCCGGTGGAGTGCCGGCGGCGGCCGATGGTGACCTGGTTGCCGCTGAGCGTGCGCTGCTGCTCGGGCGAGTACGCGGGCAGGTTCAGTCCCGCGGCCTCGGGACCCGAGCGGTGCATCATCGCCATGAAGTACTCGCGGTCGGGGCCGATCGTCGCCGTCCACGTCGCCGGCTGCTGGGGCTGCTGCCCGAACGCGGGACCGGCCGGGGCCTGCGTGCCGCCGGGCTGCGGGTAGCCGTAGCCGCCCTGAGCGCCGGGGCCGCCCTGACCGCCGGGGCCCGCGGACGACGGCGGGGAGATCACCCAGTCGTCGTCACCGCCGCCGAAGGACGGGCCGCCCTGCTGCGGCCGGTTGGCGTCCTGCCCGAACGGGGGCGCGGGGGGCGGACCGGGCTGGTGGAACGCCTGGGGCGCACCGGGCCCCTTCGGCCCGCCGGGGCCGCCGAAACCGCCGGGGCCACCCGGACCGTTGGGCCCGCCGGGGCCGCCCTGACCGCCGGGGCCGCCGAAGCCGCCGGGGTTGTTCGGACCACCGGGACCGCCCTGGCCGCCGAAGCCGCCGGGGTTGTTCGGACCACCGGGACCGCCCTGGCCGCCGAAGCCGCCGGGGTTGTTCGGACCGCCCTGACCACCGGGACCGCCGAAGCCGCCAGGACCGCCTTGTCCGCCGGGACCGTTCGGGCCGCCGTGCGGCGGGGGACCGGGCGGGGGCGGGACCGGGCGCGACGGGTCGCCGAAGCCCGAGGGGCCGGGCGGCGGACCGCCGAAGGGGCCGCGGCCGCCGGGACCGCCGCCGGGGCGGCCCTGGGGGTCGCCGAACGGCGGGATCGGCTCTGCGGGCCGGTTGACCTGGGACGGCCGGGAGCCCTGGTAGTCAAAGGAGTCACCGCCGCCGAAGGACTGACCTGGCGCCTGCGGGAACCGCGGACCCGGACCGGAAGGACCGCCCGGGCCGCCCGGGCCGCCCGGGCCGCCCGGACCACCGGAACCGGGGCCCTGCGGGCGGGGTGCGGCCGGGGTGTACGAGGTGGCCGTGTTGGTCAGGAAGTTCCAGCGGCACTCCTCGCAGAACGGCGCACCGCCCTCGCGGGGCGTACGGCACTGCGGGCACAGCTCGGGCTGGGCGCCGCCGGACGCCCCCGGGTGCGGACGGCCGCCGGACTGGCCGGGACCGCCGAAGCCGCCGGGCTGACCGGGGCCACCGGGTCCGCCCGGAGCGGGCGCGGGCGGGAAGCCGTAGCCGCCGGCGGGCGGCGGCGGGGGCGGAGGCGGTACGGCACCGGCCATGCGGTGACCGCAGACCTCGCACCAGTCGTCGGAACCCGACTGGTGTCCGTTCGGGCAGGTCGGCATGTCGGCGCTTCCCCCTCTCCTGTTCCGGTCGCTGCGACCGGATTTCTCCCACCCCGAGGGGCCGGGCTCGCTGTCCGACGCGGTCGCCCGCGTCGCTTCCTATGTCACTTCTTTACACGAACAGTCTTTGTGGACCGGGTCTCGAGCGTCATCTCGTCGGCCTCCGCGACCTTCGCCTTCAGTCGCACAGTACCTGTCGCCGCGTCGACCACGTCCACCACCTTCGCAAGCAGTTTCGCAGTATCGGCGTTCCCCGAGGCACTCGCGAGCTGCACCGCACGACCCAGTTTGGCGGTCGCTCCGTCGATATCTCCCGCTTTGCGAAGATCGATGCCCTGCTGGATGACCTGGGCCAGTTCGGCCTGCCCGGTGTAGTGGGCGACCTGCGGGCTGATCGCGGTGGAGGCCACCACGTCGTCGGTCCACACGGCCCGCACGAGCCCCTGCGCGCCGAGGTTCTGCACCGAACCGTCCGATTGCGGCACCACCAGCGACACCCGGGCCGCCAGCATCTCGCGCCCCACGTTCGCGGCCGGGACCTCGACGCACAGGTGGTAGTCGCGGGACTCGTCGCCCCAGGAACCGGTGGGGTAGTCCCCGGCGCGCGGCCCCGCCTCGGTACGTCGGTCGGTCAACTCCTCGACCGTCGGGGCGACCTGCTTGACGAACTTGATGGTGGTGCCGACCGGCGTCCACACCCGCAGGGCGACGTCGGCGACCTCCTTGCCCATCGCCGTCTCCATCATGTGCGTGAAGTCGGCGGCCAGCGCGGCCGGGTCGGCGACGATGTCCGCGGTGCCGAGCAGCGCCGAGGCGATCCCTGTGACTTCTTTCACTTCCCAGTCGGTGCCCACGCCCCGCGCGTCACAGGTGAACCGGCCGGCGCACTCCCGCAGTGCCCGCTGCAGCTCCTCGGGCGACTCGTGCTCGTTGCGGCCGTCGGTGAGCAGGATGCCGTGCCTGATGCCGACCTCCGCCGACGACAGCAGCCGGCCGGCCAGCCGCAGCCAGGTGCCGATGGCCGTGCCGCCGCCCGCGCTCAGCCGGCGCAGCGCCTGCTTGGCCTGGTCGCGGGTGGTGGCGTCGGCGACCGCGACCCGGCCGCCGCCCGGATAGACCTCCGTGGCCACGTGGGTGCCGCCGATCACCGCGAAGCGCACGCCGTCGCGCAGGGTGTCGATCGCGGCGGCCGTCGCCTCGCGGGCGTTGCGCATCTTGGCGGGCGGGTAGTCCATCGAGCCCGAGCAGTCGACCATGATCGCCACCGCCGCGGACGGCCCCTGCCCGGGTGCGTACAGGTGCGGCGCGCCGACCGCGCTGCCGATGGTGCCGCCGCCGGTCGCCGTCACCGTGACGATGGCGTTGACCTCGCGGCCGCCCTCCGGCAGGAACTCGTTCTGGTACACGTCCATCGAGAACCGCGGCGCGCTGGATTTCGCGAAATTGGCCATGGCTTCCCAGATCCCCCTCCGGACACCCCGCCGGGAGCGGGGCTGACGACTGTGAACGGACCGGTCCCCTCCGGCCGTCGGAGCTTCCCCGTGGTGCGGGCGGCGGCCCCCCGGCCGGACTCCCGTCACCGGCCGGCGGCCGCGTCCCTCAGGCCGATCCTGCCCCCTGCGAGGGGAGCGGGAACGGCACGAGCGCCACTGTTACGTTGTCGTGGCCCCCGCCGTCCAGGGCGTGGCCGACCAGCACCCTGGCACTGTGCAGCGGACGCGTCCCGGCGTCCAGGGGCAGCACCTGGGCCATCTCCTCGGCCGACTCGGCGTAGTTCCACAGCCCGTCCGTGCACACCACGACCACGCCCGGCCGGTCCGGCTTGAACGAGGCGGTGTGCGGTTCCAGTTCGTAGGCGTCCGCGCCGAGCCAGCCGGTGATCGCGTGGGCGCGTTCGTCGGCGTACGCCTCCGCCTCGCTCATCAGGCCCGCGGCGACCATCTGCGCGGCCCACGAGTCGTCCTCGGTGAGCCGGGCGGCCGGGGCGGCCCGGTCCACCGGCACCCAGTAGGCGCGGCTGTCGCCGACCCAGCCGACGACCAGCAGCTCGCCCGTGACCACGGCGCCGACCAGGGTGCAGGCCGGCGCGTTCTGGTGCGGGGAGTGCTCGCGGGCGCCCGCGGGTTCGTCGGCCAGCGCGTCGACGGCCTGCGCGGCGGCGACGATCGCCTCGTGCATGGCCTGCTGCGGGTGCGTGCCCCGGGCGAGGGCGGCCAGCAGGAACTCGCTCGCCGTCCGGGAGGCAGCCAGCGAGGCCTCGTCGGGGCGGGTCGCGGAGGACACGCCGTCGCAGACGATCGCGACCGAGGCGGCCGTGCCGTCGGGCAGCGCCGTGCGGCCGAGGCCGAACGCGTCCTCGTTGCGGTGGTGGCGCAGCCCGCGGTCGCTGATCGCGGCCACCGGGCCCGACTCCTGCTCCATGTGGTCGCGTTCGCGCGGCTGGGCGTGCCCGCAGTTCTCGCAGTAGCCGTCGCTGTCGACGCGGCCGGCGCGGCACGCCACGCACACCGCGGCGGCCTGGCCGGCGCTCACGTCGGCGCCGGGGGCGGCGGTCTGCGGGGTCTGCCGCGGGTCGGGCGCCTGGGCCGGGTCGGGAGCCTGCAACGGGTACTCCTCGGGCTCCGTCGGCCGGTCGAACCGTACGCCCGCGCCGGGCGCGGCCGGGTGCGGGTCCGCGGACCGGGACTGGCTGTACGGGACTTCAGGGGCCGGCTGCGGCTGGGCGTGCGGAGGCGACGGCGGCTCGGCGTGCGGCCGCTGCCGGCCCCGCTGCCAGGCGTCGCCCGGCGTGCCGGGACCGGCGGCGCCGGCGACCGGCGCACCGCCTTCGGCGGGCGCGGCCGGGTTCGGCACCGCGCCGTGGCCCATCGTCAGCGTCGGCGTGTCGGGCGACGGCACGGCGACCGTGGACAGGTCGTATCCGCAGGCGCCGCAGAACCGGTCGTCCGACTCCAGCGGCTCCGCGCAGCTGGGGCAGTTCGACAGGGCGGCCTGCTGGGGCATCTGCGACATCAACTACACCCACGTCCGGGGGCGGTAACGGTTGGCACGTTCCACCAGGTCGATCCTCTCCTTGCCGCCGGGCGCCAGCCGGGCCAGCGTGCGGTACGAGCGCTCCAGTCCGAAGCGGAGTCCCCGCTCGTCCAGCTCGCTGCCGAGCAGCACCCGCCGGGTGGCCGCCTCGGCGGCTCCTCCCCCGGAGAGTATCCAGTCCAGCGCGCAGCCGAGGACCTCCGCCGACAACAGCTCGCGCCGCGCCGGGTCCAGACCGTACGCACGCAGCGCCTCCACCTGCCCGGCGGCGGCCGTCAGATCCTCCGCGAACGGCGTGTCGGAGGCGGGCGCCGTACGGTGCCTGAGCCGCGCCCGTACGGCCGCGACGCGCGCCGCCGTGTAGTGGATGGACGCCTCCGGCACCGACTCCAGGGTGCGTACCGCGCCGCGCCGGTCACCGCCGGCCAGCCGTACCCGGGCCAGCCCGAAGGCGGCGCTGACGTAGCTCGGGTCGGTCTTCCACACCAGGCGGTAGTACTCGGCGGCGTTGTCGAGCTGCCCGAGGACCTCCGCGCACAGGCCGAGTGCCAGCTTGGGCGCGATCTCGCCCGGGAAGGCGTCGTAGAGCGCGTCGAAGGACAGGGCCGCCCCCTCGTGGTCGTCGGTGACCAGGGAGACCACGCCCCGGTACCAGACCACCCGCCAGTCGTCGGGATGCCGCTCCTCCAGCGCGCGCAGCACCTCCAGCGCCGTGCCGGGCTCGCCGGTCTCCAGCCGGGCGCGGATCTGGCGCAGCCGGGTCTCGGTGGACTGCGCGGGCGCGGCGGCCAGCGCGTTGATCAGCTCGCCCGGCGCGGACGCCAGAAGGCCCGCGAGGAAACCGGCGTTGGGGTCGGTGGGGTCGACGTGCGGTACGGGCAGGGCGAGCGCGGCGGCGGCCACGTCGACGCGCCTGACGGGCACGGCCGCCCCCGGCCCGCCGGGAGTTCCTGCGCCACCGGGCGCCCCGGGGCCGCCGGGTGCCGCCGTCACGCCGGGCGCCGCCGGAGCCGCACCGGACCGTGCCGTCTTCCCGCCCCGTGCCGGGCGCGCCCCCAGCCGGGACACGTCGCCCTCCAGGGGCGGGAACAACTCGGTGTCGGTCAGCCGGAGTTCCGGGCCGAACAGGGTGGACAGGGCGGGCCGGGCCTGGCCGGTCTGGAGGGACACGACCTCCCGCAGCACGCCCGTCAGCTGCTCCGCCATCTCCTGCGCGGAGGCGAACCTGCGGGCCGGGTCCGGGTCGGTGGCCCGCACCAGCAGCCGGTAGAACGACTCGTAGCGGCGGAACACCTCGATGGTGTCCGGGTCCGGCAGGCAGTCGACGTAGACGTTCGTGTAGCCCTGGAAGTCGAACGTGAGGACGGCGAGCGTCCGGCCCACCGTGTACAGGTCGCTGGCCACCGACGGGCCGACCTCGGCGACCTCCGGCGCCTGGTAGCCGACGGTGCCGTAGATCGCCGACTCGTCGTCGTCCATGCGGCGCACCGCGCCCATGTCGATCAGCTTGAGCTGATCCTCGGTCTGGATCGCGTTGTCGACCTTGAAGTCGCAGTACAGCAGGTTGCGGCTGTGCAGATGGCCGAGCGCCTCCAGGGCCTCGATGCCGTACGCGCAGGCCTGCTCCACCGGCAGCGGATCGCGCCGCCCGTCGGGTGTACGACGGGAGTTGGCGATCTCCTTGAGCGACTTGCCGCCGACGTACTCCATGACGATGTAGCCGTCGAGGGAGCCGGTGCGCTGGTCCAGGTGCTCCACGAAGTTGTAGATACGCACGATGTTCGCGTGCTCGATCTCCGCGAGGAAGCGCCGCTCGGAGATCGCCGCGGCCATCGCGTCCTGGTCGCCGGTGTCCAGCAGGCCCTTGAGCACCACCCACCGGTCGGACACGGCCCGGTCCACGGCCAGGTAGATCCAGCCGAGTCCGCCGTGCGCGAGACAGCCCACCACCTCGTACTGCCCGTGCACGATGTCCCCGGCGCGCAGCTTGGGCACGAACGAGTACGGGTGGCCGCA
Source organism: Streptomyces sp. NPDC093260 (assembly GCF_040683715.1). NCBI lineage: Bacteria > Bacillati > Actinomycetota > Actinomycetes > Kitasatosporales > Streptomycetaceae > Streptomyces > Streptomyces sp. NPDC093260. The sequence continues at coordinate 146,300 of NZ_JBFBEK010000018.1, forward strand.
CTTGGTGCAGAACCCCTCCGTGCGGCCCGGTCGCTCCCCGCGCGCCCGGCCGACCGGCGCTCCGCAGTCCGAGCGGGAGCAGAACCGCTTGCGCTCGGGCACCTCGGGGTTGTCCAGCACCATCGAGTGCGGGTCGGGGCGCGGCACCTGCGGCACCCGCACCAGGCCCACGCCGAGCCGGCCGCGCGCGGAGGAGCCCGCCGTGGAGCCGGAGCTGCGCACCGACACCGAACGCCCCGTGGAGCGGCCCGACAGCGAGCGCGAGAGCCGCCCCGACACCGAGCGGCGCGACCGCGACGACTGCGACGAGGTGCGCGAACTGCCCGTGCGCGCACTGGAACTGCCCGTCGAACCGGCCGCCTCATCGCCGCCGGTGATCCCGGTGGGCGGCGAGGTCACCATGCCGCTCGCCGACACGACCGGCGCCAGGCCGCAGATGTCGCAGTACAGTTCGCCGCCGCCGACGTCCTCGTACGCGCCCTCGCAGTCCGGCCGCTGGCACGTCTGCCCCGCCTGACTCATGACTCACCCCCGCCGTCACCGTCCTGGGGGCCGCCCTGACGCGGCACCCGTGCGGCGCCGAGCAGTTCGGCCACCGCCTGCTGGTAGCGCAGCACCGCCTGCTCGGCCACCCGCAGGTCGCACGGCGCGCTCCACAGCATGCGCCGCGCCGCGTCGTACCGCTCGACCAGCAGCGGGTCCTCCACCAGGCCGTGCCGGGCCGCCTTCGCCTTGTACGCGTCCAGCCGACCGCGCAGTTCGGCGCGGACCGCCAGCGGCGCGGTGACCGCCGTCAGCGACTCGCGGGCGCGCAGCAGTTCGTCCTCCGCCTTCTGCTCCAGCGACTCCAGCAGCGGCGACAGACGGTGCCACTGGGCCTGCCTGCGGTACTCGGCGGCCGTCGCCAACTGCTCCTGGAGCGCGGTCGGCGGGCCGCTGACCACCGGCACCTCGGTGGCGGCGATCTTCGCCAGCACCTCGCCGCGCGCGGTGCGCGCCTCGGCCAGCGTACGGTCGGCACGGGAGAGCAGGTCGCGCAGCTTGATCAGCCGCTGCTCGGCGTCCTGGCGCACCCCGAGCACCGCGTCGATCTCCCGGCGCACCTCCTCCAGCGCGCGTGCCTCCCGGTCGTAGACCGTGGTGTCGGGGCGGCCGCCGCCGGGCGCCGAACTGCCCTGCGCCGGGATCCAGTAGGCGAGCGGGTCGGAGACCACCTCCTCGCGCAGCCGGGTCAGGGTGCGTGTGATGCGCTCCAGGTCGTCGCCGGCCGGGTGCTCGCCGGGGCGGACGCCCACCGAGTGCGCGAGCCGCCGGGTGCGCTGGAGCTCCGCGGCGAGTAAATCGATCCGGGCGGGCAGCGCCGACCACACCGCGTCGGCGGCGACCACCATGTCCAGGCCGGCCGCGTACAGCTCGTTCATCCGGTCCACCAGGGCTGCCAGCGTGAAGGTGTGGGTGAGCCGTGCGGCGCCCTCCGCGTGCGGCTCACCCGCGGCGGCGTCGGCGACCGTCACCGACTCGCCGCGCAGCAGCTCGGTCAGCTCGACGAGGTCCTCGCGGCTGGACCAGCGGCGGCGGGCGCGGATCTCACGGGCGGTGCGCAGCGCGGCCGTGTAGGCGTCGAAGTAGGTCCACAGCAGCGTTATCGACGCCTCCGTGGCCGCCCAGCGCTCCCGGGTGACGCCGGTCAGCTCGGCGCCCTCCAGCAGTCTGCGGCCCGCATGGTCCTGGAGGGCCAGGAGCGAGGTCTCGATCGCCTCGTGCTCCGCGCCGAGCCGCGCCAGCGCACGGTCCACCTCGTCCCGGTCGAGCACCGGCCCGGCGGGGTCCGTGCCGCCCATCGATCACCTCTCGCTGCTGTTCGTGTTCCGTCGGTCCGGCGCCGGCCGCGGGCCGGGTCACCGGTAGGCGGGGGCCGGCGGGGTCGCCGACTCCGATCTCCCGCCCAGCGTCGGGGACAGCCACTTGTCGTACGACGCCTTCCAGCCCCCGTCCTTGCGGTACTGGTCGAGTATTCGGTTGACCTGGCGGACCAGGTCGTCGGCGCCCAGCCTCATCGCGACGCCGTAGTACTCCTTGGTGAAGGTGCCGCCCTTGAGCTGCACCGTCGGGTCCTGCGCGGCCTGGCTGGCGGCGAGCGCGCCGTCGGTGACCACCGCGTCCACCTCGCCCAGTTGCAGCCGCACCAGGCAGTCCAGCTGGTTGGGGACGGTGGTGGTGATGTCGGTCGAGGCGGGCAGCGTGCCGTCCTTCTTGCCGGCGGACAGGTGGTCGTAGGCGGTGGAGCCGGTCGCCGAGCAGACCCGCTTGCCCGCCAGCGACTTGTCGTAGCCGGTGATCGCCGAGGTGCGCGGGGCGAGGACCTGCTGGCCGGTGAGGAAGTAGGGCGCGGAGAACGCCACCTGGTCCAGCCGGTCGCAGGTGATGGTCATGGTGCGCACCACCATGTCCACCCGGCCGCTGCGGATCGCGTTCACCCGCTCGTTGGTGGGGATGGCCCGGAACTGCACCTTGTCGCCGTCGCCGAGGATGTCCTCGGCGATGCGGTGCGCGAGGTCGATGTCGAAGCCCTCCAGCGCGCCGGAGGCGTTGTTCGGGTTGCGGTAGCCCCAGCGGTAGCTGTTCTGGTCGACGCCCACCGAGAGGTAGCCGCGCTGCCTGATGGCAGCCACGGTGGGGCCGTCGGCGGCGGACGGGGCCAGGCTGCGGTTCTGCGCGTCGGCGTCCGTGCAGTCGCCGGCCCTGGCCTGCACGCCCTTCGCCGCGCCGGGGCCGCCCACGGCGGGGGCGGCGCCGTGCGACTGGGTGCGCGGGAGCAGCAGGACGAACGCCAGCGCCAGCACGCAGACGGCCGCCATCGCCCCGACGCCGCCCCAGCCCCGCAGGCCGGCCCGCAGTCGTCGTACTCGCACGCTCACGCCTCCTTCCACCCTTGTACCGCCCCCTCTCACCGGTACTCCGACAGCCTGCGGCCGATGCCGAACAGGGCGCCGGCCGCGCCGAGCACCGCGAGGGCGGCGGCCCCTGCGGGCAGCCCGGTCATGGCGCTTCGCCCGTCCTCGGCGGCCTGCCGGAACTCGCCGGTCTCGTGGGTGAGCGCCCTGGCCAGCGAGGCGTCGACGGTGTCGAAGCACTCGCCGGTGGCCTGGTCCCCGGCGCCGGTGCCGATCACCCGGTCGCGGGCCTTCTGGTAGTCGCCGGAGTCGTTGGCCCGGCGGGCCTCGGTGTGCCGGGCGATCCAGGCCTTCATCGAGTCGTTCGCCACCCGCACCGGGTCGCGGCCGGCCGCGTCGTCGGCGAGGGCGCCGGCCTGGTCGAGGGTCTTGCCGAGCGCGCCGATCTCCTGGTCGTAGGCCCAGTCGTAGGCGTCCATGACGGTGCCGTCCGGCAGCGTCTTGGTCTCCGCGCCGCGGCTGACCAGGGTGAGGTTCTCGTCGCTGCGGGCCTTCAGGGAGGCGATCCGGGCGTCGTGCAGCACGTTCAGCGAGCGCACGCCGTGCTCGTAGGAGCCGTTGAGGCCCGCGCGGGCGACGCTGTGGCCGGCCACCAGCCACAGCAGGACGACGGCGCAGGCGGCGGTGGCGGCGGTCAGGCCGTGGTTCAGCACCCGGTTGGTGCGCCGGTACTCGCGCCGCTGCGCCCAGGCGAGGGCGGCGAGGGCGAGGACGCCGAGGGCGATCGCCGCCCACGGGTAGGGCGTCGCGTCCGCGTAGTCGGAGCGCAGCCGCTGGTTCTCCTTCTGGTACAGGTCCTCGGCGGCCGGCAGCATCTGGTTCTGCATCGTGGTGTTGGCGGTGCGCAGATAGGCGCCGCCGACGGGGAAGCCCTGGCGGTTGTTGGCGCGGGCGGTCTCCACCAGGCCCTTGTAGCGCGGCAGCAGTTCGTTGAGCTTGGCGATGGTGGCCGCGGAGGGGGAGTCGGGGGCGGAGTTGGCGGCGGCGGTGACGAGTTTGGCGGCGGCCGTGCGCACGTCCGCCTCGTAGCGCTCGCGGGTGGCGGCCGTCTCCTGGAGCCCGGCCAGATAGCCGCCGGCCGCCATGGTGTTGGCGTCGGCGAGGGAGCGGTAGATGTCGGCGGCGTCGGAACTGAGCGGCTGGCTGCTGTGCAGGACGTCGTCGGCGGCGCTCGCCCGGTCCGTGCTCTGCCAGGCGGTGACGGCGCCGAACGCGATGACGAGGAGGGCCAGTACGGCGCCGATGGCGCGCAGCCGGCCCGGTTCGGTGACGGCGGCGGCGCGCAGCCTGTCCACGCCCTCGGCGAACGCGGTGCGGCGCGGGGGCGCCGGGGCGGGGGCGGGGACGGGGGCGGCCGGGTGCGGCGCTCCGGCCGGCGGGCCGGGCTGCGACGGCACGGCCGGGATCGTGGGCAGGGCGCGGCCCGGCGCCGCCGCGTCGCCGTTCGGCGAGTGTGTCACTGCTGACCTCCCCCATGGTCATCCGTCGCCGCAAGTATCCCTGTCGGCACCGACATCCGCACCGGCTTCACTCGATCTTGATCCGATCGCAGCGCGGCCGCCGCGCGGTGACCGGTGCGATGGGTGCGGGCTCGTGTGCCGCACGATCCCCTGCCCATGTATACGCCGGGGGGAACGGTTCGGTTCCACCGCGGGCCCGAAGGCAACCCCGCAGACGGCCGTCAGCCGTGCCGGACGACCGGCGGGCAAGCGCCCCGGACGACTTCGCCGTACCCCGGGGAATCGTCGCCGGCGGCCGGGACGGCCGGTCCGCCGCACGGCGCCGTGACGGCCTGGGCGGCCTGCTCCCGGCCGTCCGAGCGGGCGAACCACCGCTGGCGGAAAGACCGGTCGCGGCCCGTCCCGCCCGCCGTGCGCGCGGCCGTCACCCCTCGTAGTACGCCCGCACCCGCGCCTGGACCTCCGGGGCCGCGCCCACCTGGTCCAGGCCCAGCAGGGCCGCGCCGAGCACCGGCGGCGCGGTCACCACGCGGGGCGCCGCGTTCGGCGCCCGCTCGGCCAGCAGCCGGCGGACGCCGTCGTCCAGCTGCGGATGGCGGGCGGCCAGGACGCTGCCGCCGAGCAGCACCGGCGTCTTGTCGGCCAGCAGGTCCAGCCGGGTCAGCGCCACCGCCGCCATGGCCACCACCTCCTCGGCCAGCCGGTCCACGATCGAGCGGGCGACGGCGTCGCCGTCGGCCGCCGTGCGGAACAGCACGGGCGTCAGCTCGTGCCGGCGGCGCAGCTTCACGTGCTCCAGGTGCAGCGCCTCGATCAGCGCGTACATGGAGTCCAGCCCGAAGTGGCCGGGCAGGGTGCGGGCCAGCGCCGTCGGCTCGCCGCGGCCGTCCTCGGCGCGCGCGGCGTGCCACAGCGCCTCCTCCGCCAGGGCCCAGCCGCCGCCCCAGTCGCCGGAGATCCGGCCGATCGCCGGGAACCGCGCGGTACGGCCGTCGGGGCGCATGCCCACGCAGTTGATGCCGGCCCCGCACACCACCGCCACCCCGCGCGGCTCGGCCACCCCGGCCCGCAGGATCGCGAACGTGTCGTTGCGGACCGCCACGTCCGCGCCCCACCCGCGCGCGTGCAGGGCGGCCGCCAACTGCTCCTCCTCCACCGGGAGGTCGGCGTTGGCCAGACACGCCGAGACATGCGCGACGGAGGTGATCCCGGCCGCCGCGTACGCCCGGCCCACCGCCTCCGCCAGGACGTCCACCGCCGTCTCGACGCCCACGGTCGGGGGCCGGAAGCCGCCGCCACGGGCCGTGGCGAGGACGGCGCCGTCGGCCGCCACGACCGCGACGTCGGTCTTGCTGTTGCCCGCGTCGATGGCGAGGACGCTTGCGGTCAGGCCCACGCGAGGTGCTCCCGGTTGTGTGCGATCAGCTGGTCGGTGAGCGCCTCGGCGTAGGCGTACTGGCCGATCAGGGGGTGGGCGAGCAGCGCCCTGAAGACCCGCTCCCGGCCGCCGCGCAGCGCCGCGTCCAGGGCGAGTTCCTCGTACGCCGTCACGTTCGCCACCAGTCCCGCGTACAGCGGGTCCAGCGGGGCCACGGGCAGCGGGACGGCGCCGTTCGCGCCCACCGCCGCCTGCACCTCGATCACCGCGTCGTCCGGCAGGAAGGGCAGCGTGCCCCGGTTGAGCGTGTTGACGACCTGGTACGGGCTGCCGCCGCCGCCGAGCAGCGCCGCGGCGAGGTCCACGGCGGCCTCCGAGTAGAAGGCGCCGCCGCGCCGGGCGAGCAGCGCCGGCTTCTCCGCCAGCTCCGGGTCGCCGTACATCGTCAGCAGCTCCCGCTCCATGGCGGCGACCTGCGCGGCCCGGGACGGTCCCCCGCGCAGCTCCTCGACGACCTGGTCATGGGCGTAGTAGTAGCGCAGGTAGTAGGAGGGGACCACGCCGAGGCGGTCCAGGAGCGGGCGGGGCAGGTGCAGGTCCCCGGCGATCCGCTCGCCGTGTTCGGCGAGCAGCCGCGGCAGCACGTCCTCGCTCTCGGGACCGCCCAGGCGCACCCCCGTCTCCCAGGTGAGGTGGTTGAGGCCCACGTGGTCGAGGTGGACCTCGTGCGGGGCCACGTCCAGCAGGGCGGCGAACTTGCGCTGGAAGCCGATCGCCACGTTGCACAGGCCCACCGCGCGGTGGCCGGCCTGGAGCAGGGCGCGGGTGACGATGCCGACCGGGTTGGTGAAGTCGATGATCCAGGCGTCCGGGTTGGTGCGGCGCACCCGTTCGGCGATGTCCAGGACGACGGGCACGGTGCGCAGCGCCTTGGCGAGGCCGCCCGCTCCGGTGGTCTCCTGGCCGATACAGCCGCACTCCAGCGGCCACGTCTCGTCCTGCTGCCGGGCCGCCTGGCCGCCGACGCGCAGCTGGAGCAGCACGGCGTCGGCGCCGGCCACGCCCGCGTCCAGGTCGGCGGTGGTGGTGACCCGGCCGGGGTGGCCCTGCCGGGCGAAGATCCGCCGGGCCAGGCCGCCGACCAGCTCCAGCCGGTCGGCCGCCGGGTCCACCAGGACCAGTTCCTCGACGGGGAGGGTGTCCCTGAGGCGGGCGAAGCCGTCGATGAGTTCGGGCGTGTAGGTCGAACCGCCGCCGACCACGGTGAGTTTCACTGTCGTCTAACCCTTTACTCCGGTGAGCGTGACGCCCTCGACGAACGCCTTCTGCGCGAAGAAGAACACGAGGATCACGGGGGCCATGACCAGCACGGTGGCGGCCATGGTGAGGTTCCAGTCGGTGTGGTGGGCGCCCTTGAAGGACTCCAGGCCGTAGGACAGGGTCCAGGCGCCGGGGTTCTCCGAGGCGTAGATCTGCGGGCCGAAGTAGTCGTTCCAGGCGGCGAAGAACTGGAACAGGGCGATGGCCGCGATGCCCGGCTTCGCCATCGGCAGGACGACCCGGACGAGGGTGCGCAGTTCGCCGCAGCCGTCCACGCGGGCCGCGTCCAGGTACTCGTTGGGGATGGTCGTCAGGAACTGCCGCAGCAGGAAGACGGAGAACGCGTCGCCGAACGCCATCGGGACGATCAGCGGCCACAGCGTGCCGGACAGGTCGAGCTGCTTGGCCCAGAACAGGTACATCGGGATGACGATCACCTGCGGGGGCAGCATCATCATCGAGATCACCAGCATCAGCGACAGATTCCGGCCCCGGAAGCGGAACTTGGCCAGCGCGTACGCCACCGGGACCGAGGAGAGCACGGTGAGCACCGTGCCGAGCCCGGCGTAGAGCAGGGTGTTGCGCCACCAGGTGAGGAAGCCCGGCGTGTCGAACACCTTGCGGTAGTTGCCCCACTGCCAGGTGTGCGGGACCAGATCGCGGCTGAGCGCCTGGCTGTCGCTCATCAGCGAGGTCAGCAGCACGAACACGAACGGCAGCACGAAGAACAGGGCGGCGGCGACACCGAGCGCGTGCACCGCGATCCACTCCAGGGCGGCCCTGCGGCGGGCGGTGCGGGCGGCGGGCGGCACGGGAGCCTCGATCGCGGCCGGCGGCCGGAGCACTTGGGTCATCGTCAGTCACCTGCCTGGATGAGGCCGCCCCGGCGCCGCATCAGGAACGCGGTGAACGCCATCGACAGGACGAACAGGACCAGCGCGACCACACAGGCCGAGCCGTAGTCGAAGCGCTGGAAGCCGAGGTTGTACACGAGCTGGGGGAGGGTGAGGGTGGACTTGTCGGGATAGCCGGGCTCGAACTGCGTGCCGGCGCCCTGGATCACCCCGGAGGCGACCTTCCCGGCGACCAGCGGCTGGGTGTAGCACTGCATCGCCTGGATCACCCCGGTGACCACCGCGAACATCACGATCGGCGAGATGTTCGGCAGCGTGACGTACCAAAAGCGCTGCCGGCGCGAGGCGCCGTCCAGTTCGGCGGCCTCGTACTGCTCGGCGGGCACGTCCAGCAGCGCGGCCATGAAGACGACCATCAGATCGCCGATGCCCCACAGGAAGAGCAGGGTCAGGGCCGGCTTGGACCAGGCGGGGTCGTTGAACCAGCCGGGCGCCGGGACGCCGGCCCTCTCCAGCAGCGAGTTCACCGGCCCCGTGCCCGGGTTGAGCAGGAAGGCGAAGGCCATGGTCGCCGCGACCGGCGGGGCGAGGCAGGGCAGGTAGAACAGGGTGCGGAAGACGCCCGTACCGGTCTTGATCCTGGTGATCAGCAGACCCACGCCCAGCCCGAAGACCACCCGCAGGGTGACCGTGACCAGCACCAGCCACAGCGTGTTGCGCAGCGCCGGCCAGAACAGCGGGTAGTGCTCGAACACGTACCGCCAGTTCTTCCCGCCGCTCCAGGCCGGCGGGTTGAAGCCGTCGTAGTGCATGAACGAGAAGTAGACGGTGGAGATCAGCGGATACGCGAAGAAGACCGCGAAGCCGATCAGCCAGGGCGACATGAAGGCGAGGGTCTTCAGCGCCGCGCGGCGGCGTTTGGACGCCAGGGTGACGGTGGTCATCGTGGGCTATCCCGCCTGCGCGATGTCCGCGTCGATCTGCGCGGCCGTCTTCTTCAGGCCCGCCTTCAGGTCCTTCTCCCTGCCGCTCTCGTAGTCGTAGCCGAACTGCTGGATCGTCACCAGGTACTGGCCGCCGTTGACGGAGGCGGGGGTGGTGGTCGAGTGCGGGTTCGCCGCGATGTCGAGGAACGTCTTGAAGCGCGGGTCGTACCTCAGCTTCGGCGACTTCAGCGCGGCCAGCGTGGAGGGCACGTTGTGGATGTCGTTGGCGAAGCCCACCACCGCGTCGGTGTCCGTGGTGATGTACCGGACGAACTCCCAGGCCGCGTTCTGCTTGCGGCTGGTGGCGGCGATGCCGGTGATGGTGCCGGTCAGGTAGCCCTTGCCGTACTGGCCGACCTGGTCGTCCGGGACGGGCAGCGGGGCGACGCCGATCTCGAAGTCCGGCCTTGCCTCCTCGGCCATCCCGAGCCGCCATTCGCCGTCCAGCTGCATGGCCACCTGCCCGGTGTGGAAGGGGTGCTTGGCCCCCCACTCGTCGCCGAGCGTCGCCCGGAACCCCTCCAGCTTCCGGAAGCCGCCGAGGTCGTCCACCAGCTTCTTCTGCATGGTGAACGCCTGCTCGAAGGCGGGGTCCTCGGCGACGTCGGACTTGCCGTCCGCGCCGAAGTAGGCCGGGGAGAACTGCGCGAGGTAGTGCTCGGTCGTGGTCTCCCAGCCGTGGTAGTCCGGCATGAAACCGAGCCGCTTGAAGCCGTCCCCGTCCGGGACCGTCAGTTTCCTGGCGTCGGCCTCCAGCTCGGACCAGGTCCTCGGCGGCTGCTTGATCCCCGCCTTCTCGAACGCCGTCTTGTTGTAGTACAGCCCGTACGCGTCGCCCAGCAGCGGCGCGGCGCAGCGCTTGCCGTCGAACTGCGTGTACTCGTTCATCGCCTTCGGGAACGTTCTTCCCGGGTCCACGCCCGACTTCTGGAAGAACGGGTCGAGGTCGACCAGCGCGCCCGAGGAGCAGAACTTGCCCACGTTGTTGGTGGTGAAGGAGGAGATCACGTCCGGGGCCTTGTCGCCGCCGGCGCGCAACGCCTGGTTGATCTTGTCGTCCGTCATGTTGCCGACGACGTTCACGTGGATGTTCGGGTGCGCCTTCTCGAAGCCGGCGATCAGCGCCTTGACGGCCGCGACCTCGTTCGGCGCGCTCCAGGCGTGCCAGAAGGTGATCGTCGTCTCCTTGGAGGCGTCGTCGGTCGCGCCGGCGTTCGACTGGCCGGTGCAGGAGGCGGTGGCGAGCAGCGCCATGGTGGCGCAGGCCGCGGCGAGGGCCGCTCTGTGCGGCTTCCGGGACACTTCGGGCATGGCTGGGTCTCCACTGGGGCGGACGGGCTGGACGGGCGGAGTTCGGACGGGGGTCCGGCTGGATCAGCGGGAGGTGTCGAAGACCTCGTCGCGGGCGGCCGCGAGCGCGCTCTCCAGCGCGCCCCGCAGCACGGGATGGTCGCGGACCTCGCCGACCACCAGCCGGGGCCGGGAGGCGGCCAGCTCCTCCAGCTCGGCCTGGACGAGGGCGCGCAGCACCTCGCCGCCGGCGGTGAGCGAGGCGCCGCTGAGGACCACCAGCTCGGGGTCGAGGACGGAGACCAGGGAGGCCAGACCGGTGGCCAGCCGGGTCGCGTACGCCGTCAGCAGGGCGTGGTGGGGGCCGCTGACGTGGTCGGTGGCGCGCGCGACGAGTTCCGCGGCGGCCCGCGGGTACGGTCCCGTCGGCACGTCCTCGACGCCCAGCTCGCGGGCGAGGTCCGCGAGCGCCTGGGAGCCGGCCAGCTCCTGGAAGCCGCCGCTGTTGGCGCGGGTCACCTGCCGCACCAGCGGCGCGCCGGGCACCGGCAGGAAGCCGACCTCGCCCGCGCCGCCGGTCCAGCCGCGGTGCAGCCGTCCGCCGAGGACCAGGGCGGCGCCCAGGCCCTCCTGGTTCCACAGCAGGACGAAGTCCCGGTGGCCGCGGGCGGCGCCCAGGCGCTGCTCGGCCACGGCGGCGAGGTTGACGTCGTTCTCGTACTCCACCGGCATCGGCAGCGCGGCGGCCAGCTCGCCGAGGATCGTTGGGGAGTGCCAGCCGGGCAGGTGGGAGGCGTAGCGCAGCCGGCCGGTGTTGGGGTCGAAGGCGCCGGGGGTGCCGATGACCAGGCGGCGCACGTCGTCGCGGGCCAGCCCGGCGGCCTTCACCGCGCCGTCCAGCGCGTCGGTGACCTGGCGCACGACGGGCAGCGCGGGGCGGCGGCCCGGGGTGGGCAGCTCGTACTCGCCGACCGTGCGGCCGGTGACGTCGGCGACGGCGGCGCGGATGCGGCGGGGGGTGACGTCGAGGCCGGCGGCGTACGCGGCGGCCGGGTTGACCGCGTACAGCTGTGCGTTCGGGCCCGGCCGACCCTCGCTGGTGCCGGTGGCCAGGACCAGCCCGGCGGCTTCCAGCCGGGCCAGCAGCTGGGAGGCGGTCGGCTTGGACAGCCCGGTGAGCTTGCCGATCCGGGTGCGCGAGAGCGGGCCGTGCTCCAGCAGCAGCTCCAGGGCGGCGCGGTCGTTCATGGCGCGCAGGACCCTGGGAGTGCCGGGCGTGCCGCCGCCGCCCGGCGGCGTACCGGTGGTTCCTGCCATCGCGCACCCACCCCCCGGGACTCCTGGTCCGGATCACTGTTAGGAAAGTTTCCTGTTCGAGTGGCAGGAACCTAAGCCCGCCGCGGAGGGGGCGTCAAGACGGAACGCCCCCGGGGCGACGGAGTCGTGACCACGGGGGCGTGCGGGAGGCGGCGTGCGCGCCTGCGCGGGGCTATTTGGGCGCCGGGCGCTGCGGGACTATCGGGGCGGCGGCCTCCGCCTGCGGGGAGGCGGTGTTGGAGAACACGGACGGGGCCGCGACCGTCGCCATCGGGTCCGGCGCCTCCTCCTCCGTCACCGGGGCCGTCGCGCCGCCCACGATGCGGATGTCGGCCGCGTCGAAGGCCCGCTTGATCCGCCAGCGCAGCTCGCGCTCGACCGCCGTCGCCCTGCCCGGCATCGTCCTCGCCGACACCCGGACCACCATCGAGTCGATCAGCACGCTGTCCAGGCCCAGCACCTCGATCGGGCTCCACAGGAACTCGTTCCAGGGCTCTTCCTTGCTCATCTTCTCGGCGACCTCGGTCAGCGTCGCCCTCAGCTTGTCCAGGTCCTCGCCCGCCCTGACGGTCACGTCGACCCCGGCCGTGGCCCAGCCCTGGGAGAGGTTGCCGATCCGCTTGACCTCGCCGTTGCGCACGTACCAGATCTCGCCGTTGTCGCCGCGCAGCTTGGTCACCCGCAGCCCGACCTCGATCACCTCGCCGGAGGCCACGCCCGCGTCGATGGTGTCGCCGACGCCGTACTGGTCCTCAAGGATCATGAAGACGCCGGAGAGGAAGTCCGTCACCAGGTTGCGGGCGCCGAAACCGACCGCCACGCCCGCCACACCGGCCGACGCCAGCAGCGGGGCCAGGTTGATCTGGAAGGTGGAGAGCACCATCAGCGCGGCGGTGCCCATGATCAGGAAGCTCGCCACCGAGCGTAGCACCGACCCGATCGCCGCGGAGCGCTGCCGGCGCCGTTCGGCGTTGACCAGCAGGCCGCCCAGCGACGTGCCGGCGTTGCCCGCCTGCGCGGTGCGGTTCATCCGCTCGATGAGCTGGGTGATCGCCCGCCGGACCACCACCCGCAGCACGGCCGCGATCACCAGGATCAGCACCACCCGCAGGCCGATCGCCAGCCAGGTGGACCAGTTCTGCTCGACCCAGCTCGCCGCCTGGTTCGCGCTCTCCTGCGCGTCCTGGAGCGAGGGCACCGTCACGGCCGGTGACCCCGACGGGGACGGTGAGGGCGCGACGGCCAGTAGGTCGACGGGCAGGGACACGGCAGGTACCTCCAGGTGCGTCCGTCGTCCGGTGGGCGGGTCAGGTGTCGGCGGGATCACGAAAGGGTCACCGGACGGACAGAACCACCACACTAACGGGGCACGGCGTTGGGGAACCGCCCGAGCGCGGGGGCACCCGGTGCACAAGGGGCGCGCACCCGGCTCTGAGCAGGTGGTGTGAACGGATCGTGTTCCGGGGGATCAATGAGGTGTGGTCGAAAACACTCCCAGCCCGTTACCGGGACATGGTGGCGCGTTCACCAGGCCTGAGGGGAGACTGGCTGCAGATCGTCCCGGCGCGAGCCACGCGCCGCCGGCGTACAAGGAGGCCCCCGTGCCGCATGTCCTGGTCCTCAACGCGTCGTACGAGCCCCTCGGCGTCGTACCGCTCCGCCGCGCGCTCGTCCTCGTGCTCGAGAACAAGGCAGTCTGCCTCGAGGAGTCCGGCGCCCATCTGCACAGCGCGACCGTCACCGTCCCCGCCCCCAGCGTGGTCCGGCTCAAGCGTTTCGTGCGGGTCCCCTACCGGGGGCCCGTCCCTCTCACCCGGCGTGCGCTGTTCGCGCGCGACGGAGGCCGCTGCGCGTACTGCGGCGGCATCGCCACCAGTGTCGACCACGTCATCCCGCGCTCCCGCGGCGGCCAGCACGTCTGGGACAACGTCGTGGCGTCCTGTCGCCGCTGCAACCACGTCAAGGCCGACCGCCACCTCGTCGAACTCGGCTGGCGGCTGCGCCACAAGCCCGCCCCGCCCTCCGGCCTCGCCTGGCGCATCATCGGCACCGGCCACCGCGACCCGCGCTGGCTGCCCTACCTCCAGCCGTACGGCGCGGACGACGCGCTGGCACGGATCGACGGGATCTCGGCCTAGGGGGTGGCGCCGGGGGGCGCCTCGGCGCGCGCGTGGCGGGGGTGGCGGGACGAATGACGAGTTCGGGCCACGGTGAGGGCTGAACCCGCCGTTCCGCGCCCTGGAACGGCCCGTGTCCGCCGCCGGCCGGGTCGCCGCCGGTGAGGCCCGCGACGACCTCGGCGGAGATCTCGTTCGCCGTGCACGGCGCGGGCGGCGTGACCTGCCCGGCCCGGTCGGCCGCCGCCCGGGAGCCCGTCCCGGACCAGGCGCTGCGCGGTCGTATCCACCCGCCCCGTAGGGCAGCGGGCGGGCCTGCGGAACGTGGTCGTCGTGCCTCCGGTACGGGAAGGGGAGCGATTGCCTCCGGTCGGGGACAGGTGGGGACTTGTCTGGTTTGCCCTGGCCGCGGGGGCGGGGAGTGTGACCAGGAGCACGTACTTGGCATCGGGGCGTCTGCCGTCGCGCGCACGGGGTAGGGCTGCGGTGATCCCTGGACGCCGCCCGACGCCGTATCCGACAAGGAGACTTCGTGACCGCCCCCGCACACCTTCTGCTCACCGCCCTGACCGACCCGGACCTCGCCGCGGCGGCCCTGCCCGAACCCTCGGCGGAGCCGGACCCCGACCGCCCCGGTCCGCCCGCCGCCCCCCACCTGGACGTCTACGCCACCCAGGGCGCCGAGGCCCCGCTGACCAGCGAGCCGCCGCTGCCCGACGCCGAACCGCTGACCAGCGAGCCGCCGCTCGCCGAGACCGCCCCGCTGACCAGCGAGTCCGCCCCGCTGACCGACGGGTCCGCCGCCGAGTCGGACCCGAGCGGCGCGGAGGTGTAGATGAGCGAGTCCCGGCCGGCCGAACCGCTCGGCGACGACCTGACCCGCCTCGCCGAGCTGCACGGCGTCGCCCCCTCCTACAGCCCCGCGCCGGGCCGTACGGTGACCGCCTCCGCCACCGCGGTCGTCGCGGTCCTGGCCGCCCTGGACGTCGACGCGAGCACCCCCGACGCCGTCCGCGCCGCCCTGGCCGCCCGCGAGGAGGAACTGGCCCGGCGGCTGCTGCCGCCCACGCTGGTCCGGTGGACCGACGCCGGCCTCCCCGAGGCGCTCGCCGCACTGCCGCCCGGCACCCGGCTCACCGTCGAGACCGAGCAGGGCGAGACCCGCGCCGGCGCCGACGGCCTCCCGCCGGGAGTCCACCGGCTCACCGCCGCCGCGCCCGACGGCCGCACCGGCCGGGCGCACCTGATCGTCGCCCCGCCCCGGCTGCCCACCCCGCCGCGGCGCGCCTACGGGCTCCTCGTCCAGCTCTACTCGCTGCTCTCCCGCCGCTCCTGGGGCATGGGCGACCTCGGCGACCTCGGCGAGCTGAGCGCCTGGGCCGGGCGGACGCTCGGAGCCGCCTTCGTGCAGGTCAACCCGTTGCACGCGGCCGTGCCCGGCGCCCCCACCGACCCGTCCCCCTACCGGCCGTCCTCCCGGCGCTTCCCCGACCCGGTGCACCTGCGCGTCGAGGACGTGCCCGAGTACCCGTACATCGAGGACCCCGCGGACCGCGAGCGGGTGGCCGGGCTGCTGGAGCGCGCCGCCCGGCTGCGCGCCGCCGTCCTCGACGAGGGCGCCCTCATCGACCGGGACGCGGTGTGGGACCTCAAGCGCGAGGCGCTGGAAGCGGTGTGCCGCGTCCCGCTCGGCCCCGGCCGCCGCGCCGCCTACGCCGCCTTCCTCGCCCGCGAGGGACGGGCGCTGACCGACCACGCCACCTGGTACGCGCTGGCCGAGAAGCACGGCCCGGACCACAGCCGCTGGCCCGAAGGGCTGCGGGACCCGCGCTCCGCGGAGACCGCCCGCGCCCGCACCGAACTCGCCGACCGCGTGGACTTCCACTGCCGCCTGGCCTGGCTCACCGACGAACAGCTCACCGCCGCGCAGCGCGCCGCCCGTGCGGCCGGGATGTCCGTCGGGCTCGTGCACGACCTCGCCGTCGGCGTGCACCCCGAGGGCGCGGACGCGTGGGCCCAGCAGGACCACTTCGCCGCCGGCATGTCGGTCGGCGCCCCGCCGGACGCCTTCAACGCGCGCGGCCAGGACTGGGGCCTGCCGCCGTGGCGCCCCGACCGGCTGGCCGCCTCCGGCTACGCCCCCTTCCGCCATCTGCTGCGCGCCCTGTTCCGGTACGCGGGCGCCCTGCGCATCGACCACGTCATGGGCCTGTTCCGGCTGTGGTGGGTGCCCCAGGGCCGGCCGCCCACCGAGGGCGCCTATGTCCGCTACGACGCCGAGGCCATGCTCGCCACCCTGGTCCTGGAGGCCGCGCGGGCCGGGTCGGTCGTGATCGGCGAGGACCTCGGGACCGTCGAGCCGGGGGTGCGCGAGGCGCTGGACCGGCGCGGCGTGTTCGGCACGTCGGTGCTGTGGTTCGAACGCGACTGGGCGGGCGACGGCCTCCCGCTGCCGCCCGACCGCTGGCGCGCCGACTGCCTGGCCACCGCCACCACCCACGACCTGCCGTCCACCGCGGCCCGGCTGACGGGCGAGCACGTCGAACTGCGCCACCGCCTCGGCCTGCTCACCCGCCCGCTGGAGGAGGAGCGCGCCGAGGCCGCCGAGGACGTGCGGACCTGGCTGCGGGTGCTCGGCGACCTGGGACTGCTGCACGGCCCCGGGGACCCCTCCGGGGAGGACCGGTGTCGTGAGGAGGAGGAGATCCGGGCCGTCCACCGGTTCCTGCTGCGCACCCCGGCCCGGATGGTCGGCCTCTGGCTGCCGGACGCCGTCGGCGACCGCCGCCCGCAGAACCTGCCCGGCACCTGGGACCAGTACCCGAACTGGCGCCTGCCGATCGCCGACGCCGAGGGCCGCCCGGTCACCCTGGAGGACCTGGCCGGCTCCCCGCGGCTGCGCGCGCTCACCGACGTGCTGCGCGCGGGGGTGACGCCGGAGGCGTAAGGTGCCGCGCGGGCCGGGCGGCTCCCGGCGGGGCGTCAGGGGCACCCCGGACGCGCGGTCCGTTGCGGCGTTCGCTACTTTGGCACTGTGGACAAGAAGAACGCCCTGCGCGCCGGCACCCTGGCGGCCGGTACGACGCTGATGATGCTGCTCATGTCGTCCCCCGCGCTCGCGGTGACCCGCGACGACGGTGACGACCCCGGCTCGGGCCTCGGCGTCGGCGAGACGCTGGGTTACTTCGTCGGCATCCCGATCGTCCTGTTCCTGGTCATCGCCGGCCTGGTCATGGTCCTGGACCGGTCCCAGAAGCAGGACACCAGCCGGAACATCGACGTCCGCCCCAAGGCCGACGTCAAGGCCTGACGAGCCCGGCGACGAAAGCGGGGCCCGGCGCCGTCACGAGCTGACGGCCGCCGTCCGCCCGCGCGCGGGTCCACCCGCCCGCCGACACGCTTCCACCGAGGGCGCCGGCCCGCGCCGTACGCATGCCGTACGGGCGCGGGCCGGCGCCCTCGGCGTGTTCCGGACAGGCGGGCGCGCGGGGCGGCGGGGCGTGTTGACCGGGCGGACGCCGGACATGAGGGTGGGAACGGCGACGTCCGGCAGTCGGCACCCAGGAGGCCTCCCATGCCCGGCACCACCGCACACGGTTCCCCCGCTCCCGTGATCGTCGTCGGGGCCGGCCCCACCGGGCTGCTGCTGGCCGGCGATCTCGCCACCGCGGGGGTCCCCGTCACCCTGGTCGAGAAGCGGCCGCACCGGATCAGCAACCTCTCCCGCGCCTTCGCCCTGCACGCCCGCTCCCTCGAACAGCTCGACGCCCGCGGTCTCGCCGGCGAACTGGAGGCGGTGGGCCGCCCGTTGCGGCGGCTGGCCTTCTTCGGCAGGCTCGGCCTCGACCTCGGCGACCTGCCCTCCCGCTTCGCCCACGTCCTGATCCTGCCGCAGTACGAGGTGGAGGAGGCCCTGGAGCGGCGCGCGGTGAAGGCCGGCGTGGACTTCCGCCACGAGACCGAGGTGACGGGCCTGGCCCAGGACGGCGAGGGCGTGACGGTCGAGGCGCGCGGCCCCGACGACCGCCCCGTCACGCTCCGGGCCTCCTACGTCGTCGGCACGGACGGGATGCGCAGCAGCGTCCGCGAGGCGATCGGGCTGCCCTTCCCCGGGCACTCGGTGATCCGGTCCGTCGTGCTCGCGGACGTACGGCTCACGGACCCGCCGGAGACTGTGCTCACCGCCAACGCCGTCGGCGACGCCTTCGCCTTCCTCGCACCCTTCGGGGACGGCTACCACCGGGTCATCGGCTGGCGCCGGGGCCGGGACCTGCCCGACCACGAGCCCGTCACGCTGGAGGAGGTCCGGGAGACCACCCGGCTCGCCCTCGGCCGCGACTTCGGCATGCACGACGCCCGCTGGTTGTCCCGCTTCCACAGCGACGAACGCCAGGCGCCCGCCTACCGCGTCGGCCGGGTCTTCCTCGCCGGCGACGCCGCCCACGTGCACAGCCCGGCCGGCGGCCAGGGCATGAACACCGGGCTCCAGGACGCGGCCAACCTCGGCTGGAAACTCGCCCACGTGATCCACGGACACGCCCCCGACGCCCTGCTCGACACCTACCAGGCCGAACGCCACCCGATCGGCAGGTCCGTGCTGCGCAGCAGCGGCGGTCTGCTGCGCCTCGCCATGGCCCGGCGCCCCCCGGCCGTGGCGCTGCGCGGCGCGTTCGTCACCGCCCTCGGCCGCTTCGGCCCCCTCAACCGCCGGGTGGCCGGCCAGGTCAGCGGCATCGACCACCGCTACGCGGCTCCCCGCGGCGCCCACCGGCTCGTCGGCGCCCGGGTGCCCGACCTCGCCCTCGCGGGCGGCGGACGGCTGTACGAGGCGCTGCGCGGCGGCCGGTTCGTCCTCGTCGCGCCCTACCCGCACGAGGCCGGCCCCCGCCGAGCCGGGCGACTGGCCGCCGAACGGTGGGCGAGCGACCGCCGCACCGCCCTGCTGGTGCGCCCCGACGGCTACGCCGCCTGGGCCGCCGACACGGCGGACTCCGGCGAGATCGAGGCCGCTCTCGCCGCGCACGTGGGCTGACCTTTCGGTCGCGCTGAAGGGACGCGACGGAAAGTCACGACGGACCTGACGGGTCGCGCGCTGCGACGGTGAGGGACCGCTCCCGCGCCGTCGCGGCGAAAGGACTCCCGATGGCCGCCGTCCCGAACAGGACCACCACACCCGCCCCGAGTCCCGCGCCCACCGCCCGCCCCCGCGGGGCCGCCGCCCTGCCCGTCCTCGCCCTCGCCGTCCTCGCCACGGCCGTCCGGTCCGGCAGCCTCGTCACCTGCCGCGCGCTGCACGACAGCCTGCCGCCCGTCCAGCACGCCTTCTGGCGCTTGGCGATCGTCCTCGCCGCCGTCGCCCCGTTCGGCGCCCGGATCCGCGCGGGCCCCCGGACATGCCGACAGGCCGAGGGACGCCCGGCGGAACACCGGGCGCCCCTCGTGCCGTACCGCGGTGCGGCTACTTGGCCGCCGCGTCCGCCGCCTGGGCCTTCAGGGAGCGTTCGACGCCCGCGCGGGCCTCGGAGACCAGGCGGCGCAGGGCCGCGTTGGGCTCGGCGGAGGACAGCCACGCGTCCGTCTTGCGCAGCGTCTCCTCCGAGACCTGGACCGCCGGGTACAGACCGACCGCGATCTGCTGGGCGATCTCGTGCGAACGGGACTCCCAGACGCTCTTCAGCACCTCGAAGTACCGGTCGGTGTACGGCGCCAGCAGCTCGCGCTGGTCGGTCTGGACGAAGCCCGCGATGACCGCCTCCTGCACGGCGTTCGGCAGCTTGTCCGACTCGACGACCGACGCCCACGCCTCGGCCTTGGCCTCCTCGGTCGGGCGGGCGGCGCGGGCGGTCGCCGCGTGCCGCTCACCGGCCGCGGTCCTGTCCCGCTCGTACTCGCCGGCGATCTCCGCCTCGTCGAACCGGCCGACCGCCGCCAGCCGCTGCACGAACGCCCACCGCAGCTCCGTGTCCACGGCCAGGCCCTCGATCGACTCGGAGCCCTCCAGCAGCGCGTTGAGCAGGTCCAGCTGCTCCGGTGTACGAGCGGTCGCCGCGAACGCGCGCGCCCAGGCCAGCTGGTGGTCGCTGCCCGGCTCGGCGGCGCGCAGATGCGCCAGCGTCGCGTCCGTCCAGCGGGACAGCAGCGTGTCGCGGGCGGCCGGGTCGGCGTACAGGTCGATGGCCAGCTTCACCTGGCGGTGCAGCGACTGCACCACGCCGATGTCGGACTCCTTGCCGATGCCGGACAGCACCAGCGACAGGTAGTCGCGGGTGGCCAGCTCGCCGTCGCGGGTCATGTCCCAGGCCGACGCCCAGCACAGCGCGCGCGGCAGCGAGGACTCGAAGTCGCCCAGGTGCTCGGTGACGAAGGCCAGCGACTCCTCGTCCAGGCGGACCTTGGCGTACGACAGGTCGTCGTCGTTGAGCAGGACGACCGCCGGACGGCGCCGGCCGGCCAGCTGCGGCACGGCGGTCAGCTCGCCGTCCACGTCCAGCTCGATCCGGCCGTCCTCGGCGCGCACCAGCTTGCCGGTCGTCTCGTCCAGGTCGTACAGGCCGATCGCGATGCGGTGCGGGCGCAGCGTCGGCTCGCCCTTGGCGCCGGCCGGGAGCGCGGGAGCCTCCTGGCGGACGGCGAAGGAGGTGATGACGCCGTCGGCGTCCGTCTCGATCTCCGGGCGCAGGATGTTGATGCCGGCCGTCTCCAGCCACTTCTTCGACCACGTCTTCAGATCGCGCCCGGAGGTCTCCTCCAGCGCGCCGAGCAGGTCGGACAGGCGCGTGTTGCCGAACGCGTGCCGCTTGAAGTACGCCTGCACGCCGCGGAAGAACTCGTCCATGCCGACGTACGCCACCAGCTGCTTGAGGACGCTGGCGCCCTTGGCGTAGGTGATGCCGTCGAAGTTGACGAGGACGTCGTCCAGGTCGTTGATGTCCGCCATGATCGGGTGGGTGGACGGCAGCTGGTCCTGCCGGTAGGCCCACGTCTTCATGGAGTTGGCGAACGTGGTCCACGCGTGCGGCCAGCGCGAGCCGGGGGCGTGCGCCAGGCAGGCGATGGAGGTGTAGGTGGCGAACGACTCGTTCAGCCACAGGTCGTTCCACCACTCCATGGTGACCAGGTCGCCGAACCACATGTGGGCCAGCTCGTGCAGGATCGTCTCGGCCCGCACCTCGTACGCCGCGTCGGTCACCTTGGACCGGAAGACGTACTGGTCGCGGATGGTGACCGCGCCCGCGTTCTCCATCGCGCCCGCGTTGAACTCCGGCACGAACAGCTGGTCGTACTTGGCGAACGGGTAGGCGTAGTCGAACTTGTCCTGGAACCAGTCGAAGCCCTGCCGGGTCACGTCGAAGATCGCGTCCGCGTCGAGGAACTCGGCGAGCGAGGGCCGGCAGTAGATGCCGAGCGGCACGGACTGGCCGTCCTTCTCGTACACGCTGTGCACCGAGTGGTACGGGCCGGCGATCAGCGCCGTGATGTACGACGAGATGCGCGGGGTCGGCTCGAACCGCCAGACGTCGTCCTGCGGTTCGGGGGTCGGCGAGTTGGACACGACGGTCCAGCCGGCGGGCGCCTTCACGGTGAACTGGA
This sequence comes from Streptomyces sp. NPDC093260, assembly GCF_040683715.1. Taxonomy (NCBI): domain Bacteria; kingdom Bacillati; phylum Actinomycetota; class Actinomycetes; order Kitasatosporales; family Streptomycetaceae; genus Streptomyces; species Streptomyces sp. NPDC093260. The sequence continues at coordinate 167,566 of NZ_JBFBEK010000018.1, forward strand.
AGGTGGCCTTCAGGTCCGGCTGCTCGAAGGAGGCGAACACCCGGCGGGCGTCCGGCACCTCGAACTGCGTGTAGAGGTAGGCCTGGTCGTCGACCGGGTCGACGAACCGGTGCAGGCCCTCACCGGTGTTGGTGTACGCGCAGTCGGCGACGACCCGCAGGACGTTGCGGCCCTTCAGCAGCCCCGGCAGGGCGATCCGGGAGTCCTGGAAGACCTCGGTCGCATCCAGCGCGTCGCCGTTGAGCGTGACCTCGTGGACGGCCGGGGCCACCAGGTCGATGAAGGAGGCGGCGCCGTCCTCCGCGACGTCGAAGCGCACCGTGGTCACGGACCGGTAGGTGCCGCCCTCCTGAGCGCCGGAGAGGTCGAGATCGATCTCGTACGAGTCAACGGTGAGCAGCTTCGCCCGCTGCTGCGCCTCTTCGCGAGTCAGGTTTGTGCCAGGCACGCGGTCATCTCCTCGTGATGTGTGGGTGCGGTCATCCTTCCACGTCGCGCCCGGTACGAACGGGCGGTCACCGACTCACGGCGACCGCCCGTCCCCCGTACGCGTCCGTACGGGTCGTGCGCCTCTGCGTCCCCACGGGGCCGAGCCGCCCCGCGCCGCGGTCTACGCGCTCAGCTCGGCCGCCACCAGCTCCGCGATCTGCACCGCGTTCAGGGCCGCGCCCTTGCGGAGGTTGTCGTTGGAGACGAACAGCGCGAGGCCGTTGTCCACCGTCTCGTCGCGGCGGATGCGGCCCACATAGGACGGGTCCTGGCCGGCCGCCTGGAGCGGGGTAGGGATGTCGGAGAGGGCGACGCCGGGCGCGCCGGCCAGCAGCTCGGTGGCGCGCTCCGGGCTGATCGGGCGCGCGAAGCGGGCGTTGACCTGGAGGGAGTGGCCGGAGAAGACCGGCACGCGCACACAGGTGCCGGAGACCTTCAGACCGGGGATCTCCAGGATCTTGCGGGACTCGTTGCGGAGCTTCTGCTCCTCGTCCGTCTCGTTCAGGCCGTCGTCCACGAGGTTGCCGGCGAAGGGCAGCACGTTGAAGGCGATGGGGCGCTTGTAGACGGCCGGCTCGGGGAAGTCCACCGCGGCCCCGTCGTGGGTCAGCTTGTCGGCGTCCGCGACGACCTTCTGCGTCTGGCCGTGCAGCTCGGCGACGCCCGCGAGACCGGAACCGGACACGGCCTGGTAGGTCGCCACGACGAGGGCTTCGAGACCGGCCTCGGCGTGCAGCGGCTTGAGGACGGGCATCGCGGCCATCGTGGTGCAGTTCGGGTTGGCGATGATGCCCTTGGGCCGGTCGGCGATCGCGTGCGGGTTCACCTCGGACACCACCAGCGGCACGTCCGGGTCGCGGCGCCAGGCCGAGGAGTTGTCGATCACCACGGCGCCCTGCGAGGCGACCTTCTCGGCCAGCGCCTTCGAGGTCGCGCCGCCCGCCGAGAACAGCACGATGTCCAGGCCGGTGTAGTCGGCCGTCGAGGCGTCCTCCACCGTCACGCCGTCCAGCACCGTGCCGGCCGAGCGGGCCGAGGCGAACAGGCGCAGCTCGGTGACCGGGAAGCCGCGCTCGGTGAGGATCCTGCGCATGACCGTGCCGACCTGACCGGTGGCTCCGACGATTCCGACCCTCACGGTGTCTCCCTCTGCATGTGCTGTAGGTGCTGTGCGCTCGGTCGAGGCCTTTCCATCATGCGGCCGACCCCGACCCACGTGTCCAATTCTTTGCGCCCCGGCCCGGGGAACGAGACGCGCCCTGCCCGCACACGGCCTGCGGAACTGCCGTACGCACCCCGGTTGAGCTGCAGAAATTCACCCGGTGGGGCCTCCGTGCCGCAAGCTGTGCTGCCGCGTGCCTGCCCGCCCGTCCCCGGCTCATACGGCGGTGTGACGTACGCCTCTGCCCGGGGCGGGCCCCTCCTCGCGCCGCGCCGGGAGTTTTTCCGCCGCCCGCGCCGAACGTTCCGCGCGCCGCCGGCGTCGTAGGACGGGAGCGGGGGAGGGGAGGGCTTGTGCTGCGCAGAAGGGCGCGCCGGGGCCGGGAGGCGGACCACGGGGACCACGGGGGCGACGATCCGCTGGACGCGGCCCAGGAACGCCGGGTGCGGGCGGTGCTCGCACTCGGCGGCGTGCCGCAGGCGGACCTGCCGGACGGGGTGCAGCAGGTCCGCCTGCGGCTGCTGGAACGCGCCGCGAGCGGCCGGGAGGCGCCGCGGGACGTCTCCGCGTGGGCGGCGGTCGTCGCCTCCAACCTCGCCATGGACTGGCACCGCGCCCGGGCCCGCCAGGACCGGCTGGGGGAGCGCCTGGCCGCCCAGCGCCGGCCCGAGCACACCGCCTCCGGCGAGGACACCCGGCTGCTCTCCCTCGCCGTCGCCCAGGGCCTGGACGAGCTGCCCGGCCCGCTGCGCCAGGTACTGGTCCTGCGCTTCTACGCCGACCTGCCGGTGCGGGACATCGCCGAGCAGCTCGGCGTGCCCGAGGGCACGGTCAAGAGCCGCCTGCACACCGCCGTCCGCGCCCTGCGGACCCGGCTGCACGAGAACGAGGTGGTGTGACGTGACGGCCCCCCATGACGGCGCCGACCCGCTGCTGGCCGCGATCCTGGACGAACCGCCCCCGAGGTCGGCGTCCCACGACCCCGCCTACCTGACCGAATACGAATCGGCCCGCACCGACCTGGCCACGCTCCGCGCGCAGCTGAACCTCCTGGCGGACGCCCTGACGGAGGAATCCCCGGACGCGGCCCCGCCCCAGGGGCCGGCCCCGGCGGCGGGTGCGGGGCGGGTGGCCGGGCCGGCCCCGCGGCCCGGCCGGGGCCGGCCCGCCGGGCGGGGGACCGCGCCGCGCCCCGTCCGGGGCGGTCCCGGGCGGTCGTCCCGGCGGCCCCGCGGGGCGCGCCGTGCGCGGGGCGTCGCCCTGCGTGGGCTGGTCGCCGCCGGTGTCGTCGCCGTCGCGCTGGGGTTCGGGTGGCTCGCCGTCCAGGGCGGCGCGGGTGACGGCGCGGCCAGTGGCGCCGACACGGCGAGCGCCGGCGAGGCGCGTCCGGGTGACCCGGCCGAGAGGGGGGTGGCGGCCGATGGCGAGACCGCCGGAAGCGGAGCGCCCGGCGGGAAGGCCGCCGGGAGCGGGGCGGCCGGGGTGTTCGAGGAGCCCGGGTACCTGGCCTGTGCCCGGCTCGTGGCCGAGGGGGACGTGCTCCGGGTGGCTCCCGTGAGCGGCAGCGCGGAGGTGCGGGTCACTCTGCGGGTGACCCGTGTCTACAAGGCCGACCGGTCGGCGAAGGAGGCCGTCGTCGCCCTGACCGGCCCCCTCGGGTTCGGCGTCGGCGACCACGTGCTCGTGGCCGTTCCGCGCCGCGCCGACGGAGCCGGCGCCTGGCTCGTCGGCGAGCGGACCATCGCCCCGCGGCGGGACCGTCTCGCCCGCGCGCAGGCGGACGCCCCCACCGGCGCCTGCGGGTGACGCACAGCGAAGAGGCGGGCGCCCACCGGACGCCCGCCTGCCTCCACACGGTGTGCGTTACTGCACGACCTTCTCGATCCGCACGCTGCCGAGGCCCGCGACCGTGCCGCGGGCGTTCACCAGTTGCACCTGGCCGAAGAACTCACGGCCCTCCGGCGCGGCGGCGGCCGCCGTGACCGTCCCGGTCACCGTCGCCACGGCACCCGTGCCCAGCTTCACCGGCGCCGCGTCGTCCACGGTCACCGCGCCGAGTGCCGGGGAGAAGAACACGTCCCGGTAGTCGTACTCGGTCGAACCGGACGGCACCGAGTAGGCGGCGACCTCGATCGTGTAGACGCCGGCGGCCGGCTTGGCGATCGACACCGCCTCCTCCGAGTCGCCGTCGGCGGACTGCGCGACCTGCGCGCCCTTGGCGTTGTACACCGTCAGGTCCAGGTCGGCCGACTTGTCGGAGACGCCGCCGATCGCGACGTCCAGCGACTGCGCGCCCTCGGGCACGGTCACCGTCGTGGTCTGCTTCTCTCCGGACTTCACGGTCGGCCGGGCCGACTTCGCCGAGCCGAGCGGGCCGCCGACGAGCTTGCCGTCCAGCGCCGCGTACTTGTTGGTCACCGTCCAGGAGGCGGTGGCCGGGGAGCCGACCCTCGCCTCGGGAACGGTCACGGTCGCCGGGTCGAACGCCGCGCCGAGCACGGTGACGTCCAGCTTGTACGGGTTGTCGAGCAGCGGCGAGGTGCGGCGCGCCTCGACCTCGATCTCCCACACGCCCGCCTGCGGGTCGGCGTAGGAGCGCAGGTCGGGACGGCAGCCGTTGCCGTCCAGGTAGTGCGGGTAGCAGTAGGGGGTCGAGGTGTTGTCCACCGGGACGCCGTAGGGGTGGATGGCGATGAACCGGGTCTGGCTCTCGCCCTTCAGCCCGCCGATGGCCACCTCCAGCGACTTGGCGCCCTCGGGCACGGTCACGAAGTACGACTTGGTGCTGTTGCGCTGCACGCTGCCGGAGGCCGTGTAGGTGTACTGCACCGGTGCGGCGACCACGACCGTGGTGAGGATCTGCCGGTCGACGCCCTCGGTCTTCGGGTCGTCGAGTTCGAGGATCGCGCTCTTGAGACCGGCCGACTCCGGGGTGGCGCGGACCTTGACGGTGACCGGCTGGTTCAGCGGCAGCTTCACCTCGTCGGAGCCGACGACCCGGAAGGTGCCCTCCGTGTTGTTCTCGAAGTGCAGTTCGTGCCGGACCGCCTTGTCCGGGCCGGACGTACGGGTCAGCGTGATGTCGTACGTCCTGCTCTGACCGGCCTTCAGGCCGCCCTCGCGGTCGTAGAGGCCGGTGCCGAAGCCGGGCGTCTTCAGCGCGTAGTCGATGGCGGTGTCGACCGGGGCCTTGACGGTGTAGTCGTGCGCGGAGGCGCCCTCGCGGATCGACTTCCAGGCGTCCACGACGTTGATCAGGCCCGCGCCCTCCTCGTAGGCCTGGACGCCCTTGATGTGGTCGGCGGTCGAGGTGAGCGCCGTGCGCAGGACGGCCGGGGTGAGGTCGACGCCCTTCTGCTTGGCGGCGCTGAGCAGCAGCGCGGAGGCGCCGGCGGCCTGCGGGGAGGCCATCGAGGTGCCCTGGAGCATCGAGTAGCCGGCCGGGAGGGAGTAGCCCGCCTCGGCGACCGGGGAGCCGGGCAGCCAGGTCTGGGTGGTGTTGACGGCCGCGCCCGGCGCGGTCAGCGTCGGGGTGAACCCGCCGTCCTCACGCGGTCCGCGCGAGGAGAACGGCATCATCTGGTACTTGGTCTTCACCTCGGAGCCGTAGTCGGCCGCCCAGGTCTCCTTGGAGACGGACGCGCCGACCGAGATGACCTTGTCGGCCAGACCCGGGTCGCCGATGGTGTTGGCGCCGGGGCCGGAGTTGCCCGCGGAGATCACCAGCTGGACGCCGTAGGTGTCGATGAGGCGGGTGTACAGCTCGGCGCGCGCGTTGTTGCCGTCGTTGAGCGCGGGCAGACCGCCGATGGACATGTTGACGATGTCCACGCCGCGGTTGGCGACGAGGTCGATCATGCCCTCGGTGAGCGCGACGTTCGTGCAGCCGCCGGTCCAGGTGCAGGCGCGCGAGGAGACGATCTTCGCGCCAGGGGCCGCGCCGTTCATCCTGCCGCCGAACAGGCCGTTGGCGGCGGTGATGCCCGCGACGTGGGTGCCGTGCTCGGACTCGATGACGCCGATGTTGACGAAGTCGGCCTTCTGCCCGACCCAGGAGCCGCCGTAGGGGTCCATCGGCACGTCCTTGCGGATCTGCACGACGAACGGCTGCCGCTCGGCGACGTCGGTCTTCGGGTCGTCGGTGCCGAAGTACCCGACCTGGTGGTCCTCCTTGTACGGCTTCATCGGCGTGTCGTCGGTGAAGTCGTTGTCGTTGTTCAGGTCGACGCGGACCGTGCCGGCCGCCGGGTCGTACAGGACGCCCCAGGAGTCGGTGGTGTCGCCGTCGCGGTTGGCGTCGCCCTTGGCGTCGCCGCCGGCGGTCGCGGACTCCTTGAACGTGCTGATCTGGTACGAGCCCGCCGGGGCCTTCCAGGTCTGGCCGCCGTAGCCGAACTGAGGTCCGGAGACGGGGGTGACCATCGGGCGCCAGGTGGCGTCGCCGTCGAGGATCGGGTCGGTGGCGGTCACCCAGTCGACGATCTTGCGCTCGCCGGTGGTGGTCTTCTGCAGGGCCGGGTGGCCGAGGTCCACGCCGGAGTCGAGGATGCCGATGGTGACGCCGCGGCCGTCCGCCTTCGGGTTCTGCCGCACGAAATCGACGGCGCCCGTCTCGAAGGACGGGTTGTACGGGTTCTCCGCCGGGGTGTTCCTGCCCGGGGCGGGGTACGTGGCGCTCCTCTTGCCGCTCGCAGCCTGCGCGCTGTCCCCGGCCGGCGTCGGGTCGTCGAGCTGGATCTCCTGCCGCAGGTCGATGGCGTGCACCGAGGACAGCTTCTCGGCGGCGGCGATCGCGGCGTCGGCCTTCGCGGTCGGCACGGTCGCGCGGACGTAGCCGACCTGGTCGTAGGTGCGGCCCACCGAACCGCCCTTGACCGCCTCCAGCTGCGCGGCGACCTGCTCGGTCCGGCCCGGCGCGGTCGCGATCATCATCGTGACGTTCTTGGCGCCGTCGGCCTTGGCCGAGGCGAGCAGCTCGGCGTCGTCCGGACCGAGCTTGGCGCTCGCCGACTTGACGGCCGGGTCGGCGGGCGCGGGGCCGTCGCCCTGGGCGGCGACGGCCAGGGGTATCGGCCCGGCCGCGGAGAGCGCGGCCACCACGCCGGCGGCCACGGCTATGCGGGCCAGACGTCTCGCGCCCGGGGCGCGCTGGGAGTCGGAGGTCATCGGCATCCCTTGCAGATAAAGGAACCAGGCGAGGTGCGATCAGGTTCGATCGCGGCCGTCCGGATTTCGGAGCCGGACGATCGCTCAGCTTTACCTGAGAGGAAGATGTTTGTGGAGAGTTGACCGTAGCGTGAGGGACGCATGGCGTACTTCCGCCATGCGCCACCGGGGACGCACCCTGTCGAACTCCCCCATACCGCCAGGGGTTCGGTGCGCCCGACCGCACGCCGTGGCGGCTTGCCTGCGCACGGTCGCCGCGGCCGGACGCCACCTTGGCACGCGGTGGGGCTGCGGCGCGCACCGGCGGCGGCCGCGCCGGGCCGCGCACCGCCGCGCCGGGGTCCGCCCGAACCCGCGCCGGCCGCGCCCTCGCTGCCGTAACGTCTGCTCATGCGTGAGGAGTTGCGGGTGGCGGCCTACGCCGTGTGTGTGCGGGACGGACAGATGCTGCTGGCGCGGTGGGTCGCACGGGACGGCGCACGCCGCTGGACCCTGCCGGGCGGCGGCATGGAGCACGGCGAGGACCCCTACGACACCGTGGTGCGCGAGGCGGAGGAGGAGACCGGCTACACCGTCGAACCCGTCACCCTGCTCGGCCTGGACTCGATCCGCCGCACCTACCCCCGCCCCCTCGGAGCCCAGGCCGACTTCCACGGCCTGCGCATCGTCTACGAGGGCCGGGTCACCGGCGGTGAACTGCGCAACGAGACCAACGGTTCCACCGACCTGGCCGCCTGGCACCCCCTGGACATGGTCCCCGACCTGCGACGCGTCGAACTGGTCGACGTGGGCCTGAGGTTGTGGCGCGAGCGGCCGGGGTCGGGCAGGGTCCCGGGCGACAAGGGGTAACGCCTGCCGCGGCGCGGCCGAGGTGGGCGGCGTCGCGGGCCGGGCGGTGGCGCGGTGCCCGTGCCCCGTGCGTCGCCGGAGGGCGGCGGGCGGCCCGCGCCCGGTGTGTGACCGCACGCGGAGGGGCCGCCGGGTGCGTCTTGGGTTCTAGTGGTCGTTGCAACACCCCAGTTCAAGGGGTGCGATGGACTTCGAGATCCGAGGGGACCGGACTCCGCAGGGGCGCAAGAAGCT
>NZ_JBFBEK010000019.1:0-168733 GCF_040683715.1 Streptomyces sp. NPDC093260
GGCGTTGACTTTTGGCACGCTGTTGAGTTCTCAAGGAACGGACGCTTCCTTCGTACTCACCCTCTCGGGCTTTCCTCCGGGCGCTTCCCTTCGGTCTTGCGTTTCCGACTCTACCAGATCTTCCCGACCCGATTTCCTCGGCGCTTTCCAGGTTCCCGCTTCCGCGTTATCCTTTCCGGCGGTTCCGACTTTATCAGATCTTTTCTCGACCTGATCCCCGGTCAGCGGGGCCGTCTTCCCGGCCCGTTGGGCCGTTCCGACGAGTGAGACTTTAGCGGATTCCGTGTCCCCGAGCGAATCGGGGACTGCGTTCTCGCGAACGCGGATTCCTCATTCCGTGAATACACGCGCCCATGAACACGACGGCAGACGTATTGCACGACTGTCGCCGAAAAGGCCTGAGTACTTGCGGAATGGCTGCCCGGGGACCGACCGGAGTCGGGCTCTCACGTCGGACAACTCGAAGTACCTTACGGATCGCGGCGAGGTGTGTCAACCCCCCGCAGGGATCGTTGTGCGGCGGCGTGCTGCCGGGCGTCACGGGCAACTGGGCCGCCGGGCGCCGGGGCGAGGTCGTGCTCGGCGTTTTGGCCACCGCTCCGGGTCGATCGCCACCGCGGGCCGTCCGGCTGAACGGCACCTCAGTCGTCGGCGTGGTTCATCCCCGGCCGCGCGGCATGTGCGCCTGCTGTGAGTATGTGTAGGTACGCGTACTCATATCGCGCTAGCGCAGGTGCCCGCGCCTTCGGTGTCTGATACACCTGTCGCCGTTGTCATGTCTTCGCCGACCGGCGGGGGCGGAACCCGTGTACGCGGGCGGGCCAGGGGTGGGGACGAACCAATGACGTATCGGCGCGTGCTCGGACCGGCGCTCTTCGGATCGCTGTTGCTGGCTGGACTGCTCTGGTGGGCGGGTTCCGGCGCTCACGCACTCAGTTTGCCCGGCGCCACGCGGTTCTTCGGCCCCGACCAGGCGAACCGTCTGCTGGCGTGGACGACGCCGTGGTCGACGGACCTCCCGTCCTCGAACCGGTTCGCCGATCCCGCCGGCGCGGTCGGTCACGGCGTGGACTACGCGGCTCTGCGGCAGACCGCGATGCGGGTGCGGTACGCCGCGCTCGTCCTCCTCTTCCCGTGCGGCGCGCTGCCGCTGCTGCGCCGGCTCTCGGGCCGCGGCGCCGGGCGCGCGGCGCTCTGCGTGGCAACCCTGTGGGGATGGGGCGTCGTCGCGGCCATGCTCGCCGTCGCCGTCTCCGCGCCCTGGATGGTCGCTTCCGGCGGATCGGCGGCCTTCCGGCTGCTGCCCCACCTCGCAAGCTTCATGTCCCAGGGCCGCGAACTCCCGGTGGGCGCCGCCTTGGTGGCCGCGGCGGCGGCCACAGGTCTCATGGCACTACTGCGGCGCGAGGCGGCGTCGGAACCACGCCCCGCCGTGCCGGCCACGGCCACCGCGCGGTTCGCCGCGACCGCAGGTTCCGCCGTGGTCGCCTTCGCCCTCGTCGTGCTCTCCAACGACCGGGTGGCCGGGCACATCCAGACCGCGTTCGGAGGCGGCGGGCGGCTGTCCGAGCCCGGTGACCTGGTGCGGCAGTGGGTCCAGCTCAGTGCCTGGACCACGCCCACCGGCTCCGCCTTCGGGCACTGGCTGCTGTACCGGCTCGGCGATGTGGCGCTGCTCGTCGTGGTCTGGTGGGGGCTGCGGCTGCTGCTGGTCCGGCTCGACCGCGTGACCTACCCGGCCTGCGCGCTCGGCGGCGCCGCCCTCACCACCCTCGGCGTGGTGGTGGGCGAGCTCTGGACCTCGCTGCTCTCCTACCAGGGGAGTACCGCCGGGCCCCTGCTCTACTACGTCTCCATCGGTTCGGGTGTGTCCGCGGCGCTCGTCTTCGGCAGCCTCGCCGGCTGTGCCGGTGCGCTGACCGTACGGCTGCGCACCCGACCGCAACCGCCTGCGCCGGCCGCGGTGCAGGCCCAGCCCGTCTGACCGGTCCGGGTGGGTCCCGGGTCCGGTACCCGGGTACTGGTCCCGGCGACCTGCTGACTCGGGCTTCCGGGGTGGTGGACGGCCCGCGGCGCGTCCGGAGCCTCCACCGCTCCTGAACACCGTCTCGCCCGGGGTCAGTCGGCGGCGTCGGCGGGGCTGCTGTGGTCGACGGCCTCCTCGGCCTCCCAGCGCAGCAGGTCGCCCCGCTGGCACTCGAGCGCCTCGCAGAGCGCGGCGAGCGTCGCGAAGCGCACCGCCTTGGCGCGGCCGTTGTTGAGCACCGCGAGATTGGCCGAGGTGATCCCGACGCGTTCAGCGAGCTCACCGACGGACATCCTGCGTCTGGCCGGCATCACGTCGATGTCGACGGCGATCGGCAGCAGATCACCTCGTCCAGCTCGGCCCGCATCCGCGCCGCTTCGCCGTCGCGTGCGACGGCCTGGGCGAGCAGCGTCCGCAGTAGGAGCACGATGAGCGCGGCCCCCAGGACGGCCAGACCGATGCCGCCCATGATGGGGGTGACGCCCGGGTCGTCCCGCTGGCCGGGCGCGTTGACGGCCGTGACCGCCCACCACAGGAGGGCGGCGGCGACGATCGCGCCGATGACGCCGTCCACGTACCGGACGGCGGCGTGGGAGAACACGGTCACGCGCCGGACCATCGACGCCGGCCGCCATACGCGGGCCAGGGCGACCTGGACCGTCACCATCCCCAGGGTCGTGATCAGGGGCAGTGCGGTCAGCGGGAGCGTTCCGTCCACCGGGTCGCTCCCGCGGGCCAAGGACCACACCATCCCCGATGCGCGAACACGGTGCCGTGGAGCACGACCACGAGCACGGCGCGCAGCGCGCGCACTGTCAGCTTTCCCATCACTCGCCCTTCTCACGACCAGCGACAGAAACCTATCGACTTTCGATCGAGGGGGGCGAGGGCGGTCGCACCGGTGGGGGCCCGGTACGACTGTGGTCGGGCCCCTGTACCTGCCGCCCGTTCCCTCGACGGTCGGGTCCCTGGGCCGCACCGGGAGCCCGCACGTCGTCGCCGCGACCACTCTCGCCTTCCTCGACGCCATCCTGCGGCACTCATCCGGCGACCTGCCCCGCGCCCTGTCGGCCTACGGTGACCTCACCGTCCGCTCCCCGGGCGACAGATGCTGATCGGCGCGGAGGGCCCGGGCGATCCGGACGGTCAGGCCCGAGGCTGCGGGACGAGGTGTGGCTGAGCGAGGCGCGGTTCCCGTGGCCGGCGGACCGGCCGGTCCACTGGACGCGCCGGCGCAGGCCCTCCGGTTCAGTCCGTGGTCAGGAACGCGCGCAGGTCCGCGTTCAGCCGGTCGGCGTGGGTGGCGTACAGGCCGTGGCCGCCGTTGTCGTAGACCTTCAGGACGCTGTCGGGCAGGAGCGCGGCGCTGCGGCGGCCGGTCACCTCGATGGGGGCCGAGGTGTCGTGGGTGCCGTGCACGACGAGCACCGGAAGGTCGATGGCCGGCAGTTCGGCGGCCACGTGCACCTCGCGGACCACGGCGTTGACGGCGTCCGCGGCCCGGGCGGTGGAGGCCATGCAACAGTCGACGGCGTAGCGGAGGTAGGCCGGCGAGACCTCGTTGCCGGATGCGTGCAGGCCGAAGTACTCGTGGGCTCCGCCCTCGTAGAACGCCGCCCGGTCCCGGCGGATCACCTCGTGGGCGGCCCGCAGGGTCTCGAAGTCCACACCGTCCGGGTTGTCGGCCGAGCGGACCACGCCCGGTGCTATCCCGGCGACGAAGGCCGCCCGGCTCACCCGGTCGGTGCCGTGCCGGGTCAGACAGCGCACGATCTCCGCGCTGCCCAGCGAGTGGCCGACGAGTGCGACTTCCCGCAGGTCGAGGTGTTCCAGCAGCCCGTTCAGGTCGTCGGCCAGCGTGTCCAGGTCGAAACCGCCCCACACGTCCTCGGAACGGCCGTGCCCGCGCCGGTCCATGCCCACGCAGCGGTGTCCGCTCTCCGCCAGCGGCAGCATCTGGAACTCCCACATCTCGGTGCCGAAGTAGGCGCCGTGCACGAACACCACCACGGGGCCGTCGGCCGGTCCGTAGTCGGCGTAGTGCAGGCGGGCGCCGTCGACGGGGCTGGTGAAGTACGGCATGGAGACCTCCCGGGGTCCGGTGACGCGGCGCGTCGAGCGGGTACGTCGTCCATGGTTCCGGGGCGCGGGCCGCGGGTCGATTACCCGCCAGGTCATGCCGGAGCGGGGACGGTCGCCCACCGCCCGTGACGCGTCGGTCGCCCCTGCTCGGGGCCCGCTGCGGGCGTCCGCTCCGCCTCAGCGGCGGTGGACGCTGACGGCGTAGCCGCCGCCGTCGTACGGGTCGGCGTCCCAGGTGGCGAAGCGGTCGACGGGGGTGAGGCCGGCCGACGCGCAGCAGTCGTCGTACTCCCGCAGCGTGAGGCCGGGCGGCACGGGCAGGTGGGCCTCGTCCAGGCCGAAGCCGGCGACCAGCAGACCGCCCGGCCGCAGGGCCGCGGACAGGCGCGCGACCACCGCGGCCTCGGTGCCGGGGGCGAGCAGCGGGAAGATGTTGCCCGCCGCGACGACCAGGTCGAAGTCGCCGGGGATGCCGAGCCGGGCGGGATCGAGCTCCGCGAGATCGGCCTGGAACCAGGGCAGGTGCGGCGCCTGTTCGCGGGCCACGGCCAGCATCGACGCGTCCAGGTCGACCCCGACGCAGTCGTAGCCGAGTTCCGCGAGCCGGATCATGACCCGTCCGGTGCCGCATCCGGCGTCCAGCACGCGCGCCCCTGCCGGCGCCAGGGCCGTGCAGAACCGCGCCTCCCCGTGCACGTCCTTGCCTGTGCGGGCCAGGGCCTCGAACCGTGCGGCGTAGTCCTTCCCGCGCTTTCCCCCGGTCAACTGCGTCCAACGGCTCATGAGGCCCAGCGTAGGCCGACCGGTGGCCGCCGGAGGACGGGGCGGCCGAAGCGGCCGAACCGGCCGGACCACGCGCACCCCCCGGAACGGGGGAACCCGCCACTCACCGGGCGTTCGCCTCCGGCTCACTCGGACCACCGTGCGAGGTCGGCCGGGTGTTCCCCGGGGATGCGAGGTTGCGGAGCGCCGAAGCCGCCGACGGCGGTCGGGAGCGACGATCCGGGAGGCCCGTCTTGAAACGCACCACCCATCTGTTCACCGTCATGGCCGCCTCCCTGGCGCTCGGACTCGTGTTCGCCCCGGGGACCGCTTCCGCCCGGGACCGGCAGGACGCCGCGTCCGCCGGCCGGGATCTCTACGGTACGAAGGCCCCCTACGCACCGCGGGGGGCGCCGAGCCGGTACCAGCGAGCGCCGCGGGGCTTCGTGCCCGTCTTCACCCAAAGCGTCGCCCGTCATGGCTCCCGCGCCATGGCGGACAGCGAGGACGGCGACGCGGTGCTCGCCGTCCTGCGCAGAGCGCGGGCGAGCGACTCCCTCACCGCGCTCGGTGCGCGCCTCGGCCCGCAGGTGCGGTCGCTGCTGGCCGCCGCTTCCGCCCTCGGCTACGGGAACCTCTCGGAGCGCGGCGTGCGGGAACACCGGCAGATCGCGCTGCGCATGGAGCGGCGGCTCCCGTCGTTGTTCCGCACGATCGCCGCCGGACACGAGCCCGTGGTGGTGGAGACGTCGGGGGTGCCGCGCGCCGTGGCCAGCGCCGAGGCGTTCACCGGCGGTCTGGTGGCCGGCGAGCCCGGGCTGACCGGCCTGATCGAGGCCCCCGTCACCGACAAGGACCTGCTGTACTTCCACAAGCAGCCCCAGAACGCCGGCTACCGGGAGTATCTGGCGCACGACCCGGACCTCGCCGCGGTCCTCGCCGACATCGACGCCCGGCCCCGAACGGCCCGAACGGCCCGCCACGTGGCCACGCGTCTCTTCCGCCCCGACTTCGTCGCCACGCTGTCCCCCGCCGAGCAGATCTCGTTCGCCCGGTCGCTCCACCGGCTCTACAGCGCCGCGCCCGACCTGAGCGCGGAGGCGCCGGACGTCGATCTGCGCCCCTATCTGACTCCTCGGGACGCCCGGTGGTTCGCCTACCTCGTCGACGCCGAGGAGTTCTACGGCAAGGGACCCGCCTTCGCGGGCCGGACCATCACCTACGGCATGGCCGGTGTCCTCCTGGACGACCTCTTCGCCCAGGTCGAGGCCAAGGCCGGCGGCACCGGCGGCACCGGCGCGGTGCTCCGCTTCACCCACGCCGAGGAGATCGAACCGCTCGCCGCCCTGATGGGGCTGCCCGGCAGCACCGAGGCCGCCGCGCCGGACCGTCCGTACACCTACCGCGACAACCCGTGGCGCGGGGCCGAGGTCGCACCCATGGCCGCGAACATCCAGTGGGACCTGTACGCGAGCACACCCGCCTCGGGTCGGCCCGGGAAGCCGGCCACCTATCTGGTCCGCATGCTCTACGACGAGAAGGAGACCGCCTTCAAGCCCTCCTGCGAGCCGGTCGCGAAGGGCAGTTACTTCTACGCCCTCGATGAGCTGGAACGCTGCTTCGGCCGCGGGTGAGCGATGCGGCGGCCGCCGTCGGGCGAGGGCCTTCGGAAGCAGTTGCCTACTCCAAAACGGTACAGGCAGCCCTAAGCAGCATAAAAGCTGATGAAAGTGATCATACTTCCGGTGGCTGAAATCTTCGGCCGGCAAGCACATCTCTGTGAAAAGGGAGAGGCAATGCGCAAGTTCCAGAAGGCCGCTGTCGTCGTGGCCATGCTCGGCAGCGTCGGCTTCATCGGTGCCGGTGCGGCTCAGGCTCACGGCGGCGACGGCGGTGCGGCGTTCGACATCAAGCAGAGCCAGACCTGCACGGGTCAGGTCGACTCTCAGCAGGGCCTCATCAACGTCCAGGACCTGGGTGTCGCCGCCAACGTTCTGGGCATCGGCAACCCGGTCGGCAAGGTCACCTCGGTGGTCTGCCCCTCGTCCATCGGCTGAATCTGACGGGACGAACCGCAGAAGCCAGCGGTGTGGAGAACGGCCGAGCCCTCGCACAGCGGGGCGCGGCACCACACCGCTGCTTCTGGTGTGTGCGGGGCGGAACGCGTCCCGCGTGCGGGGCGAGCGGGCGCGTGGTCAGAACCAGTGCAGGCAGTGCGGGGCGCGGTCGCCCCGGAAGAGGGCGTCGGCCAGGGCTGCCGCGCCCGGGCGGTGGGCCCGGATGTGCCCGGCCCGCACGAGTGTGCTCGGGGCGGTGCCGCCGAGGTACACCGAGCCCAGGTCGCGCACGTCCAGGGACAGGTCGGGCTCCCGGTCCGTCGGGACGCAGTCGGCCTTGCCGTCCCGGACGCTCAGCAGATGGCGGCCGTGCTCGCCGAGGAACGGGTCCTCGACGTCCAGGACGAGTTCGCCGTCCGTGAACCAGCCGCGCGCGGTCAGCGCGCGCGGGACGTCCAGCAGCCGCACCCACAGCCAGTCCGTGTCGCCGCTCAGCTCGCCGGCGCGGAAGTCGGCGAGCTGCCAGCGCAGCGGGTGCTGGGGCGGGAAGTGCTGGAACACGACCTGGGTGACCAGGTCGTGGCCGAGCACGAACCGGGCCAGGGCCGTGAAGACGGCGTCGTCGGTGGTGATCGTCTCGTCGACCGTCAGGGTGCCGCCGTCGCCGAGCGAGTAGCTGGCGTAGCCGTCCGGGACGCCGTCGGCGTCCCGGTGGACGGCGATGTAGCGCGGTGCCGGGGATATCGGGGGCCGGCCCGCGCGCAGGGCCCACCAGCGGTGCGGCCGGGACAGCGCGCCGGGCTGGGCGCGGCGGTACCGGTCGTAGACCTCTTCCAGGATCTCGCCGCACTCGGTGCGCCGCAGCACCTCGACCGAGCCGTTGTCCTGGCCGGTCGCCGGCGGGTCGGCCGCTCCGCGCGCCCGGGGAAGGGCGAGGCCGGCCTTGTCGCGCCGCAACGTCAGCCGCTGCGTGTAGGTGGCCGGTCCGTAGCCGAATCTGCCGTAGATCGGGGCCTCCGAGGCCAGCAGCACGGAGAGGAACTCCCCGTGGGCGCGCAGTCCGGTGAGCTGATGGCGCATCATGGCGCTGAGCACGCCCCGGCGCCGGTGCGTGGGCAGGACGCCGACGGCCGTCACCCCGGCGGCCGGGACGAGGGTCCCACCGGGCAGGGTGAGCTCGAAGGCGTACGTGGCGGCGGTGCCGACGGGCCGCTCGTCGGCCGTCAGGGCGAGGACGCAGCGGTCCGCCTCGAGCGCCGACCACCAGAGCCCGCCGCCCTCGACCGGGCTCTCCGGGAAGCGCCCGAAGGCGGCGTGGACGGTGTCGACGAAGACGTCGAGGTCCTTGTCGGTCGTGGGACGGATCCGCATCGCTGCCGCTGCCTCCTCGTGCTGCCGGGCACCACGGCTCCGCTGCCCGGAGACAGTGCAACCTCACACCGTGGCCTGGTCAAATGAATTACGGCTCGGCTGCATCACGGCTCGGCGCGCGGCCGGTCATGGCACAGCCCGCTCCCGGTGCGGTGCCGGGCGTGAGCGCGGCGGTCCGAGCGGTCGGCGGCGCGGGTCTCCGGGACGGCCCGGCCGCTGCCGTCAGGGACCCGGCCGCCGCGGTCCGACAAGGCCCTGGTAGAGGGCCAGGCGTTCCTGGGACCCCTCCTCGGTCTCGGCCAGCGCGGCGTCCCACTCCTTCTTGATCTCGTCCAGGAAGGCGCGCCAGTCGCCACTGGCATGCTTCTGGCCCAACTCCCCCAGCTCGACCAGTCGTTCGTTCTTGCCCAGCCCGCCGGAGCCGACCTTGTCGCCCTTGTGGCCGTGCAGCACCGACTCCGGGTTGGCGGTGGCCTCGGTGGAGCGGAAGTCGTGCTGGTAGCCCACGGGGCTGACGGCGTGCGGTGCGAGGGTCTCGATGCCGATCTGGAGCGAACCGTCCTTCTTCGTGGTCGGCCGGTGGTGGACCAGCAGCATGTGGCCGTGCGACCCGTCCGGCAGCACCACGTCGCCGTTCCAGTCCCTGGAGCCGAGACCACCGCCGGAGATGTTCTGTCCCCACAGGTCCGGACGGTCGGCGCCGACGGACACCGCGTTGGTGAGCGACGCCAGCAGGCCGCCCTTCTCCTTGAACGTGCCCGGCTTGCCCTCCTTGTTGGGCCCGATGGAGGTGCGGTGCGTGGCGAAGCCCCGGTCGATCACGTCCCCCGCGCGGGTGTTCGTCCGGTCGTCCTGGGTCACCCCCAGGAACTGGGGCAGTGAGTAGGCCGGTGCGCTCGCGGAACTCAGCGCGGGGATGCGGATGTTGACCCGGCCGCCGTGGGCGAGGGCGCGGATGACGTCCTTCTCGTGGTCGGCCACGTGGGCGCCGGCCTCCGGGTCGTACAGCTTGAGGCCGTGCTGGAGGATGAGGAGCACTTTGGTGAGCATCTCGCGGGCCCGCATGTCCTGGCCCGCGAAGTCCACCGCGGTGCTCCCGTCCTTGCCCTTCGCGGGGGCGGTCCCGGGGATGCCGTCCGGGTGCAGGCGCTCGGGCGCGATCCCCGCCGGGTACAGGGTGTCGACGGCCGTCGCCCGGATCTGCTCGTCGCGCTCCCGCTCCAGGTCCCGCTTCTCCTCCGGCGAGGTGGCGGGCGCCTGGGTGAGCATGAACCGGCCGAGCGTGTAGTCCGGCGAGATCGGCGTGTCCCGGCCCGCCTCGCGTACGGCGGGGTGACCGGCGCGGACGGCGAGGGTGGCGGTGAGCACGCGTTTTCCCGAGGGAAGCCTGAGCCAGTCGTCGAAGCGTCCCCCGGTGTACTTCTCCGCCTGCTCGTAGGTGCCGATGCCCACCTCGTCGAGCCACTGCGCGTTCACCTCGGAGAGGTGCCTGATGTCGTCCAGCTCCTGGTCGTTGAACACCTCGCCGCGCATCACCCGCCGGTCCAGGGTCTTCCTGAGCCGGGCCGGCCCCTCTGCCATCCACTGCTCGGGCCACCAGGTGCCCGGCGCGAAGACGTTCTTCTTCATCCTGCTCTGGACCGTGTGCTGTTCGATCGACCGGCTCAGCCGGGCGATGGCCTCGGCGCCCTTGACCTGCCGGCCGGTCCGATCGGCGGTCGCGGTCTCCGGGCCGGCCACGGCCGCCGACGGGGTGGCCCCGTCGGCCACGCGCTGGAGATGCCGGACCCACGCGGTGTTCATGGTCGTCGGCGGCTGTGTCCGGCGCGTGGTGCCCGATGTCCGCTCGCCGGCCTTCGGGCGCTCCCGATCGACGGAGTGCACAGGCGGTCCTCTCTGGCGACTCGGCTTTCCTGCCCCCTCGTTGTAGGCGACGGCCGCGTGGCCGGGGAAGGCCCTAAGGGGCAGGATCCGGTGTCCCCGGAGCCTCATTCCCGGCGGCCGGCCCTCGTCCCAGCACGCGCAGCACGGCGGCGTTCCCGGCCGCGCCCTGGAGATGGGTGAGCCGGGCGGTCACGGAGACCTCCGGGGCGGACCGCGCGATCCTCCTGTGCGCACCCGGCCGTGTCCCGGTCCCGGCCGTCGGGCCCTCCATCGCCCCCACCCCCTCCGTACCGCCGTCGCAGGGCGTCACCGAGACCGTACGCCCGAACCCGCCGGCCGTCCGGCGGCAGGGCGGGAGCGCCTGCTGCCGGCAGCTGTCGCCCCCTGTGTCCCCCTCCGTCCGCTCCCGCGGCGAGTGCCGGCGGCCCGGAGTCCGGGTCGCGCGCCACCGTCGTGTCCGTGACCGGGTACGACGACCACCCGGGCCTGCGCGCGGTGACCGAGGTCCTGGCGCGCCCCGACGGCCATGTCGCCCGGGCCGCCCGCGCCACCGACCCGGAGGCCCGCCGCGCGCAGCGCCCGACGTCCCTCACGGCGTGGGCCGGACGCGCGTCATGGCGTTCCCCGGGCCGGCGGTGGGGCCCTGGCCGGCCGGCAGCCGACGGAAGACGCCCCCTCCCCGCAGGACTGTCGCCGCGTTCCGTCACGCCGCGCCCGCTGCGGGAGGTCCCGGCCTCAGACGCGGTCCAGGCCCCACGTCTGAAGGGTGTAGGGCCGCCCCTTCTCCTCGCCCGTGATCAGCGGCACGTCGAGGAGCCTGAAGCCCGCCTTGGTGGCGACGGCGACGCTGGCCGCGTTCTCCGCCTCCAGTTCCAGGATCACCTGCCGCGCGTCCAGTTCCTCGAAGGCGTACGCCGTCATGACGCGCACGGCCCGTACCGCGAGGCCCTGGCCCCGGTGCGCCGGGCCGATCGCGTAGCCGAGTTCCGTGCCCTCGGGCGCGCGCCGCAGCATCACCTCGCCGAGGGGTGCGCCGCCGTCGGCCGTGACGGCGAGCAGCAGGGCCGTGCCCTCCGCGCGCAGCCGGCGGTCCTTGTCCAGCCGGGCGCGGGCGGCCTCCTCGCCGAACGGGGAGACGACCGGGGTCCAGTAGGCGATGTCCGGGTGGTCGAACAGGGCCGGCATGGCCGGTACGTCCGTCTCCGTCCAGTCGCGCAGGACGATGCCCTCCCCCGTGAGCCGGACCCGCCGGGGGAAGGGGGACGTGGTGCCGCTCATCGTGAAGGACCTCCCTGGCCTGGTCGAGCGAGGCAGGATATCCGGGCGCGCGGTCAGGGAGTGCCGGTGCATTCCGGGACCCCGCCGTCACTTCCCGGGCGCCCCGGTCGCCGGGGTTCGGCGCCCGGCTTCGCGTCGCCGCCGATTTTCGTCAGCAGTCCCAGCAACGCCTCCCGTTCGGTCGCCGTGAGGGCCTCGAAGCACTCCGCGAGGACCGAGTCGGCGACCTCGTGGCCGGCCCTGAGGACTCGCTCCCCTTCGGGCGTGAGGTGGTGTTCGATGCGCCGGCCGTGTCCGGGGCGCCGGTCGACGAGTCGCTGGGCCACCAGTCGTCCGGCGAGCGTGCCGAAGGCCTGCTCGCTCTGGAACGTCGCCGCGGCCAGTTCCCGTGCGCTGGCGCCCGGCGTGCGGCTGATCGCGCGCAGCGCGTCCCACTGCGCGAGCGTGCTGCCGACGGAGGCGAGACGGCTGTCCAGCGCCCGGTGCTGACGGTACTGGACGGCCTTCACGGCCCTTCCGAGGATCTGCAGTTCGACGGCCATGCTCCCAGGCTAACATCCCGACTAAGCTTGCTTATATAAACATCCTTAGTTAGTGTCCTCGGCATGACACAGCCGACACTCACCGCTTCCGGCCCCGCCACCGGCCGCCCCGTCCTCGTCCTGCACGGAGGCGGCGGCCCGGCCACCGTCGCCGAGCACTTCTCCGCGACCGCCCGCGTCCTGCTCCCCACCCATCCGGGCTGGAACGGCACGCCCCGCCCCGACGGCTTCACGCGCGTCGCCGACCTGGCCGCCGCCTACCTCCGCCTCCTGCGCGACCACCGCCTGTCCGACGTCCTGGTCATCGGCTCCTCGCTCGGCGGCTGGATCGCCGCCGACCTGGCGACCGCCGACACCGAGGGGCTGATCAGCGGTATCGCCCTGATCAACGCGGTCGGCATCGAGGTCGAGGGCGCACCGGTGCGGGACTTCTTCGCCCTCGACGCGCGAGGCGTGGCCGAGTACGCGTACCACGACGCGGACCGCTTCTACGTCGACCCGGCGGCCGTCCCCGCCGGGCAACGCGCCCTCGTCCAGGCCAATATGGCCAGCCTGCGCCTCTATTCGGGCGGACCCGCCATGAGCGATCCCACCCTCCGCCCCCGCCTCGCGTCCGTCACCGTCCCCACGCTCGTGCTGTGGGGCGGGAGCGACCGCATCGTGACCCCGGCCTACGGCGAGCAGTACGCCGCGTCGTTCAAGGACGCCCGCTTCGAACTCATCGCGGAAGCAGGTCACTTGCCCCACCTCGAACAGCCGGAGCGCACCTTCGCCCTGCTCGACGACTTCGCCGCGCGCACCACGCGCCGCTAGGGTCTTTCGCCACAGGAACGGCGGCGCCGCTGGAACGGCACGGCGCGAACGGCGCCCGTCCCCGTCACCAGAACTGGCGGAGGTTGAAGCTTCTGAGGGAGACGTGGCTCGCCGGATCGGTCGAGCTTCTGGCGTACAGGAGCGGCATCGCGGTTCCGGCGGAGCCGTACGCGGCGTTCCACGCGAGCCACTGGTAGGCGTCCCAGCCCCGTTCCATGCCGATTCCCACGCCGTCCCCGCCCATGGTGGTGAGCGCCAGGCGGTGGTGGAAGGCGACGTCGTGACGGGCCCGGACCTCCAGCGACCGGCGCTGGTGGCGGTCGAACCAGTGGAGCGCCGACACGCCGCGTTCGCTGGGATGTTCCGAGTCCTTGTGGAGCCGGAGCAGCCGGTCGACGTCGAGCGGCGCGTCCCGCAGGAACCGCGCCATCTTCCCCTTCGCCTCCTCGACGGCCGTGTCCAGCGTCCCGCCGCGTCTCCACCTCGGATCGGCGGGGGCACCGGACCAGTCCGGGCCGAACACCTCTTCCATGTCCCGCTCGACCGCCTCGCTGAAGGGGTCGAGCGGAGTGAACCGGAACCGCGTCGCCGAGAGGGCGTCGTGGTGTGCCAGCACCGTCCTCATGTCGTCCGCGTGCTGGTCGAGGGTGCGGAGGAAGTGTTCCAGTCGCCCTTCGTTCGCGTAGTGCGTGAAGACGAGGGAGTTCACGGTGCTCGCCGCCCGGTCGGTCGCCGTCTGCTGGGAGACGCGGACCGTCCGCTCCACCGCCCGCGAGTTGTCCATCAGCGAGGCGACGAACGCCACCATGCGCTGTGCGCCCGTCGGGCTGACATGGTCGGGAAGGACCGGGTCGCGCACCCCGGCCCGGTGCGCGCACAGCCCGATCTCCACGTCGAGGGCGGCCCGTTCCCGCAGCAGGGCCGAGAGGAAGCGCGCGCCCTCCAGGTAGCGGTTGGCCTCCGGGTTGAACGCGCCGCTCCTTCGGCTGAAGCGGAAGCCGGCGATCACGGCGGGGACCAGCGCCAGCACGCGCGACACGGTGAGCGTGCTCCGATCGGTCCTCGGCAGCCGGTCCAGCAGCTCCCGCGCCGCGATGATCTCCTCCCGCAAGGCGATCTGGCCGCTGGCGGCGTAGATCACCGCACCGATGGCCGCCTCCCACCGGCGCGGCCGCTTGAGTGCCAGGGGGTGGATTCCCGCCATCTCGTCCGGGGAGGGCAGGGGGGCCTCGACGGCCTCCCTCTCCCTGCGCAGGCCGCACAGCGCCGCCATCTCCCGCACGTCGATCCTCGAGCCGTTGTACCGACTCAGCGTCTGCGACCTCGAGAAGTCCCAGAACGTCATCTCCTCGGCCATCCCTGGCACCTTTCCGTTCGTCAGTTCTCGCGCCGTTCGGGCCGTCCGCGCAGGACGAGGACGTACGCCCCCGCCGCCAGTGCGCCCACCGCCGCGCTCGCGCCCCACAGGGTGGCCGGGCCGACGGTCTCCAGGGCGTAGCCCGAGACCACCGGCGCGACGCACGCCGCAGCCGACCAGGCGAAGCTGTACATGCCCTGGTACCGCCCGTGCGCAGGGCCCGGCACCAGACCGGCCACGGCCGCCATGGCGGTCGGGGCCAGCAGGATCTCGCCGACCGTCCACACCACGACGGTCAGCGCGTACACGCCGACGGAGGCCGCCACGGCCGTCAGCCCCAGCCCCGCCCCCAGCAGCAGGGTCCCCACGGCCAGTGGGCCGGCCGGGCCGTGGCGTGCGAGGATCCGGCCCGCCGGGAGCTGCAACGCCACCACGAGAAGGCCGTTGAGGCTGATGACCAGGCCGTAGTCGCGTGCGCTCAGACCCGCCCGGGTCATGGTGAGCGGCAGCGCGGTGCTGACCTCCTGCATCAGCAGCCCGACCAGGAAGGTCACGGCCACAAAGGCCAGGAAGCGGCGCCGCCGCGCCCGTTCCCCCGCTGCCATGCCCGGGTCGGAGCGGTCCCCGGGCCGTGCCGGATCGGGCCGGGTCTCGGGCACGGTGCGGTGCACGGTCAGCGCGCACAGCACCGTGACGGCCGCCTCGCCGAGGAACAGCGGGGTGTAACCGTGCTGCGCCAGCACTCCGGCGAGCGCGGCGGACACCGCCACACCGATGTTGACGGCCCAGTAGACGAGGGAGAACGCCCTGACCCGCGCCCGCGCGGGGACCATGTCGGCCACCGCGGCCTGGACGACCGGCCGGGAGGCGTTGCCCGCCAGGCCGACCAGGCACGCGGTGACCGCGAGCGCCGCGCGCCCCTGGGTGAACGCCAGCGCGCCCGTGCCGGCGGCGCTCAGGAGCTGCGCGCCCAACAGGGTCGCCCGGCTGCCCACCCGGTCGGCGAGCAGCCCCCCGGCCACGGCGCCGACGGCCCCGCCGACGCCGTAGAGGGTGGTGACCAGACCGGCGAAGGACGCCGAGTGGCCCCGGTCGAGCGTCACGTACAGCGACAGGAACACGACGACGAAACCGCCGAGCCGGTTGACGAGCGTGGCGGTCCACAGCCACCAGAACGCGCGCGGCAGTACCGGCCGGGCGGCGGCCGCCGCGCGCGCCGCGCTCCGTGCGTCCGCGGTCACGGTACGACGGACCCCTGCCGCGGCGTCGCGGGCACGGTCGGGCGCACCTGGCCGTACCCGAGGTGGGGGTGCCCGGCGTTCATACGGCGGCCATCGCGTTGCCGATGTAGTTCGGCAGCCCTACGAGCCGCTGCCACAGGTCGTCGAGGCTGACCGGATAGCGCTCGCGGTAGCGCCGGGTCACCGCCTCCACCTCGGCCCACGTGGTCGGTTCGGCACCGCCGTTGTAGTCGGCGGCCAGTTCGTCGTAGAGCGGGGTGCCGGGGCGCAGGAAGAGCTGGTTGAGCCCGAAGTAGCCGGGCAGCGAGGCGGCCCAGTCGACCACTTCGCCGCTCAGGCAGGCCGGGTCGCCGGGCAGGCCCAGCAGGATGAAGGCGAACGGGGTGATCCCGGCCTTCGAGAGCCGGCGGATCGCCGCGTCGATCTTCTCCGCCGGGACGCGCTTGCCGACGCCGGTCTCGGCGACCGCCGGCGACTCGGCGCCCAGCCACATGCCGTTGCAGCCCGCGGCGGCCCACAGGTCCACGTCCTGGCGCAGGACCACCTCCGCCCGGCTCTGGCCGCTCCAGCCGACGCCGGCTCCGGTGAGGTGGGTGCACAGGTCCTTGTAGAAGGTCGGGTGCAGACCGAAGACGTAGTCGAGGAAGAACAGCGAGTCCACGCCGCGTCCGCGCATCGCGCCGATCTCCGCGAGGGTGCGGTCCACGGGCTGCGGGCGCATCCGCGTGCCGAACGGCAGATGGCAGAAGGTGCAGCCGTAGGTGCAGCCGCGCACGCCGAGCACCATGCCGCACGGCCCGCGCCTGACCCGCCCGCCGGTGAACGTCTCGGCCGTGTACGCGGTCAGGTCCAGCAGGTCGTAGGCGGGCAGGGGGGCGTCGTCGAAGACCAGCGGCGGGTACGTCCCGGTCAGCGGCAGCTCGCCCAGCACGGGTCTGCCGCTGAGCAGTTCGCGTACGCCGTGCACCGCCGCCGCGTCGGCCTCGCCGCGTGCCACGTGGTCCACGCCGAGTTCGCGGAGCGTGGCCGCGGGCAGTTGGGTGGCGTGCGGGCCGACGGCGAGGACGGCGGCCGTCGGCCAGGTCCGCCGGACCTCTTCCACGGCGGTGCGCACCGGGCCCAGATCGAGCGGGTAGCACTGGGCGCGGTCGGCGATGGCCGTCACGACGACGGCCACGTCGACCGGCCCGACGTGGGGCGCCTCGTCGCTCAGGCGGCGGTCCCAGACGGCGACGTCCGCCCCGTCCCGCCGCAGCAGGGCGGCCGCGTTGGCCACGTCCAGGGGGAGTTGCAGGAAGTCGCGTTCGAACTCGTCGGCGGCGACGACGAAGGTCACGGTGGTCATGCCGGCTCCGGGGTCATGGGGGCGGACGGATCGGGGGACGGCGCCGACGGCACCCGGGTGACGGCCCCGGTGCGCGCGGCCTCGTACACCGCGAGGACGGTCAGCAGGGCCCTGCGGCCCTCCTCGCCGTCGACGGCGGGCGGGCGGCCCTCGGCGATGGCGTCGCAGAAGTCGAGGAGTTGGTCGCCGTGCGGCGAGGGGAGCAGGCCGCTGGCGTCGCGCTGCTCGGCGGGGGCGGCCGGGCGGCGATCGGCCGCCTGGTTGCCCGCCCCGTAGGCGCCGTAGGCGGAGGTGTCGTCCTGCGGCCCGGCGGCGTGGAAGTAGGCGAGTTCGTCGTTGTCGATGACGGCGCTCCCCCGGTCGCCGTGCACCGCCACCCGTGTGGTGCGCCCCGGGTAGGCCGCGGTCGTCGCCAGCAGGGACGTCAGGGCGCCGCCGGCGTGCCGCAGGCTGGCGGTGACGACGTCCTCGACCTCGATGCCGCGGTGCCCCTTGAGGGCGGTGTGCGCGGCGACCTCGACGACCGGGCCCATCAGCCACTGGATGAGGTCGACCGCGTGCACGCCCTGGTTGAGCAGTGCGCCGCCGCCGTCCAGGGCCCGGCTGCCGCGCCAGTCGCCCGAGTCGTAGTACGACTGGCCGCGCCACAGGGGGACTTCCACGAGTCCGGACGTCGGTGTGCCCAGCTCCCCGGCGTCGAGGGCGGAGCGCAGCATCCGTGCGGCGGGGTCGAAGCGGCGCTGGCTGATGACGGCCAGGGCGCGTCCGGCCCGTCGTGCGCCGGCGATCAGCCGGTCCGCCGCGTGGGCGGTCACGTCGACGGGTTTCTCCACGACGATGTGCTTGCCCGCGGCGAGTGCCCGGAGTCCCAGTTCGGCGTGGAGGCCGCTGGGGGTGCACACGCTGATGACATCGATATCAGAGCGGTTGAGGAGGGCGGACACATCCGTCGCCTCGCTGCCCGTCTCCGTGGCCAGCCGGTGCGCGCGGCGGGGCGAGGGCGATGCGACGGCGACGAGCCGGGCCCGTGCGGCGAGCGGCGGGTAGGCGCTGAGCACCCGGGCGTGCAGGCCGCCGATCACTCCGCAGCCGATGACGCCGAAGCGGAGTCTGCTCATACGGCGCCTCCGCCGAGGTGCCCGGCCGCGGCGGCCGTCGCCCGGTCCCGCCCGAACCGGGCCGCGAGGGCGCTGATGCGGTGCACGGGCCGCAGGTCGACCGGGGGCAGGGGCTGGTCGCCGAGCAGCCGGGCGACCGCGGTGCGCAGGGCGTTGTCCATGGGCGAGTCGTTCACCAGCATCTCCTGGCAGCCGGTGGGCAGTTGAGCCGTCAGCCGGTGGGTGTTGGCGGGCAGTCGGCCGCCGTTCGGCAGGGCGACGGGGTCCATCTCGGCGGTGAACAGCGCGTTGCCCGCCTGGATCTGGGCGAGGCGTCGGCGGCCGCCGGTGGAGTGCCCGAAGGGGTGGGTCCAGTCGGGGGCGCCGATGTCCCCCGGCGGGTCGCCGACGACCGACGAGTACAGTTCCAGTTCGATGCCGTCGGCCGGTACGGCGCGTTCGCGGGCGGCCGTGACGAAGTAGTCGTCGTGGACGACGCCGCGTACGTCCTCCACGGGGCTCTCGACGTAGGCGCGGTAGGTGTCGGGCGGCAGCAGCCGGCTCGCCACGGCCAGCATGTGCGGCCATTCGTAGCCGAAGACGCCGTGGTCGCGGTCGACGAACCGGCCCGCCGCCATGTCGGCGCGCCGGTCCTTGCTGAAGGCCACGCGCACCGCCGTCACCGGCTGGTCGGGCACGTGCTGGCGCCGCAGGTCGTCCAGCAGGCGCAGCGCGTGGGCGTGCCGGTACTGGTTCATCACGACCACGCGCGCCTCGGGATGCCGCTCCAGCAGCTCCAGGAGGCGGGGCACGTCCTGGGCCCGGCAGGCGGGCTTCTCCATGATGACGCGGGCCCGCGGGTCGCGCTCCAGGACGTCGGCCAGGACGTCGACGTGGACCTGGGTGGGTGTGCACAGCGACCACAGGTCCACGGGGCCCGGCACGTCCCGCACGGTGGGGCTGTGCTCGACGGGGCGCAGGCGGTGGGCGCCGGCGGGCGCGGCGGTCAGTGCCGGGTCCACGGTGCACACGCGCAGGCCGGCGGCTTCCAGCAGGCGGTGGTGCAGCCGGCCGGCCACCCCGCAGCCGACGACGCACACACGGGGCAGGTCATTCATGCGCGTCCCCACCGTCCTCGGCGCCCGCTCCGGCCGGCCCGGCCGTGTCGGCGAGATACGTGTCGTAGTAGGCGTCGTACAGTCCGGCGTCGCGCACCACGTCGTCCACGACCCCGAGGTGGATGCCGGGCGTGAGGGTCGGGGCGGAGCGGCACAGGTGTTTGGCGGCGATCAGGGTCGCGGCGCGGTAGGCGTCGTAGCCCCGGTTGGGTATGCCCTCGTACGTGTAGAGGTTCAGCGACCGGCCGTCGCCGAGAAGGACGGCCGAGCGTCCCCCGGACAGGGTGTGGCGGACGCCCACGCCGGGGACGTCCGACCTCTTCGTCGCGACGCGGCCCTCGCTCAGCAGGCTGAAGTCGCGGGTGGCGAAGCCGGCCAGGAGCACGCCGTCGGGCAGCAGGGCCAGGTCGGCTTCGGTGAACGCGTCCTCGCCGGTGGTGCCGACGATCAGGAAGGGGCGGGTGCGCCGCAGCGCCTCATGGGCCGAACGGCCGGTGTCGAAGCCCTCCTCGGCGGCGCGGACGAGGGCGAGTGTGTCGGTGTCCACGACGGTGACGCGGCACCCGGTCGCGCGCAGCGCCCTGGCGACGCGGGCGCCGAGGGTGCCGAAGCCCAGGGACAGCACGCGTCGTCCGACGAACTTCTCCCCAGGCACGATGGCGCGCAGCCGCCGGACGCAGGAGTCGGCGATCTCGTTGTAGGCCAGGTGCGTCTTGACCTGGGAGCGCGCCATGTTGAGGACGGGCAGGCGTATGTCGGCTGCCGCCGAGATGCGTTTGAGGCCGCTGACAGTCAACTCCAGTGCGGCGTCTGGCTGTTCGGTGACCAGGCGGTCGCGTGCGGAGCCGAGGGCGATGATGCCGCCGTCGTCGACCATGAGCACGCGCCGTCCCTCGGCGTGTGCCGCCCGGACGAACGCGTCGACGTCGGCGCCCACGTCGCGTGCCCGGCGGACCTCGTCGTCGGTGGCGGAGCCGTTCACCACGGAGTTGTCGAGGGTGGCGCTGCGGTAGCCCCGGGACAGGAACCAGCCGTGCACGCGATCCCTGCGTAAGGTCTTGTCGCCCTTGTCCAGGGCGTAGATCCACCGCGGTGAGAACCCGGCGCGTTCGGCGGCCAGCAGGAAGCCGACGCTGTTCTCCACGTAGTGGTCACGGAAGATCAGGGCCCAGTCGGCGAGGGCGCCGTCCTCGGTGGCGTAGCGGCGCAGCAGCGGCATCGCCTCCCACAGCGTCGCGACCTCGGCCGCGCTGAAGGCGGCGCCCTCGCTGCGCAGGGCGTCGGCCAGCGCCCGGGCGAGCGCGGCCGGCCCCGGATCGTCCGGCCGGACGCCTTCGGTCAGCACGGCGGCGCGCCAGCGCGGGGTGGGCGGGTCGCTGTGCTCCAGCGAGTGCGGCGCGGAGTCCGGCTCGGGTGTGAACTGCACGGTGACGTAGCCGGCGCCGGTGTCCACGGTGTGCGCGTAGCCGCCGTCGTCGAGGGCGGCCACCTCGTGGCCGTGCGGGCGCGGTTGCGCCGGGTCCGGCCATCGCCTCAGGCGCAGGCGCAGCAGGACCTCCGGGGGCCAGTGGCCGCTGATCACGGTGTGGAGCCGTGCGGTGGCGCCGGCCCGGGGCAGTTCGTCGCCGTTCGGGGAAGTGCCCATCAGGGCGTTGAGCGTCATGTGCACACTCCTTCGTCACCCGCTTCCGGGTATGCGGAATGGCGGGTGTCATCATTGGGTGACTGATATGACGGCGAAATGAATTCCTCCGGCGGGGCCGTCTGTACACGACCTCGCCGGGCAGTGGCCGACCCCACGGCCCGAAATTCACAGGTGGACGCGGAGCGCTGTCGGATTCCTTCCTTCTGCCTGGAATCGCCTCCCAGGCAGAACGGGACGACGGGCGGGCGAGAAAGACGGTTCGCCCGTACGGCCACTTTTTCGGGACCGGGTGGATCACAAGGCGTGATCCGCACTGCATGGTCTATAGACCCGGCGCGAGCCGTGTCAACCACAGGTCTGCACCGATCCCGCGTTCGTTTGGTGAAGGCAATTCAGACATGTCCTGATGTAAGAGGCCACCTGATCCCGCATTTCACCGCGTCGAAGGAACGAAGTACTCCGATCCATGGAATGGCCGGTTCTCATTCGCCTTGGCCTATTCCGGTCCCGCACGTGTCACCGCATTGCGGCTCCGGCCTTGCGGACAAACCGTCCGAGGGACGCACGGAAAGCCGGGCCGCCGATGCGCCGGGTGTTCCCGGAGCGATGCGGCGAACCCGGCGGAGTCAATATTCCAGAAAACAGTCGGAAACGATGTCCAAAACAGCGGAGGGCGCCGTCCCCCGCGGCGGCGAGCCGTCCGCCCCGCACCGGAGCAAGGCGGACGGCCGTCGCCCTCACACCGGTGCGGGGGGGCGGACGGCCGTCGGGCTCACACCGTCAGGTCCGCTGCCGTGGGCGGGTCCGCTCCTTCGCGCGCGCAGGTGAGCGCTGCCGTCCGGGCGGCCGTCGCCAGTGCCTCGGCGAGCACCGCGGGCAGCCGGTCGGTGTCCGTCGCCGCGCGCAGTGCCGCGCGGGCCGTCCGGGCCTCGTCCCCCGGACCGCCTCCCAGCAGTCCGGCGTGCAGCATCCGGCTGGTGAGGCCGGCCATGAACGCGTCGCCCGCCCCGACGGTGTCCCGCACCCGGACCGCCACCGGCGCGATGTCCTCGCTGCCGTGCCGCCACCACGCGCGGGCGCCGTTCGCTCCCCGGGTGAGGACGACCAGGGCCGGGCCGCCGCGTGCCCAGCGGGCCGCCGTCCGGTCGGGGCTCACGCCCGGGTGGAGCCAGGCCAGGTCCTCCTCGCTCGCCTTCACCACGTCGCAGGCGGCGACGAGTTGCTCCACCCGTTCCCGCACCCGCTCCGCGGAGCCGAGCAGCGCGGGTCGCAGGTTGGGGTCGTAGGAGAGGGTGGCCGAGGGCCGCAGGGCGTGCACCGTGCGGGCGACCTGGTCGGCTCCCGGGGCCAGGGAGGTGGCGATGGAGCCGGTGTGGACGTGTGCCGGCGGGCCGTCGCGCAGCGCTTCCTCGACTGCCGGCGGCAGCGCCCAGGTGATGTCGAAGGTGTACTGCGCGGCGCCCTCGGCGTCGAGGACGGCGGTCGCCGTGGACGTGGGGGCGTCGGCCACCGAGCCCGGCGCCAGCTCGACCCCGCTGTCCTCCAGGTGCTCGCGCACCAGGACGCCGAAGTCGTCGTCGCCCACGCGGGTGGCGAGCCGGACCGGATGGCCGAGTCTGGCCAGCCCCAGCGCCACGTTGGCGGGGCTCCCGCCGGGGTGGCTGCGGCGCGGGCCGTCGGGCCCGGCGATGACGTCCACCAGCGCCTCCCCGACGACCAGCGCCGGGGGCCCGGCGAGCGCCGTGTCCCCGCCGCCGGACGCCGGCTCGGCGCGGACCCGGGTGCGCCCGGACTCGACGGCACCGGTCACGGCCGTACCTGGATCTTCCGGCCCTTCCCGGCCTGGAACTGCCGCAGGGCCTCGGCGTAGTCCGCCAGCGGCAGCCGGTCGCTGATGAAGACGTCCGGGTCGAGCACTCCGCCGGCGAACAGTTCGGCGGCGCGTTCGTAGCTGTGCAGGACCGCCATCGAGCCGGTGATGGTGATCTCCTCGTTGTAGATCCGGTACGGGTCGATGGTGGCCCGGGTCGCGTAGTCGGCGACGCCGAACTGCAGATACGTGCCTCCCTTGCCGACCCGGCCGAGGGCGTCCTGGATGGCCTGGGCGTTGCCGGTGGCGTCGATGACCACCTCCCAGCCGCGGGGGCGCTCCAGGGCGTCGGCGGAGGTCACCGCGTTGCTGCACCCGAGGGTGCGGGCGGTGGCGAGCCGGTCCTCGTTGAGGTCGACCATGTCGACCGTGGCAGCGCCGGTGCGCTTGGCGAGTTCCAGCATCATCAGGCCCATGGTGCCCGAGCCGTAGATCAGCACATGGCTCGCCAGCGTGCTCCGCAGGATGTCGTAGCCGCGCACCGCGCAGGACAGCGGCTCGATCAGGGCGGCGTCCTCGGTGCGCACGTGCTCGGGGAGCTTGACGCAGTTGGCGGCGGGGGCGACCGCGTACTCGGCCGCGCCGCCGGGGACGGTGACGCCGATGGCGTTCCAGCGCTCACACATGTTTCCGCGCCCGATACGGCAGTAGTGGCACTCGTGACAGTGCAGGGAAGGGTCGACGGCGACCCGGTCGCCGACGGCGAGGCCGCTGACCCCGGCGCCGAGTGCGACGATCTCGCCGGCGAACTCGTGGCCCGGGACGATGGGCAGGGTGGGCGCGAACTCGCCCTGGAGGATGTGGAGATCGGTGCCGCACAGGCCGCAGGCGGAGACCTCGACCACGACCTGACCGGGGCCGGGCGCGGGGTCGTCGACGGTCTCGACGCCGACCTGGCCGGGCGAACTGATGACGGCGGCTTTCACTTGACGGCTCCAAGGGACAGGCCCTGGACGAGTTTGTCCTGGGCGGCGAATCCGGCGATGAGCACCGGCAGGGAGACACACACGGCGGCGGCGCACACCTTGGCCAGGAAGAGGCCCTGGCTGGTGACGAAGCCGGTGAGGAACACGGGTGCGGTGCCGGCGACGACGCCGGTGAGCACCCGGGCGAAGAGCAGTTCGTTCCAGCTGAAGATGAAGCAGATCAGCGAGGTGGCGGCGACGCCGGGGGCGACGACCGGCGCGACGATCCGGGTCAGGACGGTGGGCAGTCCGGCGCCGTCGAGGGAGGCCGCCTCCAGGATCTCCACGGGGACCTCGGCGAGGAAGGAGCGCATCATCCACACCGCGATCGGCAGGTTCATCGAGGTGTAGAGGACGACCAGCAGCGCGACGTTGTCGAGCAGGCCGCTGTTCTTGGCGATCAGGTAGACCGGAAGGAGTCCGGCGACCGCGGGCAGCATCTTGGTGGACAGGAAGAAGAACATGGCGTCCGTCCACTTGCGCACGGGCTTGATGGACAGCGCGTAGGCGGCGGGGATGGACAGCACCAGCACCAGCAGCGTCGAAAGGACGCTGGCGGAGAGGGAGTTGATCAGCGGCGGCCAGGGCGAGACGCCGGTGCTCGCGCCGAAGAACTCGCGGTAGCCCTGGAGGGTGAGCGGCGCCGTGAGGCTCGGCGGGTTGGTCGCGGCGTCGGACTCGCCGTGCAGCGAGGTGAGGAACATCCAGGCGACCGGGAGGAAGAACACGACTCCGCAGAGCCAGGCCAGCAGGCCGAGCGCGCCGCGCCGGCGGCGGGCCGCGGCGCCGGCGGCGGCGCGGGCGCCGCCCGTGGCGCGGGGGGCGAGGGTCGCGGCCATCAGCGGGTCTCCTCTCGCAGCAGCGTCGAGACCGTCCTGAGCGCGAAGCTGCCGACGAGCAGGGAGCACAGCACGACGAGGACGCCCTCGGCGGAGGCCTGCCCGTAGTCGTGCGCCTGGTAGAAGGTCTCGTAGACGGTGTAGGGCAGGTTGGCGGTCCCCAGGCCGCCGCCGGTGAGCGTGAAGACGGCGTCGAAGTTCTGCACCACGTAGATGCTGCCGAGCAGCGCGGCCAGCTCCAGGTAGCGGCGCAGGTGCGGGAAGGTGAGGTAACGGAACACCTGCCAGGTGCTCGCGCCGTCCACGCGGGCCGCCTCGACCGCGTCCATGGGGCGGCTCTGGAGTCCGGCCAGCAGGATCAGCATCATGAACGGCGTCCACTGCCAGATCAGCGACGCCTCCACGGACATCAGCGGCAGCGAGGACAGCCAGTCGGGCTGCGGTGGGTCGTCGCTGCCGAACAGACTCCACAGCCAGGTCAGCGAGCCGTTGATCAGCCCGTAGGTGGCGTTGTACAGCGCGTGCTTCCACAGCAGCGCGGAGGCCACGGGCACGACGAGGAACGGCGTGATCAGCAGGGTGCGGACGACGCCGCGGCCGCGGAAGCGGCGGTCGAGCAGCAGGGCCAGGCCCAGGCCCAGCACCAGGCTGACCAGGACCACGGTCACCGTGAGCGTGACGGTCGTCAGCAGGGCGGAGCGCAGCTTCGGGTCGGTGACGGCCTCCTTGTAGTTCTCCAGGCCCGCGAAGGCACGGTCGTCGGGGGCGAGGGCGTTCCAGCGCATGAACGAGACCGCCAGGGTGCCGACGAAGGGCAGCTGGGTGACCACGATCATGAAGACCAGAGCCGGCAGGAGCGGGGCGCGCCGGGCCCATGCTCCGCGGGCCCGCTGAGGGGGTTTGGCCCGTTCCGCGGTGCGCGGCGTGCGGGCACGCCTGGTGAGGGTGTGTGTGAGGGTCATCGTGTGTCTCCGCTGTGCTCCCGTCCCCGGTCCCGCGAGGGCGGGGAGGGGAGGGGAACGTCGGGTGGATCGGGAGGGATCACTTGTCCGCGTACTTGGCGGCGACCTTCTCGGCGAGCGCCTGACTGGTCTTCAGCGCCTGCTCGACACCGGTCTTGCCGGCGATGGCGGCGCTGATCTGCTGGGACACCTCGGTGCCCAGGTCGGTGAACTCGGGGATGCCGACGAACTGGATGCCGGGGGCGGGCCGGGGCTGCACACCCGGGTTGCCGGGGTCGGCCGACTTCAGGGCGTCGGCGGTGGCCCCGGCGAAGGCGGACGCCGCGGCGACGTACTGCGGGTTGGTGTAGGTGGAGCCGCGCTTGCCCGCCGGGACACGGGACCAGCCGAGCTTCTGGCCGACCAGTTCCTCGTACTGCTTGCTGGAGGCCCACGAGATGAACTTCCAGGCGTCGTCCTTGTTCTTGCTCGCCTTCTGGAGGCCCCAGGCCCAGGTGTAGAGCCAGCCGGAGCTCTTGGTGCGGTCGACCGGCGCGGGCGCGTAGCCCATCTTCCCGGCCACCGGCGAGCCGCCGGCTTCGAGCGATCCGGCGGCGGAGGTCGCGTCGTACCACATGGCGACCTTGCCCTGCTCCATGTTGTTGAGGCACTCGGCGAACCCGGACTGCGGGGCGCCCTTCTCGCCGTGGGCGCGTACGAGGTCGACGTAGAACTTGGTCGCCTTGGTGAAGGCGGGGCTGTCGACCTGGGCCTTCCAGTCCTTGTCGAACCAGGTGCCGCCCATGGTGTTGACCACGGTGGTCAACGGGGCCATCACCTCGCCCCAGCCGGGCAGTCCGCGCAGGCAGATGCCCTTCATCCCCGGCTCGGCGCCGTCCGCCTGGGCGGCCAGGTCGGCCACCTGCCGCCAGGTGGGGTGGGCCGGCATGGTCAGCCCCTTCTTCTGGAACACGTCCTTGCGGTACATCAGGAAGGAGGACTCGCCGTAGAACGGCTCGGCGTACACCTGGCCGGACACCGTCAGGGACTCGCGCAGGGCGGGCAGGATGTCGCTCTGCTCGAAGGCGGTGTCCTTCTTCGCGTAGTCGCCGAGCGGGGCGAGCCAGCCGTTCTTGGCGTAGATCGGCGTCTCGTAGTTGCTGATCGTGGCCACGTCGTACTGGCCGGCCTGGCTGGAGAAGTCCTGGCTGATCTTGTCGCGGACGTCGTTCTCCGGGAGCACCGTGAAGTTGACCTTGATGCCGGTCTCCTTGGTGAAGTGGTCAGCGGTCAGCTTCTGGAGGTCCGACATCTGCGGGTTGTTCACCATCAGTACGTTGATGGAGTGCGCGCCGGAGCCGCCTCCCGCGCCACCGGCGCCCGCGCACGCCGTGAGCAGTGCGCCGCACACGGCCAGCGCGCACAGCGGCACTGCCTTCCGTGGACCGGTCGGTCGTGAAGTCATGATCGTCCCTTTCGTGAACTGGGGGGTACGGGCAGCGAAGTGCAAGGGGAACGTGGGATCGGTCAGACGCTCTGTGTCCCGGCGGTGCGGGCGTGGCGGTGCCGCCGGTACGGCTTCGGCGGAGCCGTCCCCCTCGACGGGGCGGCCCCAGTGGGGTCCGGACCCGGTGGCGGCTCAGGTCCGGTGGTCTTGGGGCGGGTCCCGGCGGGTCAGGTCCCGGCGGGTCAGGTCCATCGGTGGGGCAAGTCCGTCGGCGGGTCGGTCCGTCAACGGGTCGGCCCCTGGTGGGCGGGGTCAGACCCGGTGGACCCGGGGTCCCATCAGTGAGTAGCGGTGCGCCTCGGCGCTGGACAGTCCGGTGTCGGTGACGATGGCCTCGAAGTCGCCCACCTCCGCGAAGCGGCAGAAGCTGCTCGCTCCGAACTTGCTGTGATGCCCCATGAACACGCGCCGGCGCGACACGGCCAGCGCCTTGGCCTTGACGTCGGCCACCACCGGATCGGGAGTGGTCAGGCCCAGTTCGCGGGAGATCCCGTTCGAGCCGATGAAGGCCAGGTCGATCACGAACTGGCCGAGCATGGCGCAGGCCCAGGAACCCACCGTGGCCAGGGTCCGGGCCCGGACCCGGCCGCCGAGGAGCAGGACGGTGGTCTGCGGGGAGTCCACGATCGCGGCCGCGGTGGACAGGGACGCGGTGACCACGGTCAGGGGCCGGTCACCGGGCAGGAGCGCGGCGAGGAGCTGGGGGGTGTAGCCCTCGTCCACGAACACGGTCTCCGCGTCGCCGAGCAGCTTGACCGCCTCCGCGGCGATCCGGCGCTTGTCCTTGACGTGCAGGGTCTCGCGTTCGGTGAGGCCCGTCTCGAAACCCGCGCCCTCGACGGGGTAGGCGCCGCCGTAGGTACGGCGGAGCAGTCCCCTGCGTTCGAGGACACCGAGGTCGCGCCGGATGGTCTCCGGCGCGACGGCCAGGTCGGCGGCCATGCTGGTGACCTCGACGCGTCCCTGATGACGCGCGAGCGCGAGGATCCGGCTCTGACGCTCCGCGGCGTTCATCGCATGCACCTCGCCTTCTGTACGACCGGTCCGGGCACGGCGCGCCCGGTCTTGACGCACATTTATACCAACGGCTTTTCGGCACGACCGGGCCCAGAGCGGGCTCTAAGCTGCCCGGTGTCGCCCGAAGTGGCGATACGAAGCAGCAGGTCACCGCACATGCGGCGCACTTTGTCCCCTTACTGGTGCCCGCGTGGACCGCTCTCCCTGCCCGGTTCGGGCGGTCGGCGAAACCGGCCGTCCGACCGGATCAGCATGTGTGCGCCGCGGTGACCACCGGGGCGAGGGGGTCCGGTCTGCCTGATCGGTCCGCCGAGCGGCGGACGCATGGCCCGGGAGGCGAGGGCGCCGGTGGGGCCCGGGCACAGCCGCAGCTTCCCGGCGGACCCCTTGCGGGCGATCAGGTCGGCGCGCCCGTCGCCGTGTCCCCCGCTCCGACCGGGGCGTTCATGCTGCTCCAGTCGCCGCTGCTCGAGAGCGTGCGCGCCCGAGGCCGCCCGCGCCGGTGCCGCTCACCCCCGGTGGGCCTCGGCGTCGCCGTTGACGGTGCGCAGGGTCAGCCGGTGCCGTCGGTCCGCGGCGCCGGCGGCCGGAACGTCCACGACGGAGCGGCCGTTGACGGTGCTCGCGTCGGTCGCGTACGGCGGGGCGTCCACCGGGAGGGTCACGCGGACGGAGCCGTTGCGGCTCACCCCGTCGAGCGTGTCGGGCGAGGTCGTGCACAGCAGTTCGACGTCGCCGTTGACCGTCTCGGCGTCCACGCCACGGGCCTCGATGCCGGTCGCGCGGACGGAGCCGTTACGGGTCACGAGGTGCTGGTGGGCGTCCTTCGTGCCCGAGTCCTGCACGGTGACGTCGCCGTCGACGGTGCTCAGGCTCAGCGCGCCCTGTACATCGCTCACGTCGATCCCGGCGTTGCGGGCCCGCACGGTGAGCGTGACACCGGCGGGCACGTGGACGAGCGGCATCCCGCCGCAGTTGTCCCTGGCCCGGTCGTCGCCCTCGTCGCAGGGCAGGTCGAGGGTGCGGGTGTCTCCTGCGCCGTCCCAGCGGGCGAGCGTCGTGTCGTCCACCGTCACAGTGCCGTCCTCCGTCCCGACGACCCGTACGCCGCCCTGGGTGGTGATGACGAGGCGGCTGCCGTCCGCGAGCGCGGCCCTCTCGAACGTCCCTCCGCGTCCGCCGTGGACGGCCCCGGGCAGCGGCCGGTCGTCGCCCTGGCCGCAGGCCGTCAGCGCGAGCAGCGGAAGCAGCGCGCACCCGATCCGGGCCGCGCACCCGATCCGGGCCGGGCGGCCGCCGTGACGGGACTCCCGCCCCCGGTTCGGGCGGCTCGGTGTGCTCCACGATGACGTCATGGGGTGCGTATGCCCGGGAGGGCGGCGTTCACCTCCGGTGGCGTGGAAGGGCTGTCCCGCACCACGGGACCACAGGCCGGACCGGGGAGGAACGCCCTGGCGAGGAGGGCCGGGGCCTGTCCTCGGCGGGCGGCGTCCCGGCCGACGCCGCCCGCCGCCCACCCCGGCCCGGCCTCGCTCTAGGACCTCAGGACCTCAGGTGCCGGGCGGACTTCAGGACTTCAGGTGCCGGGCGAAGAACCCGGCCGCGGCGTCGCCCTCGAACTGCGGGACACCGGTGTGGCCGCCCATGTTGGCGTGCAGCGTCTTCTCCTCGGAGCCGAAGGCGTCGAACAGGTCCAGGGCCGCCTGCCGGTCGTTGCCTTCGTCGTCCCACTGCAACAGGACGTGCAGCGGAACGGTGACCCGGCGGGCCTCCTCGACCAGGGCGGCGGGCACGAGACTCCCGGCGAACAGAACGGCGGCCTTGATGCGCGGCTCGACCAGCGCGAGCCGGATGCCGATGGAGATCACTCCCCCCGAGTACCCGACCGGACCGCCGATCTCGGGCAGGGACAGGAGGGCGTCCAGGGCGGCCCGCCACTCCGGGACCGACTTCTCCACGAGCGGGAGGACGAGGGCGTCGACGATGTCGTCGTCGACCGGCCGGCCTGCCTGCATCGCCCGGCGCAGCTCGGCGCGGGCCTGCTCCAGGGCGGGCCAACGGGGGCGGTCACCGCTCCCGGGGAGCTCGATGGTGGCCGCGGCGAAGCCGTCCGCCGCGGCGTGCCGGGCGCGTTGTGCCAGCCGGGGGTACATCGTGCCCAGTCCGAGCGGGGGGTGGCCGAGAAGGATCAACGGCGCCGGTGCGGACGCGGATGCGGGCGGGGGCGTCCACAGGATGCCGGGGACCTCGCCGAGGAGGAAAGCGCGCTCGATGACGCCGTCGTCGAGGCGCTGTTCGGAAGTGACCTGCATGGTCGTGCCTTTCGGGAGTGCACGTGAACGGCGCTCCCGGACGACCTATCGCCCGACCGTGTCCCCGGAGGGGAGCACCCATGTCGATACTGCGTTCACGGGTACCACCTCCTCGATCTCTCGCACGGCCCACGGAAACGTAGCAGTGACCGCCGTGGCCCGGCAAACGGTTTCACCGCACGGGCTGCGCGGCCCGACACCGCGGACACCCCGCGGCCCGACACCGCGGACACCCCGGCGCGCGTCGGGGCGGCTTGACTTCGAGCGCACTCCAGCTCGTAGCGTCGTGAAGGTCCGGCGCGCGGGGGCCTTGTACCGGGGCGCCTGTCACGGGATGCCGAGAGGCGGAAACCGTCGCTAGATGGAAGAAGGCCCTCGCGCCGGACGGACGACGATCGGGAATGCGGGAAAGGACCCTCATGCAGGAGCGCAGTCTGCGGGACCTCCAGGTATCGGCCATCGGGCTCGGGTGCATGGGGATGTCCGCCTTCTACGGCACCACCGACCGGGACGAGGGCATCGCGACCATCCGGCGAGCCCTCGAACTCGGGATCACGTTCCTCGACACCGCCCAGATGTACGGCCCGCTCACCAACGAGTCGCTGGTCGGCGAGGCGATCCGGGGGCATCGTGACGAGTACGTGGTCGCCACCAAGTTCAACTACCGGATGGACGACGCCGTACCGGGCGACATGAGCACCATCGGCCGCCAGGACGGTTCGGCCGAGCACGTGCGCAGTTCCGTGCACGGCTCGCTGGAGCGGCTGGGCACCGACCACATCGACCTGTACTACCAGCACCGGGTCGACCCGAACGTGCCCATCGAGGAGACGGTCGGCGCGCTCGGCGAGCTGGTCGCCGAGGGCAAGGTGCGGCACATCGGGCTGAGCGAGGCGAGTGCGGAGACGATCCGGCGGGCGCACGCCGTGCACCCGGTCACCGCCGTGCAGAGCGAGTACTCGCTGTGGTCGCGGGACGTGGAGGCCGAGGTGCTGCCGGCCTGCCGCGAGCTGGGCATCGGGTTCGTGCCGTACTCGCCGCTGGGCCGCGGCTTCCTGGCGGGCCGCTTCACCTCCCCGGACGAGCTGGACGAGAACGACTTCCGCCGCAACAACCCGCGCTTCACGGACGCCAACCTGGAGGCGAACCTGCGGCTGGCGGCGAAGGTCAAGGAGATCGCAGCCGAGAAGGACGTCACCCCGGCCCAGCTCGCGATCGCCTGGGTGCTGGCGCAGGGCGAGGACCTGGTGCCGATCCCGGGCACCAAGCGCCGCACCTACCTGGAGCAGAACGCCGCCGCGGTCGACATCGAGCTGACCAAGGACGACCTGGCCCGTATCGACGCGGAGCTGCCGCAGGCGGCGGGCGAGCGGTACGACGAGGCGGGGATGCGGTCGGTCAACCGCTGAGTTCCGGACCCGCGCGGTCGGCCTCGGGCCGGGGCGCGACCGGCCCGGACGAGGCTCACGTCACCAGGCGCAGGGCCGTCGACGCGATGCCCAGCCGTACGCTCTGGCCCCAGGTCAGGTCCAGGGCGTCGGTCTCCACTCCGTCGCCGAAGACCACGATCCGGTCCGACTCCACGGTCAGCCGCAGCGCCTGTCCCCGCCCCAGCTCGCCGCCGACCCTCGACGTGCCGGTCGCGGGCGACGGCCAGGCCTCGCGCACGAACCACACGAGCCGCGGGTCGCACGGCCCGGGCAGGGGTGCGGTGCCGCCGCGCTCCAGCCACAGGGAGCGGAGCCAGCCGGTGGCGCCCGTGCCGGTGCCGACCAGCACGCCGGAGGACGCCTGGAGTTCGCCTGGATCCGTCTCGCCGTCGGGACCCAGGCGGTAGCGGGTCGTCTGGTGGCCGGCCGCGCCGAGGTAGATCTCGTTCAGGGCGAGGAGGCGCTGGGTGTCGTCGGCGACGGCCTCGACCATGGTCAGTTCCTCCACCCGGTCCCCGGCGGCGGTCACGGACCGCAGCAGGGCGGCCGTGTCGGCGCAGCGGTGCCGGACCAGGACGCCCGGGTTGCGCCCCGGATCGGTGTCGACGCCCACCACGGGCTGCCCGGAGAGGTACTTCGCGGTGTTGGCGACCAGGCCGTCCTGGCCGACCACGACCACGACGTCCTCCGGCGCGAACAGGAAGCGGTCCAGGTCCGCCCGTTCCACCTGGCAGCTGCGCCAGGTGAGCGGCACCGCCGCCGCCACGTCCCGCAGCGCCCGGCGGGTGCGCTCGTGACGGCGGACCACCTCGTCGATCGGGCGGCCCCGGCTGGAGAGGAAGAACGCGGCCTGTCCGTGCGTCCCGTGCCGGGCGAGCAGTTCCTCGTACTCGGTCCTGCGGTGCACCAGCACCGCCCGCGGGGCCAGGCTCACGCGCCGGCCCCGCCGTCCGGACGGCCGAGCCTGGCCAGGAGCCCGGTGAGGACGTCGGGGGTGAGCGTCACGCTGTCGATCCGCGGCAGGTTCTCCGCCAGCCGGGTCGCCGCCAGGGCGTGCAGGGTGGCCGGGTCGACCTCGCCGTGCACCCGCAGCCAGGCTGCCTGGGCCTCGGCGCGCGCCGTGCCGGTCTCGCGCGTCGCCTCGGCGTCCGCGCGGGCCAGGCGGACCTTGCGGGCGGCCTCGGCCTCGGCCCGTACGCCGTCGGCCGCCGCCTTCTCCTCGGCCTCGCGGCGTGTGTTGGTGCCGCGCTGCTCGACCAACTGCTCCTCGCGCCGGGCCAGTTCGATCTGGCTGGCCAACTCGTTCTCGGCGATGGCGCGTTCGCGCTCGACGGCGACGGCCCGCCGTTCGTAGGTGGCCCGGTCGGCCTCCTGCTGGATCTGCTCGCGGGCCGGGGTGCGCAGGGCGCGCTCCACCTCGGCCTCGGGACGGATCGCCACGACACGCACGGCCACCACGTCGATGCCCGTGGCGGGGAGCCGGGGTTCGGCCTCCAGGCCGTCGGCGACCCGTTCCCGGACGGAGGCGACGCCGTCCACGAGGGCGACGGCGAGGGGGGTGCGGGCCAGGACGTCCAGCGCGTGCTGCTGCGCGGTCTCGGTCAGGAGGGTGGCGATCTGCTCCAGGGGCGCTCCGCGCCAGTTCCCGCGGTCCGGGTCGACGGAGAAGTCGAGCCGGTCGGCCGCCTTGGCCGGGTCGCTGATCCGGTACGTGACGGTGGCCTGCACCGTGACGTCCTGGAAGTCCGCCGTACGGGCGTGGAAGGCCATGGCCAACTCCCGGTCGTCGACCGGCACTTCGGAGAGCGCCGCGGACAGCGACCGGTACCAGAAGCTGAGCCCCGGGCCGTTGTGGGCGAGCCGGCCGCGCTTGTGGTGACGGATGTGGGCGGTGGGCGCGGAGCGCAGATGGCGCCAGCCGAAGCGGCGGGTGATGTCGGCCATGGTGGTCCCCCTTCATTTCGTCAGTACGACGATAATGGCGACCCCGGATATCGTCAACGGGACGATAAAAGGAGGGTGACCGACCTCCCGACTCCCACGACCGCCGGGGGCGATGGACGGGGCGAAGGCCTGGCGGGGTCTGGTTGTCGCCGCGCGTCAGCCGCCCGTTGCACTGGTGCCCGGACCAAGGGCCGGAAGAAGACGGGGACTTGGGAACGCACGGGTCGGGGCGGCGCTGGAGAAGGCCGTCGGCGTGGGCCGGTGGGGCCGGCCGATGCCCGCCGGGACGGCCCAGGGCATCGCGGTCCACAGCGAGTACGGGGGCGCGACCGCGGTGCTCGTGGAGATCGACTGCCGGCCCGGGACCGTGAGCCGCGAGGTGCCCGACGCGGTCACCGGGCCGCGGGCGACCAAGGTGGTGATCACCGTGGACGTACCACCGCATCCGTGAGGCGATCAGGCCGGGCGCCGCCCGCATGTGACGCACCGCCGCACCCCGCCGGCCGGGGCCCCCGCACCCGGCGGTCGGGCGCCGCACGTGGACGCGAGTGAGGTCCTACGGGCGGCGGATGGCGGCGATGTCGAACTGGAGGCGGACCTTCTCGCTCACCATGGCCCCGCCCTGGGCGAGTCTGGCGTTGTAGGTGAGGCCCCAGTCGGAGCGGTTGATCGTGGTGGTGCCGTCGAAGCCGGCCCGTTCGTAGCCGAACGGGTCGGTGACATGGCCGATGTAGGTCAGCTCCAGGAGGACGGGACGGGTGACGTCCTTGATGGTGAGGTCGCCGCTCATGTGGTAGACGTCCTGGTCCGCCAGGCGCACGGCGGTGCTGGTGAACGTCATCCGGGGGTGGCGCGCGGCGTCGAGGAAGTCACGGCCGACCAGGTGCGCGTCGCGCTGCTCGACGCCGGTGTCGACGCTGGCGGTGTGCAGGGTGATCTCCGCGCGGGAGCGGGACGGGTCGCGGCCGTCGAAGTACAGGCGGCTCTCGTACTCCAGGAAGGCGCCGCGCACGGTCGTCACCATGGCGTGCCGCACGGAGAAGCCGATCCTGCTGTGGGCGGGATCGATCATCCACTCTCCGGTCAGCCCCGCCAGGGACGCGTCGGGAGGCAGGGCGGTGGCGGCGGTCCCCGGCGCGGCGGCGCGTGTCACGCCCTGGGACGCCTCCCGGGTGGCGGGGGCCGTCGCGTGTCGGATTGCGGAGCTGCGGCCGAAAAGGTTCATGGAGCACGTAGGTATGCCAGGGCGAACGCCGCCGCAAGGCCTGGTCGCGGAATCCACCGCTTCCCCGGCAGACCTTCACAGACGTGCGCTCCGTACCTCCGCGGGCCGGCGCCGGCCTCCGCAGGCCCGTCCGTCAGTCCTCCGCGGGCCTGCCCCTCGGACCCCCATGGGCGGCGCGGGCGCCCGGACGGCCCACGGAGACGGCCCGTGGACGGGCGGTCGCGGCCTCGCCGGGTGAAGCTGGGAACGTGAGCAACGCTGGCAAGCATCCGGTGAGCGCCGACCAGATCTCCGCGG
The DNA here is from genome assembly GCF_040683715.1 of Streptomyces sp. NPDC093260. Classification (NCBI taxonomy): domain Bacteria; kingdom Bacillati; phylum Actinomycetota; class Actinomycetes; order Kitasatosporales; family Streptomycetaceae; genus Streptomyces; species Streptomyces sp. NPDC093260. Next base: position 34,966 of record NZ_JBFBEK010000019.1, read on the forward strand.
CGCTGGCAGCCCTGGCGGCCGAACCCGCGGCGGAGCCGGGCGGAGGTCCCGGCGACGGGCCGCGGGAGGAGGAGCGGCTGCGGCTGCTCGGCGCTCTGCTCGCCAGGACGGAGCTGCTGATCACGGCGGCGACCCGGCTGAGCGAGGAGGGGGAGGTCGAGGACGTCCTGGAGACGGTGCAGGGCTGGGTCGAGGCGGTGGGGCCGGACCCCGGCGTCGCGGTCAATGTCCTGACGAACAGGCTGCAGCGGACCGCGCTTCAGGTGTCCGAACCCCGGGTGGAGGAGCTGCCCCCGGGCCGGGAGGCCGCCTTCGCCGCCGTGATGACCGCGGTGTACGCGCTCGGCGCCCAGTTGCACGCCGACCGCGACGACGCGGAGGGCACCCGGCACGCCCTGAGCGGGGCCGAGGAAGCCCTCATCGACATCCTTCAGGGCATGCACGACCTGCGCGTCGCCATCGGCGACACGGCCGGGCAGGAGGACGGGCCGGGCGACTGATCGGGCGGCGCGGCCGTCCGGTTCCGGGCGCCCGGATGTCCCCGCGGCGGCGGGGCGCCGCCGTCACGGCCGCCGTACCTCGAAGTGGAAGCAGCCGTACTCCACGGCCCGTACGTGCACCAGCGCCACCTCCGGGAAGGCGAACGCCTCGTCGAGGGCCTGTTCGAACCCGGCGTCGGCGTCCTCGGGGATCTCGAAGAGGCGGCCCCCGACGATGTGCCCCCGCGCGTCGTAGCGGCGGAGGGTGCGCAGCGCTCCCGGCCGGCCGAACGGAAAGGTCCCGGCGGGGGCCGCCGGCCCTTCGCAGGGATCGGCGTGGATGAACACCGGCCCCGTCTCGTCGTACGCTCCGGGCTGGGCGCCGGTCGCCGCCGCCCAGCGCCGCAGCGGCGCGTAGGAGACGAGGGCGACCCGCTCACCGGGCTCGATGCCGCGCAGACAGCAGCGCAGCGGGCTGCCCACGCAGGCGAGAGGGACGCCGTCCTCACGGGCGGTGTACGGCTGGAGGGGCCGCCCGGCGTCGTCGGTGCCGCGCAGCTCCCGCAGCGCGGCGGAGGGGATGGGGAGGGGCGTGTGTCCGGTCATGGCTCCCAGCGTCGTCGGCCGGTCCGGCGGGTGCTGGCGGATTCCGGACGCGGAGCCCGGAGCACGCGACCCCGGGGTGCCCGACCGCTCCGTACACTCCCGGAACCCCGGCCACTCCGCGCACACTGAGCACCCGAACGGCCCGGCCACCCGGCCGCCCCGAACCGATCCCACTTCTGGAGACCGTATGAGCAACGCCCTCCTCGTGATGGACGTCCAGCGCGCCGTCGTGGACCTCGCCGACGACGGCTCCGGCTATCTGCCGCGCCTGCGCAGGGCCATCGACGGGGCACGAGCGGCGGGCATCCCCGTCGTCCACGTCGTGATCGCCCTGCGCCCGGGTTTCCCGGAAGTCGGCGAACGCAACAGGGCGCTCACCGCGGTCGCGCGGGCCGGGCTCCATGTCGAGGGCGACCCGGGCACCGAGATCCACCCCGAGGTGGCGCCCCTGCCGGGCGAGGTGGTGGTCACCAAGAGGCGGGCGAGCGCCTTTTCGGGCAGCGATCTCGACGTGGTGCTCAGGGCGCGCGGCATCGACAGCCTGGTGCTCACCGGGATCGCCACCAGCGCGGTGGTGCTGCACACCCTGTGCCAGGCCAACGACCTGGACTTCGGCCTCACCGTCCTCTCCGACGCCTGCCTGGACCTCGATCCCGAGGTGCACCGCTTCCTCACCGAGCGGCTGTTCCCGCAGTGGGCGGACGTCGTGACGGTCGACGACTGGCTCGGCACCGTCGAGGCCGGGTGACGGGCGACCCTTCGGGATGAGCCGCGCCGGACGGGGAACGCGGAGGAGCCGGCTGTTCCTCGCCACCGGCATCGGCGTCGCGGCGGCGGCCTGAGCACCCGGCGACCTCGACACCCAGCGGCCTGAGTACCTGTTGAGTACGCACGCTCATGCGGTACGGCCCCGCGCGGGCCACACTCCGGAGCATGACACACGCTCCGTCACCGGCCGAGGAGCTGCGGCTCATCGATGCCGAGCTGTGGCGACTGGACGCCCGCCGGGCCCGACTGTGGGCTCGCCGGGCCTGGTTGGTCGCCCAGTTGCCCGCGTCGGCGCAGCCGGGTCCCGTGCCGCCGGTGCCGCGCGTGCCGCCCGCGAGGCCCACGCCCCCGCGCTCCGAGACCGACGCGCCGCGCGTGCAGAACGTGCTGCTGCTCCTGGGCGGCCTGTTGCTGGCCATCGCGGCGGTGGCGTTCACGCTGGTCGGCTGGGGGCAGTTGGGGATTACCGGGCGGTCGCTGGTGCTGGGCGTGGCCACGGTGGCCGCCCTGGCCGCTCCGCTGCCGCTGCTGGGGCGCGGACTGCGTTCGACGGCCGAGGCGGTGGCCGGGCTCGCGCTGGCGCTCACGGTGCTCGACGCCTATGCGGTGCGCGCGGTCGCCCTGACCGCAGTGGACGGCACGGCGTACGCGGCCGGGGCGGCGGCGGTGCTGGCGGCCGTGTGGACGGGGTACGGGCTGCTGCCGCGCGCGACGGCACTGCGGCTGCCGCTTCCGGCCGCGCTGGCCGTGGCTCAACTGCCCCTGCTGCTGGGTGCCGTGGCCGCCGACACGGGGCGGTACGGGATCACCGCGGCGCTGCTCGTGACCGCCGCGTGCGACACGGCGGTGGCCCTGCGCGTTCCCGGCGCGGTGCTGCGGATCAGTGCCGCGGTCGGCGCGTACGGCACGGGGGCGTCGGGCGTTCTGGGCGCGGTCCGGCTGTCGTGGACGGCCGGTGGTCCGGGCGACGGCGTCCGCGGCCGCGCTGCTGCTGCTCGCGGCCGGGACGGCGCTGGTGGCGGTTCGGCGGGCCGGTGGCGAGGGTCACGCCGTGGGGCTGTCCGTCGGGGTCGGTCTGCTCGCCGTCGTCGCGCTGGGCGGCATCGTCCGCCCGACGCTGCCGGCCGTCTGGCTGGTGCCCGTGCATCTCGCCGTCGGGATCGCCCTGTCGGTGGTGGCGGGCGCGCGTGCGGCTCGGATGTCCGAGCCGGTGCGGCGCGGTCTCGTCCTCGCTTCCGCCGCCGTGCAGGGCCTGGCGGTGTTGTGGGCGCTGCCGTTGCTCGCCGTGGTGCTGCTGGGGCCGGCCGGCTGGGTGTCGCGGGTCTGGTCGGGGACGCCGGGCGGTGCGCGGGAGGCCGTGACGGCCGGTTCGCCGTGGCTGCCGCAGTCGCAGACGGCGCCGCTGGTCCTGGCCGCCGTCGCCGCCGTCCTCGCGTGCGCTGTCCGCGCCGCGGCATGGCGAGCCAGGGCCCTGACGGGCGTGCTGGTGCTCGGCTGGTCCGCGCTCATGGTCGTTCCGGCGGCGCTGGACCTGCCTTACCCCGCGGCGCTGATGGTGGAGGGGCTGGTGACGGCGGGCCTGCTCGCGACGGCGGCCCGGTCGCGGACGGCGCGGAGCGTCACCGCTGCGCTCCCGGCGTCGGTGCTCGCCCTCGTCACCTCCGTCTCGCTGGCGTTCCTCTCACTGCCGGCGCGGTCCGTGACGCTGGGGGTGCTCACCGCTCTGACGGCGTTCTTCGCGGTGGGGTCGCTCAGGCGGCGCCTGGCCGTGCTCACGGCTCCCGCCGCGCTCGTCCACGGCACCGCGCTGGCGTGCGCGGTGGGCGCTGCGGCAGGCTGGGCACCGCAGCACACGGCGCTGCTCGTGCTGGTGGTCCCGGCCGCGGCGGCGCTGCTCGCGCCAACTGCTCCCGCAGCGCCCCGACCACCCGCCGGCACACCTCACCGCTCCACGCGCCGATGGGCTGGGCGGCCAGCTCCTCTGGCGCGTACTCCTTGAGCGTCACGCTCGCACACCTCCCGTGAGCGATCACCAGAACACGATCACCGTAGAACCTCAGGCCCACTTGACCTCAAAGGACTTCTGGCTACCGGTTCACGACATCACCGACATGGCCATGGCGACTGCCCTGAAGAGAGCGACCCGGCATGGTCACACGGGCTGGCCCATGGGCCGGATGGTCAGGGTGTTGAGGTCGACGCCCGCGGGCTGGTCCAGCGCGAAGCAGACGGCCTCGGCGACGGGCTGGGGAGGCAGGGCGAAGGGGGGAACGCCGGTGCCCTGCCAGAAGGGTGTGTCGATCATGCCGGGGTTGACCAGGGTGACACCGATGCCGCGGGACGTGGCGTGCAGGCGCAGGTTCTCGGCGAGTCCGGTGACAGCCCACTTGGTGGCCGAGTAGAGATTTGCGGGAGAGTTCTTCAGCCCGGCGACACTGCCGAGGAGCACCAGCCGTCCGCCAGTGGCCTCCAGGTGGGGCAGGGCGGCGTGGGCCAGCAGGGCGGGGCCGAGGACGTTGGTGAGGACCATGGGTGACCACAGTGCCGGGTCGCCGGCCCCGATGGAGTCACCGGACATGAATCCGGCGTTGGCCACCGCCGCGTCAAGGGCGCCGAAATGCTCCACGGTGCGGGTCACGACCGACTCGGTGGCCTGCCAGTCCGCCGCGTCCGCGGCCAGACCCAGCAGCCGGTCGGGGTGGCCGGTCCCGTCGAGGAACGCCTTGAGTTTGCTCTCGTCGCGGCCGGTGACCGCCACGCGGTGGCCGCGGTCGAGGAGCAACCGCGCGGTGTGGGCGCCGATACCGCTGGTGGCGCCGGTGATCAGTACGGTCTTGCTGGCCATGGTCATGCTCCTGAGACGGGGATGGAGTGCGGCGGACGGCGGCCCGCGACGAAGGAATGCCGTTCAAGTCCGCCGACCTCACGAAACCGGCGCCGTCAGCGGCGGGCAAGGCCGCGTTCATGGGGGGTACAGACACAACCTCTCTCCGCCGGCCGGACCATGGGTACCGTTGGCGGATGGAACCTTCGCCCGGAGACCGCACCGGGAGTCACACGGACAACCGCTCGGACATCCGCGGCTTCCTCATCAGCCGACGCGCCAGGCTCGTCCCGGAGCGGGTCGGGCTGCCCACCGGCCGACGCCGCCGGGTTCCGGGACTACGGCGCGAGGAGGTCGCGGCCCTCGCCGGTGTGAGCACCGAGTGGTACACACGGCTGGAGAAGGGCCACATCGGCGGCGTTTCCGAGGAGGTGCTGGAAGCGGTCGCGCAGGCATTGCTCCTCGACGAGGACGAGCGCACCTACCTGCTCGAACTGGCCAGAGCGGCTCGCCCCGCCCGCCGCAGGCCGCACCGCCGCAAGGACGTCGAGATCCCGTCTCCCGTCCAGTGGATGGTGGACTCCATGACGATGGCCCCCGCCTTCGTCCGCACCGGCCGTCTGGACATCGTCGCGAGCAACGCGCTGTGCAGGGCCCTGTACGCGCCGATGTTCGACAGCGGCACCACGAGCGACCGCGGCTGCGCCAGTTTCCCCCGTTACTTCTTCCTCGACCCCGGCTCCCGCGACTTCTTCGTCGACTGGGAGGAAGGCGCCAGGGCCACGGTCGCGGTGCTCCGCGCCGAAGCCGGACGCGAACCCCACGACCGGGCCCTGCGGGAGCTCGTGGGCGAACTGTCCACGCTCAGCCATGACTTCCGCACCATGTGGGCCAGTCACGACGTGCGGATCCGTCACGAAGGCGTCAAGCGGCTGGACCATCCCGAAGTCGGCCGTGTGGAGATGACCTTCCGCTCCCTGGACCTGCCCCTGCCCCAACGGGCCGTCCACGACCTGATCATCTACACGGCCGAGCCGGGCACCCCCTCGCAGGAGCGCCTCGGACTCCTCGCCGGTCGGACAGCGCCGCAGACCCCGCCGACGCAGAAGACCCCACCGGCGGAGCGCGGTTCGGACCTGGAAACGCCGGGGAGGGCAGAACGTCCGGCGCGTGGTCGGGATCGAGCCCTGTGACCGTCACCGAGAAGAGCGGCGCCGGAGCACCAAGAGGTCTGCCCAGGAGCTCTTCGTGCGCTCGTCCGCCCGCCGGTCTCCCCCGTCCCCGCGCGTCTTCAGGCACGCTCCGACGCCGCTGAAGGTGCAGGCGGCGGGGTCCTGAGCCGTCCGCACGGAGCGCTTCGCCGAGGCGTCGCCCCGTCCGGCCGCCGGACCACCGGGACGGGCCTGGCATGTATGCGTCAGATCTGTCACTCTTTGGCAGGCGTCGCCCCGGCCCCGGCGGGGCGCGACCGGCATGTCGAACACCGCACCGCGCAAGCCCCGTTCACGGCCGCCCCGGCGCACCCCAGCCGGTCCGGCGGTCCTCGAGTCGGCCGGGATCCCGGCCGCCGCAGAAGGAGTAGCGTGTGAGACCGACCCCCCACAAGGCCCTCGGCATCGGCGTCCTCACCGTCGTCGCCGCGGCCGCCCTGGTGCTCCCCGGCACCTCCGCCGCCGCCCGCCCGGCCGCGGCCCCCGCCGCCTGCACACCGGCCCAGGCCGTCGTCAACGGCGGTTTCGAGAGCGGCACTTCCCCGTGGACCCAGTCCGCGTCGAGTGTGATCACCAGCCGCTCCGGGCAGACCGCGCACGGCGGCAGCGCCTACGCGTGGCTGGCCGGAACCGGCGGCACCCGCACCGACACCCTGACCCAGAGCGTCACGATCCCCTCCGGGTGCTCCACCGCGACCCTGAGCTACTGGCTGCACGTCGACACCGCCGAGACGACCTCCTCCACGGCCTACGACAAGCTGACCGTGAAGCTCGGCAGCAGCACGCTGGCCACCTACTCGAACCTGGACAAGAACACCGGCTACGTGCAGAAGACGGTCGACGTGTCCTCGTACGCCGGGCAGACCGTGAACCTGTCCTTCACCGGCGCCGAGGACTCCAGCCTCCAGACCGGCTTCGTCCTCGACGACATCGCCCTGGACACCTCAGGCGGCGGCACCACCCCGCCCGGCGACTCCACCCGGACGCCGGCCGCGCCGGCGTACACCGTCAGCCTCAGCAGCGACAGCGCCGGCACCACCTGGAACGGCCACGAGAGCGTCACCTTCACCAACGCCTCCGCCACCGCGCTCAGCGAGGTCTACCTGCGGCTGTGGGACAACTACCACGGCAGCTGCGACGCGATGCCGATCAAGGTCGGCAACGTCACGGGCGGCACCGCCGGCGCCCTGTCCGTGGCCTGCACCGCCCTGAAGGTCGATCTGCCCGCCCCGCTCGCCCAGGGCCAGAGCGCCACCGTCGGCTTCGACCTCGGCATCACCGTGCCCAGCGGCGCCGACCGGTTCGGCCACGACGGCGCGTTCAGCTTCATCGGCAACGCCCTGCCGGTGCTCGCGGTGCGCGACAGCGCCGGCTGGCACCTGGACCCGTACACCGACAACGGCGAGTCCTTCTACTCCCTGGCCGCCGACTTCAAGGTGACCCTCGACCACCCCAGCGGCCTGCTCGTCCCGGCCACCGGCACCTCCACCGACACCCCCGGCTCCAGCGGCCGCACGGTGACCACCGCCACCGCCTCCAAGGTCCGCGACTTCGCATGGGCCGCCGGTCCGTTCAGCAAGATCTCCGGCACCTCGCCCGGCGGCGTCGCGGTCAACGTGTACTCCGTCTCCGGCATCAGCGCGGCCAGCGCCCAGTCCATGCTGAGCACCGCCAGGAGCGCGGTCGACGCCCACGCCTCCCGCTTCGGCGCCTATCCCTACGGCGAGTTGGACGCCGTCATCGACAACAACTACTGGTTCGGCGGCATGGAGTACCCCGGCTTCGTCCTCGACCTGGTCAGCACCACGGCGCTCACCCACGAGATCGGCCACCAGTGGTGGTACGGCATCGTCGGCGACGACGAGTACAACAGCCCCTGGCTGGACGAGTCGTTCACCGACTACGCCACCGACCTCGCCCAGGGCAAGACCGGCGCCAACTGCTGGAACAGCGTCTCGTGGGCCTCCAGCGCGGAGAAGATCAGCAACTCGATGGCGTACTGGGACACGCACTCCTCGCGCTACTCCACCGTCGTCTACGGCTACGGCAAGTGCGCCCTGCACGACCTGCGCCGGCTCATCGGCGACAGCGCGATGACGAAGCTGCTCAAGGACTACGCCACCGCGCACTGGTACGGCGTGTCGACCACGGCCGAGTTCAAGGCGGCGGCCCAGGCCGCCACCAGTACGGACCTCACCTCGTTCTGGACCCAGCACCGCATCGACGGCTGACCGGCCCGGCTGCCGCCACCCGGGCGCTCAGGTCCGGTCGGCGGCAGCATCGTCGGGCGGCCCGCCGCGCTACGGGGGCGGTGGGCCGCCCGGCTCCGGGCCGGAGGGCCGCCCGAACACGGCGGTGGCGTCCGCTTCGTACGGCAGGGCGGACACCACGTCGGCGTATCCCCGCTCCAGCGCCCGCAGTCGGCGTGCGAGGTGCGGTCCCCGCGGGCGCGCGGCCAGCCGGGCCGTCCGTTCCTCGTGCGCCTCCGTGATCTGCCGGGCGGTGGCCTGCCAGGCGGCGTCGTCCGGCAGGCGGACCAGTTCCACGCAGGCCGGTCGCAGGCCCTCGGCCAGCGCGGCCACGGCCCGGTCGTGGCCGTCCAGGAGCAGCCAGCCGTCCAGGAAGGACACCCACCACAGCAGGACCGGGGCGAGGGTGCCCTCACGGGCGTGCTTGCGGTACGCCTTCACGCGCGGGGCGTCCGGCGCCGGGAGCGGGCGCAGCGGCAGGACGCCGTGCCAGCCGCCCCCGCAGAGCAGTTCGAGGGTGGCGTCCGGCCAGTCCCGGACGAGGTCACTGTCCCAGATGCCCGGGGCGAAGACGGTGCGCGGGGTCAGCCGCCAGCGTCCCCGGTGCAGCGGGCCCAGCCCGGTGTCCTCCAGCCACAGCGCGTACCGGTGCGGCCAGCGGGTCCCGGCCCGCATCGCCGCGGCGGTCGGCGGCGGCAGCGGGGAGCGGTGGCCGGGCAGGCGGCGCAGGCGCAGGTCGCGGCAGCAACCCTCGCCTTCCGACCGGGCCTCGATCAGCGGCCGTTCGCCCTGCCGCAAGGTCCACCGGCGGTCCGAGACCCGTTCGAAGCGCAGTGGGGGCGGCCCCGGCCCGTCGTCCGGCACGGTCAGGAGGACACCGCCTCCCGGCAGGTCTTCCCTCGTCGCCCTGGTCACGGGGTCAGTGTCAGCACACGAGACCCTTCCCCGGCAAGGGACTACTCCGCCGCCACCGCACCCGCTCGTCCGGTCGTCCGCGCGGGAGCCGGAATCCGGGCGCGGCGCTCCGGCCGGTCATGGCAGGGTGGCGGCATGCATCCGTCGATCTTCGAGCCGAACTCTCCCGGGTCCGGCCAGGTGATCGTGGTGACGGGGCCGCCCGGGGCCGGCAAGAGCACCGTGGCGGCGCTGCTCGCCGAGCGCCTGTCCCCCAGCGTGCACCTGCACAGCGATGATTTCTGGCACTTCATCAAGCGGGGCCGGATCGCGCCGTACCTGCCCGAGGCGCACCGGCAGAACCAGGTGGTCCTGCGCGTGCTGGTCTCAGCGGCGTTCGGCTACGCCGACGGCGGCTACCACGTGGTGTTCGACGGCGTCGTCGGCCCCTGGTTCCTCGGCCTCTTCCGGGACGCGGCCGAGGACCGCGCCGTGCCGCTGAGCTACGTCGTCCTGCGGCCGGATCAGCGCACCACGCTGAGGCGAGCGGCCGCCCGAACCGGTGACGCCCTGACCGACCCGGAACCGATCCGGTCGATGTACGGCCAGTTCGGCGACCTGGGCGGCTACGAGGCCCACGTGCTGGACTCCACCGGTCTGACCGCCGAAGCGACCGCCGACCGCGTCCTGGACGGCCTCGCGGGCGACGCCTACCTCCTCGCACCCGAGGACGGAGTGACCGACGCCGGAGCCGACGACCCGGTCCACGACTCCTGACGGCAGCCGTCAGCCCTCTCGGGGATGCGGATCGCCGGGACCGCCATGTCGTCGTGGCCGTCGCCGGGGTGCCGGTCGGCGAGGAGGTGATCGGTCGCGAGGCCGGCGGCTCCGGCCGGCGCGCGCACGACCTCCTCGTCCTCGTCGTCGAAGGGGCGGCCGTCCACCCGCTCGGAGAGGCAGAGATCGCCGTAGGTCTCGCCGCGCACGGTGATCGCCACGCCGAGCAGAGTGGGGGCACTGGGGAGACCGCTGAACGCCGCCCCCACGGGCCTCAGACGACCAGGACCCGCCGTCCGCGGGTGTGACCGGCCCGGCTGTCGATGTGCGCTGCCGCCGCCTCGGCGAGCGGGTACGCCTTCTCGACCGGGATGTGCAGCTTCCCCGCCGAGATGAGGCGGACGGCCTCGGCGAGCGCGTCGGGCATGCTGCCGGCCACGCCGGAGAAGCGGACACCCAGCCGGGGCGCGTCGAGATCGGCGATGGAGACCACCTTCCGCGGGTCTCCGGTCAGCTCGACCAGCTCGCGGATCACGCCCGAGCCGGCCAGGTCGAGCGCCGCGTCGACGCGGCCGAGTCGCCGCACCCGCTCCACCCAGCCGTCGCCGTACGTCGTGGCGAGGGCGCCCAGGCCGCGCAGATAGTCCTGGTTCGCGGTGCCGCCCGTGCCGATCACGGTGATGCCGCGGTCGCGGGCGATCTGCAGCACCGCCGATCCGACGCCCCCGGACGCGCCACTGACCAGCAGCGTCTGCCCGGGCCGCACACCGCACTCCCGGATGACACGCAGCGCGGTCTCCACCACGGACGGGTAGCCGGCCGCCTCCTCGAACGACAGACCTTCGGGCATGCGGGCCCAGGCCCACAGCACGGCGTACTCGGCATACGTGCTCGAACCCTCGCCGAACACGCGATCGCCCACCTCGATCCCTTCGACGCCCTCCCCGACCTCGTCCACCACCCCTGCGGCGTCCAGCCCGACTCCGGAGGGCAACTCGATCGGATGGGCGCCGAGGACCTGGCCTTCCCGGATCCTCCAGTCGACGGGGTTCACACCCGCGGCCCGTACGGCCACGCGGATCCGGCCGGGGCCGGCATGGGGCTCCCCGGCATCCATGAGGCGCAGGACGTCCGGACCGCCGAACTCGGCGAAGCTCACCTTTTTCATGCCGCCGACCGTACCACTAACGGTTAGTGTTTTGGAACCGTTGTTATTTGCCACCTGATAGTCTTCAGCGCATGACCGTGCCCACCGGACGCCGGGAGCGCAAGAAGGCCGCCACCCGCCAGAAGATCGCCGACACCGCCCTGCGCCTCTTCCTGGACCGCGGATACGACGCGGTCGGCATCCGCGAGGTGGCCGCCGAGGCCGATGTCGCCGTCACCACGGTCTTCTCCCACTTCGCCTCGAAGGAGGCCCTGGTCTTCGAACGGGACCAGGACTTCGAGCAGCGCCTCACGCGGGCGGTCACGGACCGGGCGCCGGACGAACCCCTCCTCCCCGCACTGCGCCGCGAGGTCGAGGTCCTGGTGCGGCACTGCGCGGCGGACGGCGCGGACCCGGTCTGGCGCATGATCGACGCGTCGCCCGCGCTGCGGCAGTACGAGGAGTCGATGCGGCTGCGTCACGCGGAGTCGCTGGCCGCGGCCATCGCCGCGGACCCCGGCCGGGACCGGACCGCGACGGCGTGCAGGACGATCGCGAGGTTCGTGATCGACGCCTACGCGCTGGCCCGGGAGGCGGCCGACCCGGAGGCCGCCCTGGACGAGATCTTCGCGATGGTCGAAGCGGCCTGGGCCGCCACCACCGCCACCCGCCCCTGAGGAGACCTCACCGGCACGAGCAGGACCTCGCTCGGCGGTGTCCGGCGGTGTGACGCCGAGTCGCCCGGTTCACTCCTCGAGTTGCCGACCGGCCTCCGGCGCCGGCAGGACACCCGCGGCACCGCGCCCCGCGGCGACCGAGGCGCTGCGTTCGCCGGGGCGGTACACGCCGTCCGCGACCGGCGGTCAGCGTGACCAGCGTGCGGCCGACGAGTCCTCCGGGCTCCGGTGCGAGGTGCTCGGACGACTGGCCGACCAGGGCACGACCGGATTCGGCGTCCATGTCGCCGGCGTCCCCTTCGGCCGCGTCCGGCGCACGGGCGACTCCTTCGCCTGGGAGCCGGTGGCCTGGGACCTCCGCCGCCCGGCACACCGCTGCTCCTCCCCGGCCGGCGGACCGAAACGAGCCGACGCGGGCCTGAACGAGCCGTATGCGCGGCCGATCGCCGTTGCGCGAACCGGCTCTGACGGACTTTCGGCGAGCCGCAGGAATACCCTGTCCGGCCGGCGCTGTTGCACCGGCCGACAGACCGGCGCCGTGGGGACGGAGAACGCAGAGACATCGACACGCCGTCTCGACGTCGTCCGAATCCCGCAGGTCCGCGGTGCGCCGGTCATCCGACATCTGGTATCGAGGGGTGGCCGCTCACACGTCCGCGCCGGCCCGGACCCCAACCCTTTTCCCCACAGGAGGACCCCCTCATGAACGACCGGCCCCTGACCCTCATGGCCGTACACGCCCACCCCGACGACGAGGCCACCGGAACGGGGGGCGTTCTGGCGCGCTACGCGGCGGAGGGAGTGCGCACGGTCCTCGTGACCTGTACCGACGGCGGTTGCGGCGACGGACCGGGGGGCGTGAAGCCGGGCGATCCCGGGCACGATCCGGCGGCCGTCGCCGCGATGCGCCGTCAGGAGCTCGCCGCGAGCTGCGAGGTGCTGAAGATCAGTCACCTGGAGACGCTGGACTACGCCGACTCCGGGATGATAGGCTGGCCGAACAACGACGCCCCCGGCGCCTTCTGGCGCACCCCCGTGGAGGAGGGCGCCGCCCGGCTCGCCGACCTCATGCGGCACTACCGCCCCGATGTCGTCGTGACCTACGACGAGAACGGCTTCTACGGCCACCCCGACCACATCCAGGCCAACCGCATCACGACGGCGGCGCTGAAGATGACCGGTCTGACGCCGAAGGTGTACTGGACGACGGCGCCCCGCTCGATGATGCGGCGTTTCGGGGAGGTCATGCGCGAGTTCGGTGCGGACCTGCCGGAGCCGGACCCCGCCGAGGCCGCCGCGATGGCGGAGATCGGGCTGCCCGACGAGGAGATCACCACCTGGGTGGACACCACCGCGTTCGGCGGGCAGAAGTTCGACGCGCTGGCCGCGCACGCGAGCCAGAGCGAGAACATCTTCTTCCTCAAGATGGGCCGGGAGAGGTTCACCGAGCTGATGGGCGTGGAGACGTTCGTACGCGTCCAGGACACCACGGGTGCGGCCGTGCCCGAGAAGGACCTCTTCGCCGGCCTGCGCTGATCCGCCCGCCTGCCCGTCCCTCGGGACGGGTTCGCCGGGGCGCGGCGCGCGCGGCGTCGCGGCCCCGGCCACCGGCGACCGGTCCTCGGCAGGCCGCGCCCTCCCCGAAGCCCGACGGCGGGTCCTCAGCCGGCCGCGCCCTCCCCGAAGGCGGGGTTGCCGGTCACCAGGCGGGCGTGGGCGAGCAGGCGCGCCTCGATCCGGGCCGCCGTCGTGGTGCTCACCAGCAGGTCCATGGCGTAGCCGTCCTCGAGCGCGACGAAGGACCGGCCCACGTCCCAGGCGTCCGCGACGAGCTGGAACTCGCCGCGGTCCCGGCCGTGTTCGAGGACCTGCCGGTACAGGTCGGTCTGCTGCTCGAAGAAGAGCCGGTGCGCCTGGGCGGCCGCGTCGTTGCGCAGGGCGAGGGGGAAGAGTTCGAACAGCAGTCGGGTGCTCTCCTCGCCCTCCCCCGGCCAGGGCACCCCGCTGCGGATGCAGGCCCGCAGTTGCTCCACCGGCCCCTCCGCCGCCGCGATCGCCTCCCTGCGGGTGCCGAAGTAGGTCGCGGCGCCGTGCTCGAACACCGCCGAGAAGAGTTCTTGCAGGTCGGGATAGTAGTAGAGCACCGAGGCCGGGGTGACCCCCGCCTCCGCGGCCACATCCCTCAGCTTGACCGTCGTCGCTCCGGCACGGACGACGGCCCGCCCGGCGGCGTCGATCAGCTGGGCGCGCCGTTCCACCTGGTTCCTCGGTCGGGGCATGGTCCACATGCTCGCACACGCGTTTTTCCCTGCCTCCGACCCATTGACCCTCTCCGGATTCGTTAACTAAATTTCGTTTAACTAATCCGACCCACACACCTGGTGCTCCATGTCGCGTCCCCTCCCCCTCGTCCTCGCCCAGGCCGCCCGGCGCCCCGCCGACGACCTGGACGGCTTCGCCGCCGACGTCGCCCGGCGCGTCCAGGGCCTGCCCGCGCAGCCCCTGGTCGTCTATCCCGAGCTGCACCTCGGCGGCGGGCCGGGCGGCTCCGACCTGTCCCCCGCGGAACTGCCGGAGGCCACCGCCGAACCGCTCGACGGCCCCCGTGACACCGCCCTCGCCCGGATCGCCGCCGACCTCGGCGTGTGGCTGGCCCCGGGCAGCTTCTTCGAACGCGGCGCCGACGGCCGTATCCACAACACCGCCGCGGTGTACTCGCCGGGCGGCGAGCGCGTCGCCTCCTACCGGAAGATCTTCCCCTGGCGGCCGTACGAGACCGCGGTCCCCGGCGGCGAGTTCGTCGTGTTCGACCTGCCCGGCACCGGCCGCGTGGGCCTGTCGATCTGCTACGACGCCTGGTTCCCGGAGACCAGCCGCCACCTGGCCTGGATGGGCGCCGAGCTGGTGCTCAACTTCGTGCAGACCGGAACCAGCGACCGGGCCCAGGAGATCGTCCTCGCCCGGGCCAACTCCATCGTCAACCAGGTGTTCACCGCCAGCGTCAACTGCGCCGCCCCGGTGGGCGCCGGGCGCAGCCTGCTGGTCGACCCCTCCGGCCAGGTACGCTCGCAGTCCCCGGCCGACGGCGACACCACCCTCACCGACGTGATCGACCTGGACGAGGTGAGCAACGTCCGGCGGTTCGGCACCGCCGCCCTGAACCGCCCCTGGGAGCAGTTCCGGCCGGACGACCGGCCCCTGGACCTGCCCCTCTACCAGGGGCGCATCGACCCCGCCACCTGGCGCGGCCGCACCCGCACCGGCTCCGGCCCCGTCCCCGCGGAGAGCACCCCATGACCGATCAGCCCACCCGGATGAGAGGCGACCTCGGTCTCCTGTCCATCGTCCTGTTCGGCCTCGCCTACATGGCCCCGGCCGTCGTCACCTCCACCTTCGGCGTCATCGCCGTCACCAGCCGGGGCACCGCCCCCACCGCCTACCTGGTGGCCACGGGCGCCATGCTGCTGTCCGGTCTGAGCTACGCCAAGATGGCCCGGATCATCCCGTCCTCGGGTTCCGTGTACACCTACGCGCGGCGCATGCTCGACTCCCGCGTCGGTTTCCTGGCCGGCTGGGCGATGCTCCTGGACTACCTCTTCCTGCCGATGGTCGCCTTCCTGGTGCAGGCGATCTATCTGCACGCCCAGTACCCGTCGGTGCCGGAGTGGCTCTGGCTGGTGATCAACATCGTGCTCGCCACGGCGGTCAACGTCATCGGCCTCAAGGTGGCCGACAAGGTCAACAAGACCCTGCTGATCGCCGTCACCGGCTGTCTGCTCGTCCTCCTGGTGCTCTGCGTCCGCTACGGCCTCGGCCACGGCGGCGGCGCGGCGGCCGGACACGCCCTCTGGAACAGCTCCGCCAGTGTCTCCGCGGTCACCGCGGCGGCGGCCGTGGCGGCCTACGCCTTCCTCGGCTTCGACGCCGTCAGCACGCTCAGCGAGGAGGCGAAGGACCCGCGGCGCACCATCCCGCGCGGCATCGTCCTCACCGTGCTGGCGGGCGGCGTGATCTTCGTGGCGCTCTCCTTCGTGATGCAGTGGGCACACCCCGGGGGCGCCTTCGCGGACGAGTCCTCGGCCGGATACGCGGTCTCCACTCTCGTCGGCGGCAAGAACTTCGCGGACGTCGCGAACATCGTCTCCATGCTCGGCGGGTTCGCCTCGTGCGTGGCCATCCAGGCCAGCACCAGCCGGCTGATGTTCGTCATGGGCCGCGACAACGTCCTTCCCCGCCCCGTCTTCGGCCGCCTGCACGCCAAGCTGCTCACTCCGGTGCCGAACGTGCTGATCGTGGGCGCGGTCGCCCTGCTGGCGACGAGGCTGACGCTGGCCGACGCCACCTCCTTCATCAACTTCGGCGCCTTCCTCGGCTTCACCCTGGTCAACGTGTGCGTCATCGCCCACGCCGTACGCCAGTGGCGCTCCGCGAGCCGTCCCCCGCTGTTCGGTTTCCTGGTCCTGCCGCTGGCCGGGGCCGCCGTGGACGTCTATCTGATCACCCAGCTGGGTACCACCGCGACCCGGCTGGGACTGGCCTGGCTCGTCCTCGGCGTCGTCTACCTGGCCGTCCTCACCAAGGGCTTCCGCCGCCCCGCGCCCGAACTCAGCCTCGGCGACAAGGAGCCGACGGCGGCCGCCGTCCCGTAGAGCGCGCCGGGAGCCGGACGGCCTGCGGGCAAGACCCACCGGGTCCCCCGCCCGCCCGCCGGAGTACGTCCTCCGTACTGGTCGCCGTTCGTGTCCGTCCAGGAGCCGGGGGGAAACAGGGAGGTGAGGCGGATGACCGCGCTCAGCGTCCGGGTCCCCCTCACGCCCCGGGCCGTGGCCTGATCCCGTCCTGCCCGCCCGTACCGGGAGCGTGACCGGGCGGGCGTGCCCCGCGAACACCGCTCCCGGAACGGATCGTCGTTCGTCAACAGGGCCGGGACGTCGCCGACGCGGCAGCGGGTCGGCAGTGCGTGGCCGACGACGTCGCCGTCCTCGTCCGCCGAGACGACGCAGAGGCCGTCGATGCAGGCGTCCGCGTCGGCGCCCGGCGCGCTGGGCGCCGTGCGCCGTACGGCCCGAGCGGCGGCGCCGGCCGGCCGTGACGGCGGCGTGCATCGGCGGGCGGCGTTCGCGCTGAGCCGCCGCCTCGCGAATCGCGGGGGCCCGAAGGCTGTGGAACGATGACCGGGAGAGACCCATGTGTGTCGCACACGTATGTCTCACACGTGTGCCTCATCGGGAGGTTGGCATGTCCTCGAAGCGACGCCGCAAGAAGAAGGCCCGCCGCAACCACCAGGCGAACCACGGTCGTCGGCCCCAGTGCTGAACACGCCGTTCCGGAGGCGGACTCGACCGGTCAGCCGTCGCGTGTCGGCGTCGTGCCCAGTGACCTCCGGGGCGACCCGTCGCCGCCTCCGGACGACCCCTCATCCGGCGGCGGCCGTGAGGGCCGCGAACACGCGCAGGTCCTCACCGGCCTCCGGATGCCACTGCACGGCCAGGGTGAAGGCCCCGGCCGTCGGCAGTTCGACGGCCTCCACCGTGCCGTCCTCGGCGTGCGCGCCCGCCACCAGTCCGGCGCCGAGGCGGTCCACCGCCTGGTGGTGGTAGGTGGATACGGTCACCTCCTCGGGCAGTGCCGCGGCCAGCAGGGTGCCGGGCACGGGCTTCACCGTGTGCCGGGCGAACCGTCCGGGCGGGCCGCAGTGACCGCCGTGCCCCACCTGGTCGGGCAGGTGCTGAACGAGTGTGCCGCCGAGGACGACGTTCAGCAGCTGCATGCCCCGGCAGATGCCGAGCAGCGGCCGGCCCGCCGCCAGTGCCGCCTCGATGAGGGCCGACTCCCAGGCGTCGCGCACCGGGTGGGCCGGTCCGGTCCTCGGGTGGCGCTCGGCTCCGTACCGGGCGGGGTCCACGTCCGGGCCGCCCGAGACGACGAGTCCGTCGAGCCGGGACACCACCGCTTCGGCGGCGTCGGGCGCGTCCGGCGGCAGCAGCGCCGCCAGGCCGCCGGCCCGCTGGACGAGCCGTTGGTAACCGGCCGGCAGCAGGGCGGCCGGCTGGTCCCACACCCCCCATCGCACGGAGTTCTCCAGATAGGTGCTGATGCCGATGAGCGGCTTGGACACGGCTGCTCCGTTCACGGTTCGCTGTCGGTGTGTCCGGTCAGTCCCGTTCGAGTTCGGCCTCGGCGGCGGCCAGGGCGGCGAACTCCTCCTCGGGCGCGGCGGCGACCAGGCGGTGACGGCTGTAGCAGGCGAAGTAGGCGAGGGCGACGACGTAGACGCCGAGCGCGATCAGCGCCGCCTCCTTGTCGACGAGGAAGGTGGCGACGAGCGCCGCGCAGGCGAGCACCAGCGCGACCGTGGAGGTCACGACGCCGCCCGGTGTGCGGTACGGCCGCGGCAGACCGGGTTCCCGGCGGCGCAGCACGATGTGGGACAGGGCCATCAGCGCGTAGGAGATGGTCGCGCCGAACACCGCGACGTTGAGCATCCGCGCGCCGTCGCCCGTTGCCGCGGCCAGGGCGAAGCCGAGCGCGCCCGGTACCAGCAGACCGAGGTAGGGGGCCTTGCGGCGGCTGGTCAGGGACAGGAAGCGGGGCAGGTAGCCGGCCCGGGACAGGGCGAAGAGCTGACGCGATCCGGCGTAGATGAGGGAGAAGAAGGAGGCGACGAGTCCCGCCAGGCCCGCGTAGTTCACGAAGCGGCTCAGCGGGGTCGGCCCGCCCGTCCCTTCGAGCGCCGCCACCAGCGGGTTGCCCGCGCTCTGCACCGCGGCCGAGCCGTGCGCGCCGGTGGCGGCCAGGAAGGTGAGCAGCGCGAGGACGAGCAGGATGCCGATGGACAGCGCCATCGCCTTCGGCAGTGACCGCACCGGGTCCCTGGTCTCCTCGGCGGCCAGCGGCACTCCTTCGACGCCGAGGAAGAACCACATGCCGAAGGGGAAGGCGGACCAGATGCCGAGGATGCCGAACGGCAGCCACGAGCTCGCGCCGAAGGCCGAGTGGTCGACGGGGATGTCGTCGAGCCGGCCGGCGTCGAAGTCGCCGGCGGCGCCGACCGCGAAGACGATCAGCGCGGCGACCGCGATGCCGGTGACGACGAAGCTGAAGCGCAGCGCCTCGCCGACGCCCCACAGGTGGATGCCGATGAAGACGACGAAACAGGCGAGGTAGACGGGCCGCCCGGACTCCAGGCCGAACAGGTGCAGCGACTCGACGTAGTCGCCGATGAAGATGGAGATGGCGGCGGGGGCGAGGATGTACTCGATGAGGATCGCGGTGCCGGTGAGGAAGCCGCCCCAGGTGCCGAGCGCCCGGCGGGCGAAGCCGTAGCCGCCGCCGGCCGTCGGCAGGATCGCGGCCATCTCGGCCTGGGAGAAGACCAGGCAGGTGTACATCAGGCCCATCAGGACGGCGGCGACGGCGAGGCCGCCGAAGCCCGCCTCGGCCAGGCCGAAGTTCCAGCCGGCGTAGTCGCCGGAGACGACATAGGCCACGCCGAGGCCGGTCAGCAGCAGCCAGCCGGCGCTGCCCCGGTTCAGGGTCCGCCGCTCCAGATAGGCGTCGCCGCCCGGGGACGGGGTCGTGGCGGAGCCGCCCGGCGGCGCCGCGGGAGGTGTGGGCATGCGCGAGTCGGTGCCGTCGGCCATCAGTCGCTCCTGCCTCGATCCAAAGGTCGGGTGCCAAACCTTTGCGGTTCCTACCGGCCGGACGCAAGACCCCCGGTGTCAACGATCGGTCAACTCGCCGGCGGAAATCGAGGATCGGGTCGACCCGTCTGCCCGGGGCGGAGTCGGCCGCCTCACGACAGGAAGCCCCGCAACAGCGCCGCCGTGCCGGCGCAGTGCTCGCGCATGACCTCCCGCGCGCCGTCCGCGTCGCCCTCCAGGACCGCCTCGACCAGCGCCTCGTGCTGGCGCTGCGAGTGCTCCAGGTTGCGCACCAGCAGCGGAATGCAGTCCAGCAGGTCGTTCACGGTCGCCCGGACCGCCGCGTACTGGCCGGCGAGCGTCGGGGAGCCGCACAGTTCCGCGAGGGTCAGGTGCAGCATCGTGTCCAGGCGGCGGTACTCGGCCAGCGGCGCGTCCTGCGTCGCCGTCAGCGCGGCGCGCAGCCGCCGCGCCGCCCCGTCGCCGAGGGGGCGCGCCGCGCACAGTCCGGCCGCGCCCACCTCCAGCACCTCGCGGAAGAGCAGCACGTCCTCGACATCGGTCCCGGCCACGCGCCGGCGCAGCTCGTCCTCGTCGTCGCCCGCGGCCGGCCCCGGGCGCCGCAGGACGAACGTGCCGCCGTACCGGCCGCGCCGGCTCTCCACGATCCCCTGGTCCTGGAGGGCTTTGAGCACCTCGCGCAGCGTCACCCGGCTGACCCCGAGCCGGTCCGCCAGGTCCCGCTCCGCCGGCAGCCGCTCCCCGTACGGCACCAGGCCCAGGCGGATGACCTGGAGTATCTGCTCCATCGCCTCCTCGAAGCCGTTGCCCGCCCGCACCGGCCGGAGCACTGGCGCCAGCCGGTCCGCCGCGGCGCATTCACGAAGCTCACCCATCGGGCCCCCTTCCCATGAAAAGGTTCTTGCGCATACCTTATGGCCCATCCGGTGCGGCACACCCGGGAGAGAGCCCCGCTGATCTCCCGGACCGACGACTGACGCCAGGAGGCGCTCCTGTGGCTGACCGTACGCCCCCGCTCTCCGTGGACGAGCTGACGAAGCTGGTCGATGCCGGGGAGATCGACACCATCGTCCTCGCCTTCACCGATATGCAGGGAAGACTCCAGGGCAAGCGGTTCGCCGCCCGTTTCTTCCTGGACGAGGTCCTGGAGCACGGCACCGAGGGCTGCAACTACCTCCTCGCCGTCGACACCGACATGAACACCGTCGGCGGCTACGCCATGTCGTCCTGGGAACGCGGCTACGGCGACTTCGCCCTGCACGGCGACACCGCCACCCTGCGCCGCACCCCCTGGGACGCCGGTACCGCACTCCTCCTCGCCGACCTGGCCTGGCACGACGGCGCTCCGGTCGCCGCCTCGCCGCGCCAGGTCCTGCGCCGCCAGCTCGACCGGCTCGCCGAGCACGGCTGGACCGCGTACGCCGGCACGGAACTGGAGTTCATGGTCTTCAAGGACACCTACGAGGACGCCTGGGCGCGCGGCTACCGCGACCTGCGCCCCGCCAACCAGTACAACGTCGACTACTCCATCCTCGGGACGGGCCGGGTGGAGCCCCTGCTGCGCCGGATCCGCAACGAGATGGGCGAGGCCGGTCTGACGGTGGAGTCCGCCAAGGGCGAGTGCAACCTCGGCCAGCACGAGATCGCCTTCCGCTACGACGAGGCGCTCACCACCTGCGACCAGCACTCCGTCTACAAGACCGGCGCCAAGCAGATCGCGGCGCAGGAGGGCGTCTCCCTCACCTTCATGGCGAAGTGGGACGAGCGCGAGGGCAACTCCTGCCACATCCACCTCTCGCTGCGCGACGAACTCGGCGGCCCCGTGTTCGCCGACGACACGGACGAGTACGGGATGTCCCGCCTGATGCGGCACTTCCTGGCAGGCCAGATCGCCGCGATGCGCGACTTCACACTGCTGTACGCGCCGAACATCAACTCCTACAAGCGGTTCCGCCCCGGTTCGTTCGCGCCGACGGCGGTCGCGTGGGGGCCGGACAACCGCACCTGCGCGCTGCGCGTCATCGGGCACGGCCTCTCCCACCGGTTCGAGAACCGTCTGCCCGGCGGCGATGTGAACCCCTACCTCGCGGTCGCCGGCATGGTCGCCGCCGGGTTGTACGGCGTGGACCACGAGCTGGAGCTGCCCGGGCCGTGCACCGGCAACGCCTACGCGGGCGACGCCCCCCACGTGCCGACGACCCTGCGGGAGGCCGCGGAGCTGTGGGAGAGGAGCCCTCTCGCCCGGGCCGCCTTCGGCGAGGAGGTCGTCGCGCACTACGCCAACATGGCGCGCGTCGAGCTGGACGCGTTCGACTCCGCCGTGACGGACTGGGAACGGTTCCGGTCCTTCGAGCGGATGTAGTCCCCGGTGCGCCGAGCCGGCGCAGGTCCCGCTCACCACGAACTCCCCTTGTCCGCGACCGCGTTCTCTTCCGGCACACCTGGAGACCCACACCTTGAGCGAGCACCACGTCCTCAACCCCGCCACCGAGGAGATCCTCGCCACCGTCCCCGCGTCGAGCGCGTCCGACGTGGACGCCGCGGTCCGGCGGGCGGTCGAGGCGCAGGAGAGCTGGGCGGGCGCCGCCCCCGGCGACCGGGCCCGGCTGCTGCACCGCTGCGCCGCCGTCATCGACGGCCATCTGGAGGAACTGGCGCGGCTGGAAGTGGCCGAAGCGGGCCACCCGATCGGGAACGCCCGCTGGGAGGCGGGCAACGCCCGTGACCTCTTCGCGTACGCGGCCGGAGGCGTCGAGCGGCTGACCGGCCTCCAGATCCCGGTCGCGGGCGGTGTGAACATCACGATGCACGAGCCGCTCGGCGTGGTCGCGGTGATCGCGCCGTGGAACTTCCCGCTGCCGATCTCCTGTTGGGGCGCGGCGCCCGCGCTCGCCGCGGGCAACGCCGTGCTGCTCAAACCCGCCGAGACGACGCCGCTGACGGCGCTCCGGCTCGCCGAACTGTGCCTGGAGGCGGGGCTGCCCGAGGGCCTGTTCCAGGTGCTGCCGGGCGCCGGGCCGGTGGCGGGCGCCGCCCTGGTCGAGCATCCCGGCGTGGCCAAGGTCGTCTTCACCGGCTCCACGGCCGTCGGCAAGCAGATCATGACCGCGTGCGCGGACCGGGTGAAGCGGGTGACGCTCGAACTCGGTGGCAAGAGCCCCAACATCGTCTTCGCCGACGCCGACCTGGACCAGGCGGCCGCCGCGGCTCCCGCATCCTTCCTCGACAACACCGGCCAGGACTGCTGCGCCCGCAGCCGCATCCTCGTCCAGCGCAGCGTGTACGACCGCTTCCTGGAACTGCTGGAGCCGGCCGTCAGGTCCTGGCGCGTCGGCGACCCGGGCGATCCGGACACCCAGATGGGCCCGCTGATCTCGGCGGCGCAGCGCGAGCGGGTGCGGTCCTACGTCCCCGACGACGCGCCGGTCGTCGTCCGCGGGGACGCGCCGAGCGGGAAGGGGTTCTGGTACCCGGCGACGGTGCTCGCCCCCGCTTCCCCCGATGTGCCGGCGGCCGTCGAGGAGATCTTCGGCCCCGTCGCCGTGGTGCTGCCGTTCGAGGACGAGGCCGACGCCGTACGGCTGGCCAACGCCACCGCGTACGGGTTGTCGGGCTCCCTCTGGACGCGTGACGTGGGGCGGGCGCTGCGCGTCTCCCGCGCCGTCGCGGCGGGGAACCTGTCGGTCAACTCGCACAGCAGCGTGCGGTACTGGACCCCGTTCGGGGGCTACAAACAGTCCGGTCTCGGCCGGGAGTTGGGCCCTGACGCGCTCACCGCCTTCACGGAGACCAAGAACGTGTTCATCAGCACCGGGGGCTGAGTCCGCAAAAGGCGCCGTCCCGGCGACGGTCGCCGTCGGTGGGCGCGTGACGTCCCAGACCCGAAGTCCCCCGCGGGAAGTCCGAACCGCGCACCCGCGTTCCGCACCTGAGAGAAAGGCCCTCGCCGTGACCGAGTCCCCCGTCTGCCGCCGCCTGGTCGGCCGCACCGCCGTCGTCACCGGAGCCGGCAGCGGCATCGGCCTCGCCACCGTCCGCCGGCTCGCCTCCGAGGGCGCCCACGTCGTCTGCGCCGACATCGACGAGGCGACGGGCAAGGCCGCGGCCGCCGAGGTCGACGGACTGTTCGTCCGGGTCGACGTCACCGACCCGGAGCAGGTCGAGGCGCTGTTCAGGACCGCCTACGACACCTACGGCTCCGTGGACGTCGCCTTCAACAACGCCGGCATCTCCCCGCCCGACGACGACTCCATCCTGGAGACCGGCCTGGAGGCCTGGAAGCGGGTCCAGGAGGTCAACCTCACCTCCGTCTACCTGTGCTGCAAGGCCGCCCTCCCCTACATGCGGCGCCAGTGCAAGGGCTCCATCGTCAACACGGCGTCCTTCGTGGCGGTGATGGGCGCCGCCACCTCGCAGATCAGCTACACCGCCTCCAAGGGCGGCGTGCTCGCGATGTCGCGCGAGCTGGGCGTGCAGTTCGCCCGCGAGGGGATCCGGGTCAACGCACTGTGCCCGGGGCCGGTCAACACCCCGCTGCTGAAGGAGCTGTTCGCCAAGGACCCCGAGCGGGCCGCGCGCCGGCTCGTGCACGTCCCGGTGGGGCGGTTCGCGGAACCGGAGGAGATCGCGGCCGCGGTCGCGTTCCTCGCCAGCGACGACTCCTCCTTCGTGAACGCCGCCGAGTTCCTCGTCGACGGCGGCATCGCCGGCGCCTACGTCACCCCGCTGTAGGCCCGCCGGCGGACCCGGGACGGACGGCGACGGGTCCGGTGTCTGCCGGGCCGAAGGCCGGGCATACGGGCTTCATCCCTTCCGGAAGGAGCCCCTCATGCTCGGTATGGTCGCGGCGGTGCTGTTCTTCGTGTCGTTCCTGATCAACGCGGCGGACCTCAGCACCAACGACGTGTTCTCCTCGACCAATGTCATGCTGCTCGGGCTGACCGCGCTGGCCCTGCACCTGGCCGGGGTCGGCACGGGCTGGTCGCCTCGCAGACGGTGAATCGCACGCCGGCGCAGGGGAATCGACCTACCGTGATTCCCCTGCGCCAGCGTGCTGCTTCCGCCCGGCGGGGGCTCAGCCGACGGCCCGCTTGACGAGCGCGCTGATGCGCTCCTCGTCGGCCGGGGTCAGTTCCCTCAGGGCGTAGGCGGTCGGCCACATGGCGCCGTCGTCCAGTGCCGCCTGGTCGCTGAAACCGAGCGTGGCGTACCGCGTCTTGAACTTGTGCGCGCTCTGGAAGTGGCAGACGACCTTGCCGTCCCTGGCGTACGCGGGCATCCCGTACCAGAGCTTGGGCGTGAGGTCCGGAGCGGCGGCCCTGACGATGTGGTGGACGCGCTCGGCGAGGACACGGTCCGCCTCCGGCAGCTCGGCGATCTTCGCGAGCACGTCCTGCTCCGCGGCCGCCTCCTTCTCCGCCCGGGACAGACCGCGCCGCGCGGCCGCCTTCTTCTGCTCCTGCGCGTGGGCCTTCATCGCGGCCCGCTCCTCGGCGGTGAACGCCTCCTGCCGCTCGGCGGTCGTGTCGGCGGTCTCGGGGGACGGCTGCGTGGGCATGGCGGGTTTCCTCTCGGACGGTGACGGTGCTGGGGCGGGTGCGAAGAGGGGTGGTGGTGCCGGAGGTCAGGAGGACACGGGAGTGTGCGAGGCGGCGGCCTCCCAGACGAATCCGTCCGGGTCGGTGAAGGGGGCGCCGGTGCTGCCGAGGACGACGCGGTGCGAGCCGGCGCCCTCGGCGGGGACGCCGAGGTCCTTGGCCAGACCGCCGCGCTTGTACAGCGCCAGCTTGACCGCGCCGGCCCCGTCGGAGGCGAACTCGGCGTACTTGCCGCCGAAGCTCCTGGCCACGGTCAGGCCCCGGTCGGCGTAGAACCGCTTGGCGGCCTTCACGTCCTGGACGCCGAGCAGGAGGACGACCTCGTCGATCTCTCCGGTGGCCGGGCCGGTGTCCTTCTTCGCCGAGGTCGCGACCTTCCAGACCGTCCCGTCGGGGGCCTGGACGACGCCGCCGTAGCCCCACAGGGACTTCGCGGCGGGCTTGAGCGGCGTGGCGCCGGCGGCCACCGCGGCGTCCACGAAGCCGTCGACCGTGGCGGGTCCGGACACCGTGAGGGCCAGGGTGAAGCCCCGGAATCCGGTGGAGTGCGCGTCGGACGCCCGCAGGCCTACGCGGTCGTCGACGCCGAAGGCCGTGTAGAAGCGGCGGGCCGCCTCGGGATCGGTCACCTCCAGCGTGACGGAGGCGAGGGACGTGGTGGACGCGGTGGACGTGGTGAGTGCCATGACCCTCACGCTAGGGGCTGCCCGGGGCCGGGGCTTCTCGATTCCTGACCGGTCTGGTGACCTGCTTGGCCACGCACGCCGGCATGCCGTCCACCGTGATCGCGACACCCGCCTCGCGCCCCGGACCCGCGGGCCCGGCGTCGTCCGCGGCCTGCGCCGCCTGACGCCGGAAGGCCCCGGGCGGCATGCCGACCAGCTCGGTGAAGCGGGTGGTGAACGTGCCCAGCGAGGCGCAGCCGACGGCGAAGCAGACGTCGGTGACGCTGAGGTCGCCGCGCCGCAGCAGCGCCGTCGCGCGCTCGATGCGCCGCGTCATCAGGTACGAGTACGGCGACTCACCGTAGGCGGCCCGGAACTGCCGGCTCAGGTGCCCGGCGGACATGTTCACGTCGCGGGCCAGCGCCTCCACGTTCAGCGGTTGCGCGTACTCCCGGTCGATCCGGTCGCGGACGCGGCGCAGCCGCGCGAGATCGGCCAGGCGCTGCGCCTGGACGCGGGCCTGGCGCCACTCGGGCCGGCACATGGGACCACTCTCCCCCTTCATCGGCTCCCTGTTCACCGGCTCTGCGCCGGCTGTTCGCTGCCGGGGCCCGGGCCCTGGAACCCGCGGCTCGGGCGTCGTACGGTTCAGCGCAGCTCCTGGATGCGCACCAGGTTGCCCGCCGGGTCCCGGAAGGCGCAGTCGCGGATGCCGTACGGCTGCTCGGTCGGCTCCTGGACGACCTCGACGTCCCCGGCCTGCACCTTCTCGAAGGTGGCGTCGAGATCGCGGGTGGCCAGCAGGATCCAGCCGTAGGTGCCCTTGGCCATCATCTCGGTGATGGTGCGGCGCTCGTCCTCGGTGATTCCGGGGTCGGCGGCCGGCGGCGCCAGGAGGATCGACGTGTCGGGCTGGCCGGCCGGTCCGACCGTGATCCAGCGCATCCTGCCCTGGCCGACGTCGCTGCGGACCTCGAAGCCGAGGACGTCGCGGTAGAAGGCGAGGGAGGCGTCCGGGTCGTCGTGCGGAAGGAAACTGGTGTGGATGGTGATGTCCATAGGAGGCAGGTTAGAGCCGGTGGCGGGGACCGCGCTTCTCGATTCGTGATCGATCGCCGCGCCGCCCCGAGCCCGTCCCGCCACGGGGCGACCGTGCCGTGCACTCAACCGGGCGGCCTCACTTCCACAAGTCGGTGAACGACCTGCCGGCACCGGCCCGGCGATCAGCGCCACGGGGACAGAGAAGCCGGCCTGGCCGACAGCGGACATCGGCGTGGCGAGCGCCTTGGCCCGTCGTACCCGGCCACGCCCGCGTCCAGCTCGTCCGGGACCCGCTCCCCGTCCGTGGCCGGCCATAGGACGGCCTTCAGATCGTGATCGTGCTGTCACCGCCCTGACGGAGGGCGAGGGAGCAATGTGACGGGGGCGGTGGTCGGCCCCGGGCCTGCCTCTCCCCTTCCCTGAGAGGCGTGTTCATGACACTGTCGTGCTTCCGCAGTACCGCCGAGAGGACGAAGATGGACTCTTCCCGCGCTCTCCACCGCCGTACCTTCATCCGCCGCGCGCTGGCCGTCGGCGCCGGCACCGTACTCGTCCCCACGCTGCTGACGGGCACCGCCCGGGCCTACGGCTGGTCGCGCACGCTGAGCCAGGGGACCAGTGGCGCGGACGTGACCGAACTGCAGATCAGGGTCGCGGGCTGGGCAGCGGACAGCCCGAGCCACAGCTTCGTCGGCGTCGACGGAAGCTTCGGCCCGGCCACCACCGCCGCGGTACGCCGGTTCCAGGCGGCCTACGGCCTGGGCGTCGACGGCGTGGCGGGCCCCGCGACACAGGCGCAGCTCAACGCCCTCGAACAGGCGGACGGCTCGACCGCGCACTTCGACTTCTCCGAGTTCACCGACCGGGTCAGCGGCACCTTCGCCGGCGGCAAGCTGAGCACCTCCGCCACCAAGGAGAACGTCCGGCGCGCGATGTACAAGCTCGAGGCGCTGCGCAAGAAGCTGGGCAACGTGCCCATCACCGTCAACTCCGGCTTCCGCAGCATCGCCCACAACGCCGAGGTCGGCGGGGCGAGTGACAGCATGCACCTCTACGGCACCGCGGCCGACCTCGACGTCCCCGGCGTGTCCAACCGGACGGTCTACCAGAAGGCCGAGACCTGCGGCTTCTCCGGCCTGGAGACGTACACGGCCGATCACCAGCACGTCGACAGCCGCGCCGACCTGGGGCGGGCCTGGTGGTGGCAGGACGGCACGATCTGACGCCCGCGCGCCGCCCACGCCCCGCCGACCCCGGCTTCCACCTGCTCCTGGACCGGAGCCCCTGGTCCGGGCCGGACCCGAGCGGCGCACCCCAGGGCGCGCCGCCGGCGCACCCCAGGGCGCGCCGGCGCTGCTCGCGGGTCCATGCGTCCCAGTCGTCCGGCGGGTGCGTCGCCTCCGAGTCGGCGAGGCCGGCCGGACCGGCCGTGGTTCACGGGTGGGCGGTGGCAGGGTCCGCGCGGGTGGGGCGGTCCCTCGTCGGGCCGCACCCCGGCCTGCGCACAGCCTGGTTCAAGCGTCGGTCAGCGTACGGCCGGAGGCCGTCCGGGGGCCGCTCCCGCCCTCCGCCGTATCGCCTGCCCGGACGCTGCCCCCGCCCCCGGCCCCGCCCGTCCGCCGTCCCGGAGTGAGCGTGGTCAGCGCCACTCCGCCCACCAGCAGCACGGCCGCGCACCACCGCAGCGGGCTCACCGCCTCGCCGAGGAAGCAGGCCGCCGAGGACATCCCGAAGACGGGCACGAGCAGCGAGAACGGCGCCACCGTGGACGCCGGATGGCGGCGCAGCAGCCAGCCCCAGGCGCCGAAGCCGAACACGGTCGCGCCCCAGGCGACGTAGAGGAGCGTGCCCGCGCCCGCCCAGTCGAAGGCGCGCAGCGCGGCGAGGTCGGCGGACGGGCCCTCGGTGAGCAGGGAGAGGAGCAGCAGCGGCAGGACCGGCACCGTCGACACCCACACCATCCAGTTCAGGGCGTCGGGCGGGGCCGCCTTGCGGGTCAGGACGTTGGACAGGCCCCAGCAGGCCGCCGCGGCGATGACGACCAGGAAGGCGCCCATCGGGCCCGACGCGCCCTCGTCGACGGCCGCCACCCCGATGCCCGAGAGCGCGATCAGCATGCCGAGGAGCCGTACGCCGGTGGGGCGTTCGCCGAGGGCGACGGCGGCGAACAGGGCGGTGAACACGGCCTGGATCTGCAGCACCAGCGAGGACAGACCGGCCGGCATCCCCGCGTCCATGCCGATGAACAGCAGCCCGAACTTGGCGACGCCGAGCGCCAGTCCCACCGACACGATCCACTTCCACGCCACCCTGGGGCGGCCCACGAAGAACACGGCGGGCAGCGCCGCCACCAGGAAGCGCAGCGCGGAGAAGAGCAGCGGCGGGAAGTGGTCGAGGCCGATGTCGATGACGGTGAAGTTCACGCCCCAGACGGCCGCGACGAGCACCGCGAGGAAGAGGTGGGAAGGTCGCATGGGTCGAGGATCACCTGTGCCGACCATGTAGCACCAGCGATGATTGCTGCATGGTTGGATGAAGCATCGCTAACTGCTGCAACCGGTGAGGAGCCCCCGTGCTCGATCTCCAGCGCCTGCGCGCCCTGCACGCCGTCTCCGTGCACGGCACCGTCGCCGCGGCCGCCGCCGCTCTGGGCTTCACGCCCTCCGCCGTGTCCCAGCAGATCGCCAAGCTGGAGCGGGAGACCCGCACCGTGCTGCTGGAGCGGGAGGGGCGCGGGGTGCGGCTCACCGACGAGGCGCACCAACTGGTGGAGACGGCGGCCGAGTTGCTGGCCCTCGTGGAGCGGGCGGAGACACGTCTGGAGGAGCGGCGCGGGGTGCCGGCGGGCCGGCTGACGGTCGCCGCCTTCGCGTCGGCGGCGCGCGGGCTGATGCCGTCCGCACTGGCGGACCTCGCGGTGCGCCACCCGGCCCTGGACACCCGGCTCAGCGAGGTCGACCCGCATCTGTCGGTGGACCTGGTGGCCAAGGGCGCCGTCGACCTGGTCGTCGCGCACGACTGGGACATCGCCCCGCTGCCCGCCCCGGCGGGTGTGGAGCAGGCCGTGATCGGCGAGGACCCGTGCGATCTGATCGTCCCCGAGGGGCATCCCTTCGCGGGGCGGACGGCCGTGCGGCGGGAGGAGCTGGGCGGGCAGCGGTGGGTGTGCCAGCCGCCCGGGCGGGTGTGCCACGACTGGCTGGTGCGCACCCTGCGCTCCGCCGGGCACGAACCGGAGATCGTCCACCAGGCCGAGGAGAATCCGACGCTCGTCGCCCTGGTCGCCGCCGGACTCGGCATCTCCCTCATCCCCCGCCTGGGCCGGGGCCCGCTGCCGCCCGGGGTGGTGGAGGTGCCGCTCGACCCGATGCCGGTGCGCCGCCTGTACGCCCTGTGGCGCGCGGGCGCGGCCCGCCGTCCGGCCATCGCCGAGACGGTCCGCACCCTGCGTGCGCACTGGCCGCGGGTCTCGCCGTACCCGGGCCCGCTCCGCGCCGTGGATCCGTGGGGCGCGTAAGGCCCTGCCGTCGTAGAGCACGCCCCCTCACCCGTACGGCCCTCCGGAGGCCGGGCGACCTCGGCGCAGCCGTGCTGCTGATCCGTCCCGACGGCTACGTCCGCTGGGCCGCGGACCGCCTCGCCGACGGCGAGAAGGACGCCCTGCTCGCCGCTGTCGCCGAGGGTCTTGCGAGGATGCCCTGAGCCCGGTGCCGGGGGCCGGGTGCCCTTGCCGGTCCGGGCAGGTCGGCCCGGTCAGGCCGAGCGGGAGATCTCCTCCGGCCGGACGGCGTGCGCGAAGGGCAGGCCGGCCGTGTAGCGGGCGAGTTCGTCGGCCGCGGCGACGGCCATCCGGTGCAGTTCCCCGCCGAGCGAGCCGGCGATGTGCGGAGTGACCAGCACGTTGGGCAGGTCGTACAACGGCGACTCGGGCGGCAGGACTTCGGGGACGGTGACGTCGAGCACCGCGTTCAACCGCCCTGTGGTCACCTCCGCGAGCAGCGCGTCCTGGTCGAGGAGGGAGCCCCGGGCGGTGTTGACCAGGGTCGCCCCGTCCCGCATCAGGGCGAGCCGCCGCCGGTCCAACAGGTGGTGGGTAGCGGGCAGTTCGGGGGCGTGGATGCTCACCACGTCGCTGGCCGCGCACAGTTCGTCCAGGCCGACCGGGCGGGCGCCGAGGCCGCGCGCCTCCTCCGGGCCGACGTAAGGGTCGTGCAGCAGCAGTTCCAGGTCGTGCGGGCGCAGCAGCTCCAGGACGCGTCGGCCGATGCGGGAGGCGCCGACGATGCCCACCGTGCGCCGGTAGTTGCCGGCGTGCGGGTAGGCGGCCTGCCAGTCGTGCGGGAGGCCGCGGCGGGTGCGGTAGTCCTCCCGGATGCGCAGCAGTTGCTTGTTCGCGAGGAGGATCACGGCCACCGTGTACTCGGCGACGGGCAGCGCGTTGGCCCAGGCCGCCGAGGTGACCTGGATGCCGCGCCGCCAGCAGGCGTCGGTGATGTGGTGCTTGACCGATCCGGCGGCGTGGATGACGGCGCGCAGCGCGGGCGCCCGGGCGAGCACGTCCTCGTCCAGGGGCGGGCAGCCCCAGCTGCTGACGATG
Source organism: Streptomyces sp. NPDC093260 (assembly GCF_040683715.1). Taxonomy (NCBI): domain Bacteria; kingdom Bacillati; phylum Actinomycetota; class Actinomycetes; order Kitasatosporales; family Streptomycetaceae; genus Streptomyces; species Streptomyces sp. NPDC093260. The sequence continues at coordinate 66,162 of NZ_JBFBEK010000019.1, forward strand.
ACCTCGGTGTCGCGCAGCGCCTCGATCGCCCGCGGGTCGGTGAAGTCGTCCACGACGAGGCCCGGATCGAGGTCGGCGAGCGCGGTGAGCCGGTCCAGGGTGGCGGGGTCGATCAGCCGGGCGGCGAGATCGGCGTGCATGGCCAGCAGGGTGCGGGGCCGCCGCCGCGCGGAGGGACCCGGGTCCGGCTGCGGGGAAGGAGCCGGTTCCGGCTGGGCGGCGGGGGCGGTCGGGGGGTTGGTCACTCGGTTCTCCGGTGCGGGTGCGGCAGGGGCGGACGTCATTTGACGCTCCCTGCGGTGAGGCCGGCCTTCCAGTGGCGTTGCAGCGCGACGAAGGCGACGACCAGCGGGACGATGCCGAGCAGGGAGCCGGTGACGACCAGCGGGTAGTACTCGGGGAAGGCGTGGGTCTGGGTGTTCCAGCTGTACAGGCCGAGGCTGAGGGGGAACAGGCGGTTGTCGGACAGCATCACCAGCGGGAGGAAGAAGTTGTTCCAGATGGCGGTGAACTGGAACAGGAACACCGTGACGAATCCGGGCATCACCATCGGCAGGCCCACCGACCAGAAGGTCCGCAGCTCGCCGGCGCCGTCCATCCGGGCGGCCTCCAGGACCTCGCCGGGCACGTATCCGGCGCAGAAGACCCGCGCCAGATAGACCCCGAAGGGGTTGACGAGACTGGGGACGAACACGGCCCAGAAGGTGTTGACGACGCCCAGCTTGGAGGCCAGCAGGTACATCGGCAGGGCGAGCGCGGTGGTGGGCACCAGCACGCCGAGGAGCACCAGCCCGAAGAGCTGTTCCTTGCCGGGGAAGCGGTAGACGTGGAAGGCGTACCCGGCGCAGACGCACACCAGCGCGCACAGCAGGGCGCCGATCCCGGCGTACAGCAGGGAGTTGACGTACCAGCGGACGTAGACGCCGTCGCCGGCGGTGAACAGGGCGTGCAGATTGGCGCCGAGGTGCCAGGTCGAGGGGGTGAGGGTTCGGCCGCCGAGCAGGTCGCCGGTGTTCTTGGCGGCGGCGGTGAGCAGCCAGCCCAGCGGCAGCAGGGTGTAGGCGGTGGCCAGCACCAGGACGCCGTTGACGGCGGCCCTGGACAGTGACCAGGGGCGGCCCGCGGCGCGGCGGGAGCCGGGCCGTGCGGTGGCGGTGGTCATACGGCGCTCTCCGTTCCGGGCTTCGTCCGGCTCCCGCCCCGGCCGCGGGTGGCCCGGGTGACGACGAAGGAGAGCACGGCGGCGGCCAGCGCGAGCAGCACCGAGGAGGCGGCGGCGAGCCCGTAGTCGTGCCGTTCGAAGGCCGCGGTGTAGGCGTACATGTTCGGGGACCAGGCGGAGACGACGCTCGGCGTGGTGCCGTGCAGGATCATCGGCTCGGTGAACAGCTGGAGTGAGCCGATGACGGTGAACAGGCCCACGACCGCGAGCGAGGAGCGGATCAGGGGGATCTTGATGCTGAGCGCGGTGCGCAGCGGCCCGGCGCCGTCGACGACGGCGGCCTCCAGCACCTCGCGCGGGACGGCCTGGAGCGCGGCGAAGAAGATGACCATGTTGTAGCCGGTCCACTCCCACACCGCCATGTTGACCACGGCGGCCAGCGGATGGCCCAGCAGGTCGGACGGCGCGCCCGTCGAGTCGAGCGCGCCGATCACCGGGCTGATGCCGGGCGTGTAGAGGTACACCCAGATCAGGGCGGCGATGGTGCCGGGCACCGCGTGCGGCAGGAACAGCGCGAGCTGGAAGAAGCGGCGGGCCTTGACCAGGGCGGAGTCCAGCAGGAGGGCCAGTGCCAGGGCCAGGAGCGTCATCAGCGGGATGTACAGCAGGCAGTACTCGGCGAGGTTGACGAAGCCGCCGCGGAAGGCGGCGTCGCCCAGCGCCCTGGTGTAGTTGCCGAGTCCGGTGAAGACGGTCTCGCCGCCGCCGAAGCCGAGGCCGGAGCGGTGCTCGGCGTAGAGACTCAGGTAGACGGCGTAGCCGATCGGGACCAGTGTGGCGCCGGTGAACAGGACGAGGAACGGGGCGAGCAGTGCGGCGGGCGCCCCGTACCGCCGCCGCCGGTGCGGGGCGGTGGCGGGGCGGGCGGACGCGGCGTCCACCGGGCGGGCTGCCGTGGGGGCGGTCGGGGTCACCACGCGGAGACCTTCAGACCGCGGTTCTTGAGCTCGGCGAGGGTGTCCTTCTGCGCGGCGGCGAGGGCCTGCGCGATGGTGCCGGAGTGGTCGGCGAGCTTGCCGAAGGCGTCCTTGAGGGTGGTGTTGGTGACGCCCATGGCCGGGCCCCAGGTCCACCTCTGCCCGATGGTCCGCGCGGCGCCCTGGTAGACGGCGTAGACGTCCTGGCCGCCGTAGAACTCGGCCTTGAACGCCTTCGCGGCGACCGGCACCAGGTCGGGATCGGCCGGGTAGGTGGAGGAGTCGCCGGAGGAGATCCGGGCCCGGATGCCCTCGGCGGTGGTGGTGGCCCAGGTGGCGAACTCGACGGCGGCCTCCGCCTTGCCGCTGCCCTTGGAGACGGCGAAGGTGCTGCCGCCGAGCATGCCGCTGGCGGCGCCGTTCCAGCCGGGCAGTGGGGCGACGGCCCACTTTCCGCCCTGGTCCTCGGGCAGGGTGCCCTTGAGCACGCCGCCGCCCCAGGACGCGCCGAGGTAGCCGGCGGTCTGGCCCTTCTGGAGCGAGGCGGTCCACTGCTGGCTGAACGACGGTTCGACCCGGACCAGGTCGTCGTCGATCATCTTCTGCCAGTAGTCGGCGACCTTCCTGGTCTCGGCGCTCTGGAGGCCCACCTGCCAGGTGTCGCCGGAGGTGCCGAACCACTGCGCGTCGGCCTGCCAGGCCATCGCTTCGAAAGTGGTCGGGTCGTCGGGGAAGAAGGTGGCGATCCGGCTGCCGGGCTCCGCCTTCTTCACCTTCACGGCGTCAGTGCGGAACTCCTCCCAGGTGCTGGGGGCCGCCGTGATGCCGGCCTTGGCGAACAGGTCCTTGCGGTAGTAGAAGACCTGCGGCGCGGCGTCCAGCGGCAGCGCGTACGTGGCGCCGCCGAGCGTGGTCAGCTGCACCGCCTGCGGGAGGTACTTGGCTTTCAGGTCGGCGTCGACGTACTCGCTGACGTCCTTCACGGCGCCCTGGCTGACGAAGTCCGGCAGCTGCGGGTACTCGACGTTGAACACGTCGGGGGCGTTGCCGGCCTTGGCCGCGTTGGACAGCTTGGCGTAGCCGCCGGCCGCGCCGGAGGGTATCTCCTCGTAGCTGACGTGGATGTTCTTGTGGGAGGCGTTGAAGGCGTCCACCACCTGCCTGGTGCCCTTGGCCCAGCCCCAGAACGTGATGTCGACGGGCTTGCCCGAGCCCGCCGACCCGTTCTTGCCGTCGCTGCCGCAGGCGGTGAGGAGGGTGAGGGACAGGGCGGCGGCGGTGAGCGCGGCGGCGGCGCGCCGGGGTGTGCGACTGCGTGCGGGGGCAGCGGACATGGCTCGGCTCCTGGGGAACGGGACGATCGGATGTGCCCGGTGAGGCGCCGGCGAGGGGGCCGGCCGGACGCCGGGGACCGTGGGCCCCGGCTGGCCCACATCTTGGGAGCACCTCAGGTCGAAGTCAACACTATTGGATCGAACGATCGAACTCGATCAGACCGTAGGAGTCGTAATTACCGCATTTGCAGCACTGTTTCCTACACCCGACCCCGTACTCCGTATCATTCGATCGGATCGTATTGACGAACGATCTGACGGCTCCTAGATTCATGATTCCCTGAGCAAGGAGGCCGCCCGACATGTCGCGCATCCCCTTCCCGCCCGAGGACCGCTCCCTCAGCGCGTACACCGGCTGGGGGCGCGCCCATTGGGAGGCCGCCGCGGACGGGCTGCTCACCGCGGCGCTGCGGCACGCCGGGCCGCGGCACGCCCTGATCGCCCTGCCCGGCCCGCGCCCGAGCTGGTCCGGCGCCCGCTCGGACGGCCTGGAGGGATACGCCCGTACGTTCCTGATGGCCGCCTTCCGCATCGCGGGCGCCGGCGGGCGCGACCCGCTGGGTCTGCTCGACCGGTACGCGGAGGGCCTGGAGGCGGGGACGCGGGCCCCGGTACGGCCGCGGGAGCCGGTCGCCCACGACCCGGTCTCCTGGCCGGCCGTCACCGACCGGGGCCAGGCCATGGTGGAGGCGGCCTCGATCGCGCTCGCCCTCCGGCTGACCCGGCCCTGGCTGTGGGACCGGCTCCCCCGGACCGCCCGGGAGCGGGCCGCCGACTGGCTCGCCGGGGCGCTGGACCACACCCCCGTCGACAACAACTGGTGGCTGTTCCAGGTCGCCGTGGGCGGTTTCCTCACCGAGACGGGCCACCATGTGCGGGCCGCGGAGGAGGCCGTACGCCGCGGGCTGGACCGGATCGAGCGGTGGTACGTGGGCGGCGGCTGGTACACCGACGGCCGCCCGCGCGCCTTCGACCACTACAACGGCTGGGCCTTCCACCTCTATCCCGTCCTGCACGCCCACCTGGCCGACGACCGGCGGGCGCTGGACCGCTACGGCTCGCGCCTGGCGGAGTTCCTGGAGCAGTACGCGCACACCTTCGGCGGCGACGGCGCGCCCCTGCACCAAGGACGGTCGCTCATCTACCGGTTCGCCTCCGCCGTCCCGCTGTGGGCCGGTGCGCTGACCGGCCGCAGTCCGCTCGCGCCGGGGGCCACCCGGCGGCTGGCCTCCGGCGCCCTGCGCTACTTCCTCAACCGCGAGGAGGCGACCGCCGACGGTCTGCTCAGCCTCGGCTGGTTCGGCCCGTGCCCGCCGATGGTGCAGCCGTACTCGGGGCCCGCCTCGCCCTACTGGGCGAGCAAGGGATTCCTCGGTCTGCTGCTGCCGCCCGGACATCCGGTGTGGACCGCGGCGGAGGAGCCCGCCCCGGTCGAACGCGGCGACGCCGTGCGCCCGTTGGCCGGTCCGGGCTGGCTGCTCCAGTCCACCGCGGCGGACGGGCTGGTGCGCGTCCACAACCACGGCAGCGACGACCAGCCCGCGGACGAGGTGCTGGCGGACGATCCGTTGTACGCGAGGCTCGCCTACTCCACGGTCACCGCTCCCGTCTTCGGGGAGATCGCCGACAACCACTTCGCGTTGCTGGCCGACGGCGCGGCGAGCGAGCGCGGCCGGATCACACCGCTGGGCACGGGGGCGGACTGGGCGGCCTCCGCCCACCGGCCCCGGATCGCAGGCGCCGAACTGCCCGAGGTCCGCGTCACCTCACTGGTGTTCGCCGCCGGTGCGCTGGAGGTCCACGCACACCTGGTCACGGGAGCCGCCGTGGGAACGACGGTGCGGCACAGCGGGTGGGCCGTGGCGGGGGACGCGCTGGAGTCGTCGGCGACCGGTGCGTCGGCACGGGCACGAGTCGCCGGAGGCCCGGTCGACGGGCGTTCCACGGTCGCCGAACGCCCGCTGGTCTCCGAGGCGGTGGCCCTGCACGGCTTCTCCGGCGCGACGGTCGTCACGCCGGAGGCGGGGACCGCGTTCGGGCCGGTGGCCGCGGTGCCCGCGCTGACCGGGGCGGTCACGGCCGCGGAGTGCGTGTTCGTCTCCGTACTGCGGCTGAGCGGCGCCGAAGCCGGCACGGGCACAGACACAGAAGCCGACGAGCCGCCCACCGTCCGGGTCGCCGTGCGGCGCACGGAGGCGGGCCACCGGCTGGTCGTACACTGGCCCGGCGGCGGCCGGTCCGAGGCGGTGATCCGCGCGGGGGCGGTGGCCGTGACGGCGGGCGGGAGCTGACGGCGGCGGTGGGCGACAGCTGACCGGTGCGTGGGCGTCGCGGCGGCCCGGGGCCGACGGGCGGCCGCGGGTTCGTTGCCGTACCCGCCTGCCGGGTGTTTGGCTGCGAACAGTCGAGGTGGACGGTGGCGGGTGAGTCGGCGGCGGTCGTCCTCCCTCTTCTGCGGTTGCTCATTCGGTGCCCTCCTGCGTGGGGTCGGGAGGCCAGAAGCTAGGATCGGCACTTCGCCGCGTCAACACATATGAACCACTCGATCGAATTTCGATCACAACGACATCGGGTGACGGGCCGTGTCCGTCGGCCTGCGTGCCGGACGGGCGGCACCGCGGGATGCCCCCTGCCGTTTGGAAACCCCTTGTCCCGTCTGGGAGTTCGAGTCGGGTGGCGAGGGCGGCCGACGGGAGCGGTCGCGGTCGGGCGGGTGTCTGAGCAGTGATCAACGATGTATCGAATGATAAACTCGCGGTGAGTTCGGACCGGCCAGGAAGGGACCGTCATGTCGATCGCGGCTGACGAGCGCAGGACGCGCATCCTCGAGATCGTGCGCAAGCTCGGCACAGTGCGGGTGACCGACCTCGCGGCCCGTCTGGACCTCCCGACGGTCACCGTGCGGCGGGACGTGGCGACCCTCGCCGAGACCGGTCTCGTCCGCCGTTCCCACGGTTCCGTCTCCCGTCCCGACGCGGGCGCCGCCGCCCCGGCGGACGCCCGAACCCTGGGGCTGATCGTGCCCACGGTGAGCCACACCGTAAGCCAGTACTTCGACGAGGTGATCGCCGGGGCGCGCGCCGCGGCCGCCGACGCCGGGGCGCATCTGGTGCTCGGCATCTCCTCCTACACCCCGGGCGCCGACCGGGCCCAGGCGGAGCAACTGCTCAGGTCCGGGGCCGAGGGCCTGATGCTCACCCCCAACTGGATGACCACGAACGAGCCCGAGGACCGGCTCTGGCTCCAGGACCTGCCGGTGCCGACGGTCCTGGTGGAGCGCAGGGCCGCGGCCGGCGACCCCGCCGCGGAACTCGACTCCGTCAGCTCCGACCACCACCACGGCGTGCTGCTCGCCCTGCGCCATCTGGCCGCGCTCGGCCACGACGCCGTCGTCCTCGCCGCCCGCCGCGACACCTGGACGGCGATGAAGGTGCGCAGCGGCTACCCCGAGGCGTGCCGGGCGCTCGGGCTGACCCCGTGGCCGGTGATCGACATCGACGACCCCGCGACGGCTCCCGAATCGGTGGCCCGGCAGCTCGCCGAGGCCGTCGAGGAGGGCGTGCGGGCGGCGCTCGTGCACAACGACCAGGACGCCATCCAGCTCCCGGCGCTGCTGCGCGCGCGGGGCCTGTCCGTGCCCGAGGACCTGGCGCTGATCAGTTACGACGATGTTTTCGCGGCCCTCGGCGCACCGCCGTTGACGGCGGTGGCCCCGCCCAAGCGGGCCGTCGGCTCCGCCGCCGTGGATCTTCTGCTGCGGCGGCTGCGGCACGGTCGCACCCTGCCGGTCCACCGTCTGGAACTCCTCCCCGAGCTGAAGGTGCGCGCCTCCTGCGGCGGGACGGCGTCCGCCTGAGGCGAGCGACGGGCGGAACGCCCGCGGTCCGGCCCGGCGCGCGCCTGCCTGTCGGCCCCGTGTCCGTCGCCTGACGCCTGCCTGTTCCCCGCCCGGAGTCGGGCGTCGGCGCAGCTACCGCCCGCCACGGTGCCGATGCTCCGCCATCTGATCGAATTCCGATCGCTCGAACTCGTCACCGATCTATTGATCGTTGCGATCGGATGGTGCTACAAACGAGTCGCCTTGTCCTGCGCCCGCCGCCCGGGCCCGAGGCCCCACCACTCCTGCGGGGCGCCACCGCCCGCGACTCCCCCTCCCGGGATCGGAGAAACGCATGTCCCGTCCCCTCGACCGCCGTTCCTTCTTCCAGACCTCCGGAGTCTCCGCCGCCGCGCTCGCCCTGGTCGGCGTGCCGGACTCCGCGAAGGCCGCCCCGTCCGCCACCGCCGCCACCTCACAACTCGACAGTGCCGCGGAGGACTTCGCGGCTCTGCGCGCCACCTGGCGCACCCTGCTGCTGGGCACCGGCGTCACCCCCACCCGTGAGCCGTTCGCCACCAAGCTCGCCGCCATCGGCGACACCGCCTCCCGCTACGCGGACACCCTCTCCCCCGCCGACGGCTCCCTGTGGCCGGACGCGGTCTGGGCCGACCCCGACCCCGACACGGACAGCGAGTCCTACGCCTTCTCGGGCGCGATCCAGACCAGCTACCAGCGGCTGTACGCGATGGCCGAGGCGTGGAGCCAGCCCGGCACGGGGGTGACCGCCGACCCCGCGCTCGCGGCCACGGTCGTCGCGGGCCTGGACCACATGTACGCCCGGATCTACAACGAGCGGCAGCCCCGGTACGGCAACTGGTACAGCTGGCAGATCGGCGCCCCGCAACCGCTGCTCGACACGGCGGTGCTGCTGTACGACCGGCTGTCCGCGGAGCAGATCGCCCGCTACTGCGCGGCGGTGGACGCCTTCGTCCCCGACTCGTCGGTCGCCTCCTACAGCGGTACCTCCACCGGCGCCAACCGCATCGACCTGTGCCGGGTGCTGGCCGTCCGGGGCATCCTCGGGGAGAACGCCGCCAAGGTCGCCCTGGCGTCGAGCGCCATCTCTCCCGTCTTCCCGTACGTGACCACCGGCGACGGCCTGTACGCGGACGGCTCGATCATCCAGCACACCTATGTGCCGTACACCGGCTCGTACGGGGCGGTGCTCATCGACGGGCTCAGCAGGCTGCTCGCCCTGCTCAGTGGCTCGCCCTGGGAGGTGACGGACACCGGGAAGCAGGTCGTCCTCGACGCCGTGGAGGCCGCGTACGCGCCGTTCCTGCACAACGGCCTGTGCATGGACGGCGTCGCGGGACGCGCCGTCTCCCGCGGGCTGCCTCCGGGAGCGGCCGCGGGCCAGAACGACGACCACACGCGCGGTCACGCCGTCATGGCCTCCATCGTCGCCCTGGGACAGGCGGCCGGACCGGCCGAGAACGCCCGCTGGCGCGCCCTGGTGAAGGGCTGGATCCAGCGCGCCTCCTACCGGTCGCCGGTCACCGACCCGCAGTTGTCGGTGGCGAAGCTCGCCCTGCTGAACCAGGTCCTCGACGACGACTCGGTGACCGCCGCGGCCCAGCCCCGCGACAGCAGGATCTTCCCGGCCATGGACCGTGTGGTGCACCGCCGCACCGGCTGGGTCGCCTCGGTGTCGATGGCGTCGAAGCGCATCACCTATTACGAGAACGGCAACGGCGAGAACCTGCACGGCTGGCACACGGGTTCCGGGATGCTCTACTGGTGGGGCGAGGACTTCGCCGACGACCAGTACTCCGACCGGTTCTGGGCCACCGTCGACCCGTACCGGCTGCCCGGCACCACCGTCAGCGCCAAGCGGCTCACCGACGGCGAGGGCGGTGCGTGGGGCGCGGCCCGGCCCGACGCGGACTTCGTCGGCGGCGCGGGTGACGGCGTCTACAGCGCGCTCGGGCAGCATCTGAAGGGGCTGTCGTCCACGCTGGAGGCCCGCAAGTCCTGGTTCCTCCTGGAGGATGCGGTCATCTGCCTGGGGTCGGGCATCACCGCGTCGGACGGCGCCGCGATCGAGACGGTCGTGGAGAACCGGCACCTGGGCGCCGACGGCCGCAACACCCTCACCGTGGACGGCCGTCCGCAGCCCACCGTCCATCCGTGGTCGGGCAGCTTCCCGAGGACGCGGTGGGCTCACCTCGCCGGCCACGGCGGCTATGTCTTCCCCGAGCGGCCCACCCTCAGGGCGCTGCGCGAGGAGCGCACCGGGGCCTGGCACGACGTCAACAGCATGACCGGCCTCCCCGACCGGTTCGGCAGCCGCTACGCCGCCCTCTGGCTGGACCACGGCACCGCGCCGGAGGACGCCGGCTACGCCTATGTGCTGCTGCCGGGCGCCTCCGCCGCCGCCACCGCCCGGCGTTCGGCGTCCCTCGGCCGCTGGCTGCGTGCCTGCGTCCGGACGACCGGCGTGCACGGCGTGCACGTGCCCTCGCTGGGTTTCACCGGCGCCGCCTTCTGGTCGCCCGGCCGTTTCGAGCAGGTGAGTGCGGACGCGCCGGTCTCCGTGGTCGTACGGGAACGGCGGGACGGTACGGCGGTCGTGTGCGTCGCCGACCCCACCCGGCTGCGCGACGAGGTCACCGTCACCTGGCACCGGCCGGTGCGCTCCGTGGTCTCCCGTCCCGTGACGGTGGCGCGGGCCGGGACGGGCCGGGTGCTGCGGCTGACGTTCAGTGGTCTGTCCGCGACGGGCGGCGCCACCCAGCGGACCGTCGTCCGGCCCGCCTGAACGCGGACGGCCTCAATCCGTACCTGGGGTCGAGCCACCCGGCAGGCCGGCCACCTCGTCGACCAGGGGCTGGACCCGGTACGGGATGAGCGCGCTCAGGGCGATGACCGTCGAGCTGCGGCGGACGCCCGGCACTTCGAGGACGTGGTCGATCACCCGCTGCACATGCTGGTTGCTCCGGCCCGCGATACGGCACCAGATGTCGCCGGGGCCCGTCACGATGCGGGCCTCCAGGATCTGCGGCACGGCCCGCAGGCGCGCGGCGATGGCCTCGCGGGCCGGCTGGTCCACCTCGAACGTGGTGAACGCCTCGACCACGTGGCCCAGGGCGGCGACGTCCACGTCCGGACCATAGCCGGTCACCACGCCCGCGCCGGTCAACCGGTCGAGCCGGGCCTGCAACGTGCCGCGGGCGACGCCGAGTTGGCGGGCGATCTCCAGCAGGCCCTCCCGTGGGCGCTCCCGGAGCAGACGCAGCATCCGGCCGTCGAGGGGGTCGAGTCCCTTGCGCGCCACCACACCTGCCGATCTGTCACCCCAGAGGCACGCATGTGCCGCATTCTCTGTCAGATTAACAAGCGAGCAGGGAGTCTGTTGCGAATTCGGCTGCTCCGGACCCACGCTGTCGGTCCCCGGCCCCTGAGGAGCAGTCGTGAGACAGCACACCCATCCGTTCGTCCCGTACCGGCCCGAGCGGTACGACGAGGCCGAGACGCTCCGGCGCGGGAAGGACTTCGTGTCATTCCTCGACCGCCGGCGCAGCGTACGGTTCTTCAGCCACGAGCCGGTCCCGCGCGCGTGCGTCGACCTGGCCGTCGCCGCGGCGAACACGGCCCCGTCCGGGGCCCACTTCCAGCCGTGGAAGTTCGCGGTGATCGGCGACGCCGAGACCAAGCACCGGATCCGGGTCGCCGCCGAGGAGGAGGAGAGGGTCAACTACGAGGGCGGGCGGCTGCCGCCCGAGTGGCGTGCCGCGCTGGCGCGCCTGGAGACGACCTCGGACAAGGGCTTCCTCGAAGTGGTGCCGTGGATCGTCGTCTGTTTCGCGGAGAAGAGCACCGCGCTGCCGGACGGTTCACTGCGTAAGAACTACTACGTCAACGAGAGCGTGGGCATCGCATGCGGTTTCTTCATCGCCGCCCTGCACGCGATGGGTCTGAGCACTCTGACGCACACGCCCAACCCGATGGGCTTCCTCACCGAGATCTGCGAACGCCCCGGCAACGAAAGGCCGTACATCCTCTTCCCGGTCGGTTACGCCGCCGCCGACTGCGAGGTCCCTGACCTGACCCGCAAGTCGGTGGCGGAGGCGACCGCCGAGCCGCCGGGTCGGCTCACGATGTGAGCGCGTCGGGCCATGGTGTCCACGACCCACTCGACCCCATGCCCCCACCGGTCTGTCGCTGGAGGAGGACTGCACCCCGGCGCTGCGCCGGGCGCCCGGCGTGTGTCACGCGTGTCTCGAAGCCGTCGGTCCGTGGCAGGCCGCGTCGTGGCCACCGTCATCAGCCCTCGCGCCCTGGCCCGTGCCGGGGTGAACGTCCACGGGCTCCCCCTGGCCGGCCGGGTCGAGGCGGTGGGTCCCTGTCTGTTCCCGGAGGGCCGTGCCGGCCTCGTCGTCCGCGACCCGCCCCGGCTTCCCGCCCGTCCGAGCGGCGTCATCGAGCGTGTCCACGACGCGGACGGCGGCGTGACCGCCGATGGGACTCAGCGGTCCGGCGGGGCGAACGCCCGTCGGCAGTGGACGAGCAGTTCGCGCACCGCGGGCAGGTACGCGCTGCGCCAGATCAGCGCGAGCAGCGCCGGGGTCTCGACGTCCGCGAGGATGTGGGCGGTGAGCCGGTCGCCGTAGCCCACGGCCATCGACTCGCTGAGGACGGCGACGCCGAGGCCGCGGGCGGCGAGGTCGGCGACGGCGTCCGCGGCACTGGCCTGGAGCGCGATCACGGGCTGGAGGTTCTGTGCGGCGCAGGCCTGGTCGAACACCGCACGCAGGCCCGTGCCGGGCGGCATGCACACGATGGGGTGGGCGACGAGATCGCGCAGGGTGACCCGACGCCGCCCCGCCAGGGGGTGGCCGGCCGGGACGGCGGCGACGAGCCGTTCGCTGATGATCGTCAGCGCGTCCAGGTCGTCGGGCGTGGCGGCCGAGGCGCCGATGAGCGCCAGGTCGACGGCGCCGGTGCGCACTTGGTCGACGAGGCGGTCGGAGCTGTCCTCCAGCAGGGTGATCTCGACCCCGGGGTGCGCCTGGTGGAAGGCGGCGAGGGCGTCGAACAGCGGGGTGACGGTGCAGCCGATGACCATCCCGACGGTGAGGCGGCCCCGGATCAGGTCGGTCACCTCGCCCACCGCCTGCCCGATCGCCCCGGCGGCGGCGAGTGCGGCGCGGGCGTGTTCCAGCGCGGCCTTTCCCGCGACGGTGAGGGCGACCGTGCGGGCGGACCGGTCGAAGAGGTCGGCGCCGAGTTCCCGTTCGAGCCGGCGGATCTGGGCGCTGACGCCGGACTGGCTGATGTGCACCCGCTCGGCCGCCCGCGTGAAGTTCCGCTCCTCGGCGACCGCGACGAAGTACTCCAGCTGCCTCAGTTCCATGAGCTGTGATTCTAGTGTGCAGAAGAATCATCTGTTGGACTTCTTAAGGGTGGGCGGCGACGCTGGATACGACGGAGCCCGACGCAGGAGGAAAACCATGCCGGAGCACGAGAAGGCCATGCGGCCCGAGGACATCACCCGCCTGTTCGTCGCGCGGTCCAACGCCGGTGACGCGGCCGGGGTCGCCGCGCTCTACGAGGAGGACGCCGTGCTGGCCTACCCGCCCGGGGAGCTGACGGTGGGCCGCGAGGCGATCCGTGCGTTGTGGGAGAAGGTGCTGGCCAACCGGCCGCACTTCGAGCCGGAACAGCCGCTGCCGACGCTGGTCAGCGGCGACATCGCCCTCACCTCGACCCCGCCGGGGGACGGGGCCGGCGCGCGGGCGCAGGTCGTCAGGCGGCAGAGCGACGGGAGCTGGCTGCGCGTGCTCGACCAGCCCGAGTTCGCCCCGCCCGCCCGCTGACGGCGTGGCGGTCGCCCGGCTCCGCCGGGAGCGGGACGCGGGGCCTCTCCCTTCCTGTAGGCCGGAAGGGAGAGGCCCCGCGTCGTTCCTCACTGATCGTGTGTTACTCGATGTTGATCTTGAACGTGCTGGTCGTGTTGCGGATGTCCTGGGCGTTGCCGCTCATCCGCAGGTTGCGGAAGGTGGCCTCGCCGACGGCGGGTCCCTGACCGGGCTCGGGGAGTTCGTTGGCCCAGATGCCGAACCCGGACTTGGCGTCGAAGGCGTCGCCGCTCTTCTTGGAGTCGGTGATGGAGATGTCGGTGAAGATGGTGTCCTTCACCGGGAACTGGGGCTGGCCGCCGACGTAGTTGGTCTGGAACATCACGCCTCCGTAGGTGGAGTCGGTGATGTCGACGTCGTTGACCCGGATGCCCTGGAAGACCTTGCTGGCGGAGAACGCCCAGATGGCCGGGAAGACCTGGGAGCCCCAGAAGTGGCCGCCCGTCCGCTCCAGGGAGACGTTCTCGATGGTCGTCGGCTCGGTGCCGAAGCCGTTCATCGCGTATCCGAAGTCCAGCGAGGAGATGGTGATGCCGGAGTAGACCAGGGTGTCGGCGACGCGGATGTTGCGGAAGGTGTTGTTGTACCCGCCGTAGACCGCGATGCCGGCGGCCCGCCAGGTGAGGGTGGAGGTCAGGTTCTCGTAGAGGTTGTTCTTCTCGTCGGCCCCGCCCGCGTCGATCGCGGAGAAGAGGGCGAAGCTGTCGTCGCCCGTGGCGCGGGCGTCGTTGTTGACGACGTGGTTGTCCGTGGAGCCGTTCGTCATGTTGATGCCGTCGGCGAACGTGTCACGGATGCGGGAGTTCTTGATGGTCATGTTGTCGGTGTTGGCGCCCCAGTAGAGGCACACCATGTGCTCGACCCAGATGTCGTCGATGGTGATGTCCGAGACGTTGGCGAAGTCGAACACCTTGCCCGGCCCGTCGATACGGGACGTGTAGTTGCCGAAGTAGGCGAATCCGGTGAACGAGGATCCGTTGGCGGTGGCGTCGGCCCGGAAGCCGACGTCGGTGTTCTCCTGCGAGGAGGGCGCGTGGAAGCGGGTGAACCACGGTCCGGCGCCGACGACCTTGACCGCCTTGCCGTAGACCTGGAACTTGCTGGAGGTCTCGTAGTCCCCGGCGGGCAGGTAGACGCCGACGAGCTTGCCGGTGGTGTCCATCCGGACCTTGTCGAGGGCGTTCTGCACGTCCTGGTGGGAGAAGCCGGCCGGGACGGTGTAGGCGGCCGGGTCGGGGTTCGCGACCGCCGTCGCCTGCTCGGTGTTGACGAAGTCGATGGCGTAGGTGGAGGTGTTGGCCGCGTCCTTCTGGAGGCGGATCTTCGAGCCCGCCGGTACGGTCCTGCCGAGGAGCAGGTTCGCCTCGTCGTAGATGTGGCGCGGGGCGCCGGAGCCGGGCGAGTTGCCGGGCGCGGTCTCGTTGCCATACAGCCAGGCGTACTTGGAGGTGAGGTCGATCGCCTTCAGGAACTGGCCGTCGACGTAGACGTTGAGGGTGGTGTCGGTGCCGTCGGGGATCGAGAAGCGGGTCACCAGGGTGTTGGTGGCCGCGCGGGTGGTCCACTCGACGTACTGGCCGGTCGCGCTCAGGGTGACGGCCTTGCGTCCGCTGGCCTCGCCCGCGAGGTCGCCGACGGTCCGGTTCGGGCCGACGACCTTCGCGCCGCCGCCGAGCGTGCCGTCCTCGGCCTCGTACATGTCGTACGGCATGTCGGCGCCGCGGCCGACGAACAGGGGTTGCGTGGTGGTGTTGTTGGCGCGCTTGACGGGGAGTTCGTTGGCGTCGTCGGCGATGACGGTCTTGACGGTGTACTTGCCGTTGACGGCCGTCCACGAGCCGAGGCCGACGGGTGCGGAGGTCTGGCCGGGGGCGAGGGCGCCGCTGTAGGAGCCGGTCAGGTTCTTGACGGTGGTGCCCTTGGAGTCCTGGACCGTCAGCGTCACGCCGTGGGCGCCGGCGGCCGAGGCGGTCGTGCCCTGGTTCTTGATCGCCACGGTGAACTTGACGTCGTCGCCGGCCGACGGGCTGGACGGCGACCAGGCGACCGGTGCGGCGACGAGGTCGGAGCTGGAGACCGGCTTGACGACGAGGGCGTCGGAGCGGGTAAAGGTGTTGTTCGCCTCGTTCTGCTCGATGACCTTGTTCGACGGGTCCACCTCGGCGCCGACGGTGTAACTGCCCGCGTCCCGGGTGCCGATGCTCGCGGTGACCGTCTTCGACTCGCCCGCGGCGAGCGCGGGGACGTCGGCCGTGGCGGTCCTGGTGCCGCCGAGCGTGAAGTTCAGGTCGGTGGCCTTCGCAGCCCTGGTGCCGCTGTTGGTGACGGTCGCGGAGAGGCTGACGGGGTCCGTCTCGACGGGCGCGGCAGGCGAGTTGGTGATGCCGGTGACCTTGAGGTCCGGGTTGGCGGCCGGGGTGCCGATCACCTGGAACTCGGCGACCTGCGCGCCCGGGGCGCCGGAGTTGGCGGTGAACCTCAGCTGGACGTCGGCGGCCGCGCCGGAGACCGGGATCGTCACCGTGTTGCCGGTCGCCGGGTTGAAGGTGTAGTCCTTCGCCGCCGCGAGGCTGGTGAAGGCGGTCGCGTCCTGGTCGCGACCGAGGACCTGGATGTTCTGGGTGCGGGTGGACCAGGCGGCGTCCGGGTTGAGCTTCACGACGACCTGACTCAGGTCGGCGTTGGCGCCCAGCTTGGTGGTGAGGGTGGCCGGATAGGCGCCGCCCGCGCTCTCCCAGTAGGTGCTGGTCTGGCCGTCGTTGGCGTTGGCGGCGACGTAGGTGAAGGTGGTGGAGGACGCCTCGATGGGCTTGCCCTGCGCGAGGTCGGAGCCGGTGCCGGAGCCGGGCCGGGTGACGCTGTTGCTGGCCGCGGACACGTTGCCGGCCGCGTCCTTCGCCTTCACGTAGTAGGTGACGGTGGCCGTCGCCGACGGGGTGTCGGTGTACGTGAGGACATCGCCCGCGACGGACTTGACGAGCCGGTCGTCGGCGTAGACGTCGTAGCCCGTGACCTTGACGTTGTCGGTGGACGCCTGCCAGGTGAGCTTCACGTCGTTGCCGGACTGCGTGTAGGCGAGGTTGCCCGGGGCCGTGGGGGCCTGGGTGTCGCCGCTCGCGCCCTTGCGGGTGACGCTGTTGCTGTCGGCGGAGACGTTGCCCGCCGCATCCTTGGCCCGGACGTAGTAGGTGATGTCGCTGCCGGCAGGCTGGGTGTCGGTGTACGTCAGGACGTTCCCGGCGACGCTCGCCCGCAACTGCCCGTTGGCGTACACGTCGTAGCCGGTGACGCCGGTGTCGTCGGTGGCCGCGCTCCAGGTGAGTCTGATCTGGCCGGTGGCCGGCTCGGTGTAGCTCAGGTTCGTCGGCGCGGTGGGCGCCTGGGTGTCGCCGGTGGCCGGTCCGTAGACCTCCAGCTCGGACAACTGGCCTGCGGGCCACCCGGTGTTGGCGGTGATCAGCACGCGCACGTACCGGGTGGTGGCGGTGTCGAAGCTGATGGTCGCCGACTGGTCGTTGGAGCTGTCGAAGGTGTACGCCTTCGAGGCGGTCAGATCGGTGAAGTTCCTGTTGTCCGTCGAACCCTGGATCTTGAGGGTCTGGCTGCGGCTGGGCCAGCCGCCGGGCAGCCGCAGGGTCACCTGGTTCACCTTGAGCGACGATCCGAGGTCGACCTGGAGCCACTGCGGGAAGGCGTTGTTCGTGCTCTCCCAGTAGGTGTTGCGGTTGCCGTCACCGGCGTTGGCCGCCGGGTAGACGTCGGCGTGGCCGCTCTCCGTGAAGGTCTTGCCCTGGGCGAGGTTCGGGGTGGAGGCGGAGCTGGTGAGGACCTCGAGCTCGCCGAGCTGGGCGGTGTGGGCGGCCGAGTTGGCGCTGAAGTCGGCGCGTATGTAGCGGGCGAGGGTCGCGGGGAAGGAGATCCGGACCGTGTTGCCGTTGCCGGGACTGAAGACGTACTGCGCCGAGGACTTGAGCGTGGCGAAGCTCTTGCCGTCGGCGCTGCCCTGGAGGGCGAGGGTCTGCTTGCGGGTCTGCCAGTCGGCGGGCAGGCGCAGCACGACCTGGCGGACGCGTTCGGTCCGGCCGAGGTCGGTCTCTACCCACTGGGCGGAGGCGTTCTTGGCCTGCCAGTAGGTGGCGGCGTCGCCGTCGGTGACGTTGGCGGCTGTGTGGGCGCCGAGGGCGCTGCCGGATCTGGTCCGGGCGCCGGCGGCGGCGTCGGGACCGCCGGCGGCCTGCGCGCCGACGGCGGGCAGGCCGAGCACCATGACGGTGGAGGCGAGCGCAGCGGTCGCTGCGCGGCGTCTCCAGGATCTCGTCTTGTGTCGAGTCATGCGGGGTCACTCCCTGCGGAGGTTCGCGCGCGCCGGTGAGGCGGCGAGGACGGCTCTTTCCTGGGCAGAGCGGTGGCGTGCATCGCGATGGGGCATCCAGTTTTTGCGCTGTTTCATCGGAATATTGCAGACGCACGGGCAGGCGTCTACGGTCGCGACGACACACTTTTCACCAGGGACACCCGGGACGCGACAGGACACAGGGGTTCCTCATCGCGCAGCAGACCGCTGACCTGCGAAAACTACCCATCGAGGGGATGCGGACGCCGACGAAGGGCGACCTTGACGCAGGCAGCGCAAGCGCTCGCAAAGTACGCAAGTTCTTGCGTGAAAGTGCGTGTTCGACGACGCCGTTTTGCGTAAGTACCGCGGAGGGAGAGAGACGGAGGACGGAAGGGCGGGGGCGGAGGGCAGCGGGCCAGCGCGCGGGCTCGGTCCAGCAAACCGCCTGGTCGGCGGCGGGGCGGTCGTGAGACCATCGCGATGCTGTTTCCCCGCCGTCGTTCGGCCGCAGCGGGTTCCATGTCCTGGGAGGGTCGCCGATGTCCGAGTTCGTCCCGACGCTGCCGCCCGGCTACCGCGCCCGTCCGGCGACGGCCGACGACACCGGCGCCGTCCATGAGCTGGTCTCGGCCTGCGAGCGGGCGCTGTACGGCAGGGTGCGGACCGACCCCGGAGGCGTCGCCGCCGTCCTAGCCCGGCCAGGGCTGGTCCCGGCGCTGGACACCCTGCTGATCCACGACAGGGAGGGGCGGCTCGCCGCGCGGGCCTGGGTCAACCGGCGCTCCGAGATCGACGTCCACCCCCGGCACCGGGGCCGCGGTCTCGGCGCCGCACTCCTGGAGTGGGCGGAAGTCCGGGCCCACCGGGCGGGGAGCGAGCAGATCGTCCAGACCGTGCCGGACGACGACACGGGAGCCGTCTCGCTGCTGCGCTCGCGCGGATACGAGCCGATGGTGACCGAATGGCTGCTGGAGCTCGCCATGACCGACGAACCGGCGGTGCCCGAACCGCCCACGGGCATCACGGTCCGGCCCTTCCTCTCCGGCGACGGGCCCGAGGCGCACCGGCTCGTCCAGGACGCGTTCGACGCCTGGCAGCAGCGGCGCGAGCCCTACGAGGAGTGGGCGAAGCACACCGTCGACCGCCCCGCGTTCGCCCCGGCGATGTCCGCGATGGCGTTCGACGACGGTCGACTCGTCGGGGTCGCGCTCTCGTTGGATCTGCCGGAGGCCGACGAGGGCTACGTGGAGCAGGTCGCGGTGCGCGCCGACCACCGCAACCGCGGCATCGCCCGGCTGCTGCTGCGGCATGCCTTCCACGCCTGCCACCGGCACGGCCGGCGGATGTGCACCCTCGCCACGCACTCCGACACCGGCGCGCTCGACCTGTACCTGCGCGTGGGCATGAGCGTCCGGCACAGTTCCACGGTCCACCGCAAGCGGCTGCCGGGCGCATAGGCCGCCGGACGCGGAGAGCGCTTCCCCGCCCGCTCATCTCCAGAGGTCCTGGCTCTCGCATACGTGTGCGCCCATGTTGCGTTCCATCATGGCCAGGGCCGCCTCGGCGAGGTCCTCGTGGATGTGCGCCACGGTGTCCTTGGGGACGACCACCTCGAAGTGCCGGATATGGGCGTCGAGGGCGGAGTAGAGCACGCACTGCTCGGTGACCTGGCCGCACAGGACGAGCCGCCGGATCCCCTGCTGGTGGAGCAGATACGTCAGCGGCGTCTCGTAGAAGATCGAATGTCGGGCCTTGAGCACGAAGAGGGAGTTCTCGTCGGGTTTCAGCGGGGCGACGAGGTCCGCGTGGGGCCCCGCCAGGGCGTGGTCGAGCAGTTCGCCGTGGTGTGAGCGCCACTCGCCGAAGTTGTCGTTGACGTAGATGACCGGTACCTCGCGCTCCCGTGCGTGGTGCAGCAGGGCGGTCAGCACCGGTACGACCTTCTTCGCTGAGGGGAGCAGCAGCTCGGCGTCCTTGTGGTCGTACGTGTTGATCATGTCGATGACGATCAGCGCGGTCTTGTGCATACTGCCACGGTGACATCTGTCGGCCGGGCGGTGCCGCACGACCCTCTGGTCACGCGGCGTCTTTTCCGGGGAGGGGCGAGCCTCGGGCCGTGGTGCACGTACGCCTCGCCGCCGCCGGCCGCGCCGAGTGTTTCCCACTGTCCCGTCATCACTGCCACCGTATCGGCGTCCCTGTGTGGGCCCGGGTCCGCGCCGGTGGTCGGCGCGCGCCCGGTCTCCTGGGCGCGCGCCGACCGTCGTTCAGTTCCGGTAGCGGTAGACGATCCGGCCGCGGGTCAGGTCGTACGGGCTGAGTTCCACGAGGACGCGGTCGAACGGGAGGATCCTGATGTAGTTCTTACGGATCTTGCCGCTGATGTGGGCGAGCACGTGGTGCCCGTTGGGCAGCTCCACCTTGAAGGTGGCGTTGCGCAGGCATTCGAGGACGGTGCCCTCCAGCTCAAGGCCCTTCGCTGTCTTCGCCAAGGTGTCTCACTTCTCGATTCGATGAGTCGGGGTGGGGATGGATTGCGGTGGGGTGGGGACGGATCGGTGTGGGGTGGGACCGGTCGGTCGTGTGCTGTCGGCGGCGGTGCGTGAACCGGCTTCAGCGGCGCACCAGTTCCAGGTACCCGCCCGTCCGGCGGCCGCCGGCACCTTCGGCCAGGGCGATCGCCGCGGTGTTGGACTCGTCGATCTCGGCCCAGGCGGAGTCGATGCCGTCCCGGTGCAGCGCACCCAACGCGTGGGCCAGCAAGGCGCGTCCGATGCCGTGCCGGCGCTGACCGGCCCGGACCGCGAGCAGCCCGATCCGGGCCCGGGTGCGCACCGGTACGACCCGGACCAGACCGGCGTACTCGCCGTGGCGGACCGCCACCGCGTGCTTGGACGGGTCCACCGGCAGGACTCCGGCCGGGGCGGGAAGCACCTCGGCCGGCATGGTGCGCCAGCCGGCGCCGGCCTCGACCTCCGCGCGGATCGCACGGTCCAGGGCGCGCAGTGGGCTCTCGTCCGCCGCACCGGCGGGCAGGACCGTCACCTCGGACGGGAGCCGCAGCGCATCGAGCCCGGTGTCGCGCGGGTCGGTGGGCAGGACGTACTCCCGCTCGCGGCGGACGGGTGTGAAGCCGAGCCGCTCCCACCTCGCCGTCAGGTCCTGGTCGCCGTCGACGACCAAGGTGTGCAGCGGTTCGGGGAGTTCGGCCAGCATGGCGGCGGCGAGCCGGTCGAAGAGCGTGTCCTGCCATACGTCGATGCTGATGAAGAGCCGTCCGTCGGGCCGGTGCGCGACATCGCCGTGACCGGCGATCCGGTCGTCGGCCACGGCTTCCCACCGTGTCTTCGCGATCCGTGTGATCGTCACAGTGTCCAAGGGTGTTCGCCTTTCAGGAGTGCCCGGGTGATGAGGCGCTCCCGACGACGGCTGGATCAGCCGCACACCGTGACGGAAAGGGGGAGCACCCACCTCGATACAGCGTTCATGGGTGTCTCACCTCCTTCGGCGATGTCACGGTCCACTGCAAGGTACCAGCTGGGTCACCGCCGCGCCCATCCCTTTTCCCGGCGAGGTAGTCAGGACTCCGGTCGGGCGCAGACTGACCGGCAGCCGCCACGCGGGCGGAACACGGGAAGCACGCCGGGCCGTGGAGCACCCGTCGTGGACGGGTGACCTGGATCCCGGAAACGACCCGTCCACGCGACTCGGCATGACCCACCTCCGATGAGGCGCTGGTCGAGGCGGAGCGACGCGCCGGGCACCCGCTACGGCGAACGGCCCCCCGGGCATGAGCCGGGAGGCCGTACGGGGAAAAGGTCAGAGGGACCGTCACCGGTCCTGCTGCTGACCCCCGCCGTAGGAACGGCGCACCGCGTCGGCGGCCTTGTCGGTCTGCGCGTCGTACTTGTCGCCGGTGCGTTCGTCCACCAGCTTCTCGGCGCGCTCGACACCCCTGTCGGCCTGGTCCGGGTGGCCCTTGGCCATCTCCTTGGCCTTGGCCGCCATGTCGCCCAGCTTGCCCATGAGATCCCTCCCGGGGTTGTGCTCGTGCGGTCGTTCCCCGGGCGGGTACCCGACCGGTCCCGGCCCATGCCCCCGGGGTGCGCGGCGGAGGCCGGGGTTTTCGGACGGCAGCCGCTTTGCCGAACCGGCAACAGAACTGGCGCGACCGGGGGCCGCCGGACGACCGTGGGCCCGTGACCGACGAGAAGACAGCACAAGCACATCTGTCCGACACACCTCCGCCGTCCTCCGGGTATCCCGGGGACCCCGCGGTACAGGCCGAGTGGGACGAACGCTACGGCGACCAGGAGCGGTTGTGGAGCGGGCAGCCCAACGGCGCCCTCGTCGCCGAGGTCGCCCACCTCACTCCCGGGCGGGTGCTCGACGTCGGCTGCGGCGAGGGCGCGGACGCCGTCTGGCTGGCGCGTCGCGGCTGGGAGGTGACCGCGCTCGACGTCTCGGGCGTGGCGCTGGACCGTGCGGCCGGGCATGCCCGGGACGCCGGTGTCTCCGTGCGCTGGATGCACGCCGGGCTGGTGGAGGCCGCTCTGCCCGCGGGCTCCTTCGACCTGGTCTCGGCGCAGTACCCGGCCCTGCTGCGCACGCCCGACGCCGCGGCCGAACGGGCCCTGCTCGAAGCGGTCGCGCCCGGCGGTGTGCTGCTGCTCGTCCACCATGCCGGGATGGACGCCCGGCACGCGCACGACAGCGGTTTCGACCCGGCCGACTACGTGTGGCCCTCCATGGTCGCCGCGTCGCTCACCGACGACTGGGTGGTGGAGGTGGACGAGGTGCGGCCGCGGGTGATCCCGGACGGCGGCGCCGGCGCCCACCACGCCGACGACCTGGTGTTCCGCGCCCGCCGCCTGCGCTGAGCCCGGCCGGGACACCGCGGCAGACCCGGTCGGTCGCCTGCGCGGCGCCGGAGGTCCGGCCGGGCTGCGGCCGGACCCGTCGGCGTCGCCTCGGGGCCGTTCTCGACCATCCGCGGACCGCCGTCGGGCGGGCCTGGACGGTACGGCGCGTCCGGGCGTCCCGTGTGGGCGGGCGCCCCGACAGGACCTCGCCGGCCGGCACCCTGCCCGCGGCCGAGGCGGTGACGGGGTCCTCGTCGGTGCCGTGGTTCTCGGCGGTCATGGTTCAGGCATGCCCGAGGACGGGCGAGGCAACGGCGTGCGCCGGAAGCGGGGACGGCCGGGGGCACCGGGAGCGGGTCCGCTCCCCCGAGCCGCCCGGCGACCGCCCACCGCCTGCCACGTGACCGCCCGCGACCGCCGCCCGGCTCCACCACGACGTCACCTCACGTCACCGCCCGACTCCGCACCACGCCGCCGCACGTCACTGCCCGGTCCCGCCCGCTACGGCCACACGTGTGGGCGCGGGTGGGCCGGCCTGATCACACCGCCCGCCTCTTCCGTTCCACGACCGCGCCGCCCGGGTAGGCGGCAGTGATGACCACCCCCTCCGCGCCGACGTCCGTCGGCACTTCCCAGAGCGGGACCGCCCCGCTCAAGAAGGCCCTGACCACCCCCCTGCTCTACTTCTTCATCCTCGGCGACGTGCTCGGCGCCGGTGTCTACGTCCTCGTCGGCCAGGTCGCCGCGAAGTCGGGCGGCGCCGTGTGGGTGCCCCTGCTCCTCGCCCTGCTGCTGTCGCTGCTGACCGCCGCCTCGTACGCCGAGCTGGCCACGAAGTACCCGCGGGCGGGCGGCGCCTCCCACTACGCGACCCTCGCCTTCGGACCGTTCGCCGGGTTCCTCGCCGGGTTCTGCATGCTCGCCGCGGGCATCGTGTCCGTCGCCGCGCTGGCGCGGGGCTTCGCCGGCGACTACCTGGCCGCCTTCGTGAGCCTGCCCGTCGTGGCGGTGGCGGCCGTCTTCCTGTGCGCGCTGGCCCTGCTGAACGCCCGGGGCATCAGCGAGTCAACCCGGGCCAACGTGGCGGCGACCGTCGTCGAGGTGGGCGGTCTCCTCCTCGTCGTCGGCCTCGGGGTCTGGCTGTTCCTGCGGGGCGACGGCGATCCCGGCAGGCTGGTCCACCTCGGCACCGCCGACACCGGGGCCGCCGCCGGGGTCCTCGGCGGGACGGTGCTCGCGTACTACTCCTTCGTCGGATTCGAGACCTCCGTCAACGTCGCCGAGGAGACCCGCGACCCGCGCCGCTCCTATCCCCGCGCCCTGTTCGGCGCGCTGCTGACGGCGGGCGCCGTCTACGTCCTCGTCGGGATCGTCGCCTCGGCGGCCGTCCCCACTGCGACCCTGGCCCGCTCCAGCGGCCCGCTCCTCGAAGTGGTGCGGGAGGCGGGCGGGGTGCCGCCCAAGCTCTTCAGCGCCGTCGCCCTCGTCGCCGTCGCCAACGGCGCGCTGCTCACCGGGATCATGAGTTCCCGGCTGGCCTACGGCATGGCGCGGGACGGTCTCCTGCCCCGGTTCCTCACCCGGGTGCTGCCCGGTCGCCGTACTCCGTGGGCGTCGATCGCGGCGACCACCGTCCTCGCCTTCCTGCTGGCGCTCACCGGGGACGTGGCGACCCTCGCCTCCACCCTCGTGCTGCTCCTCCTCGTGGTGTTCCTCCTGGTCAACGTCGCCGTCCTGGTCCAGCGGCGCGACCGCGCGGAGCGCCCGCACTTCCGGGCGTTCACCGCCGTGCCCGTGCTCGGCGCGGTGTCCTGCGTGGTGCTGGCCACGCGGGTCGAGGCCGAGGTGTGGGCGCGCGGGCTGACCGTCCTCGCGGTCGGAGCCGCCCTGGGAGCCGTCGCCGTCGTGAACCGCCGCCGTGCCCGTCCCGGACGGTGACCGCGGCGGCCGGTGACCGTCGCGCCCGCGGCGCCGGCGCTTCCGAAGGAGGCGACGCGTGCCCTCAGACACCTGATCCGGTCCTCACCCGCTCGCGTGAACTCCGCTGTCTTCCCGGGCGGTGGGCGGGGTTCGGCTGGACAGTGAGGAGGGTCCTCTTCCGGGCCGGGTGGGGCGGGGCCGGTGCGGAACCGGCCGGGGGTTTCTCTCATGTCCTGAGGAGGACACATGGTCGGTACGGTGCGGCAGGGCCCCGGTGTGGAGGGCGTGGACGGCGGGGTCGGTGTGACGGCGCTGCTGGTCGCCGCGGCCCGGGCCATCGAGACGCATCGCGACGACAGCCTGGCCCGGGACGTCTACGCGGAGCACTTCGTCCGCGCCGCCTCCGCCTCCGCGGGCTGGCCCGTCCGGCCGCACCAGGTGCCCGGCGGGGAGGCGAACCCCCTGTGGGGCCGCTTCGCCCGGTACTTCGGTCTGCGCACCAGGGTCCTCGACGACTTCCTCCTCCGCTCGGTGCGGGCGGACGCGCGGCAGGTGGTGCTGTTCGGCGCGGGGCTGGACGCCCGGGCGTACCGACTGGACTGGCCCGAGGACTGCGTGGTCTTCGAGATCGACAGGGCGGGCGTGCTGGCGTTCAAGCACGAGGTGCTCGGCGGCCTGTCCGCCCGGCCGAAGGCGCGGCGCGTCCCGGTGCCGGTGGATCTGGGCGCGGACTGGGCGGGAGCGCTGGCCGAGGCGGGCTTCGACGCGGCCGTGCCGACGGCGTGGCTGGCGGAGGGGCTGCTGTTCTACCTGCCGCCCGCCGTCGAGACCCGGCTGATCGAGACGGTGGACGGGCTGAGCGCGCCCGGTAGTGCTCTGGCCTACGAGGTCAAGCTGGAACGGGATCTGCTGGAGTACCGCGACAGCCCCCTCTACACCGCGACGCGGGACCAGATCGGCATCGACCTGCTCGGCCTGTTCGACGGGGGACCGCGGCCCGACTCGGCGGGTCACCTGACGGGCCGGGGGTGGTCCACCTCCGTCTCCACACCCTTCGAGTTCACCCACCGGCACGGGCGCGGACCCCTGCCCGAGCAGAACGACGCGCTGGAGGGCAACCGGTGGGTGTTCGCGGACAAGGCGGCCAGGCCCCCGGCACCCGCGCGCTGACGGAGCGGCGCCGCGCGGCGTCTCCCCGCCTCAGTCCCCGCCCGGGATGAGGACGGGTTTGACCACGCGGCCCGCGTCGCAGTCGCGTTCGGCGTCGTTGATGCCGGCGAGCGGGTAGGTGCGGATCAGCTGGTCGAAGGGGAACCGCCCGGCCCGCCACAGCGCCGTCAGCTTCGGGACGAGCAGGCCGGGGACGGCGTCCCCCTCGCAGATGTGGGAGATCGTCCGGCCCCGGTCCAGTCCCCCCGGTCCCAGCGGGAGCGCGGTGTGCAGCCGGGCCACCAGACCGAGCCGGCCCCTCGGGCGCAGGGCGTGCAACGCGTCGTTGATCAGCCGGGCGGAGGCCGTGGTGTCCAGCGCGTACGCCGCGCCACCGTCCGTGAGCCGCCGGATGCGGCCGGGCAGGTCGGGCGAGGAGGCGTACAGCGGGACGGCGTGGAAGCGTTCGGCGAGGGCCAGCCGTTCGGGGTACCGGTCGACGGCCACGGCCACCGCTCCGGCGGCGGCGGCCGCCATCACCGCGGCCAGGCCCACCGCTCCCGCGCCGAGGACGACGACGCTGTCACCGGGTCCGGCGCCGAAGGAGTTCAGGACCGCCCCGGCCCCGGTGAGGAAGCCGCAGCCGAGCGGCCCCAGCAGTTCCAGGGGCAGGGACGGATCGACGCGGACGGCGTTGCGGGCCGGGACCGTCGCATACTCGGCGAACGACGACTGCCCGAACCAGCGGGGAGCCAGCGCGTTCCCGGCCGTGTCGGTGAACCGCGCCGCGTCCTCCTCCCGCCCGCCGAACAGGTTGAGCGAGGGGAAGGAGTCGCAGTAGGCGGGGGCTCCGCCCAGGCAGTTGGGGCAGTGACCGCAGGAGTCGAAGCTGAGGACCACATGGTCGCCGACACTCAGCCCCGTGCCCGGCCCGCCGGTCTCCACCACCACCCCGGACCCCTCGTGGCCGAGGACCGCAGGCAGCGGCGAGCGGCCTCCGGAACGCCGGACGGCGAGATCGGTGCGGCACATGCCGCAGCCCGCGACCCGGACCAGGACCTCGCCGTCGGCCGGCCCCGCGTCCAGGACGACCTCCTCCAGGGTGAAAGGGCTGTCGTACGAGCGCAGGACCGCCGCGCCGAACTTCATGCTCACGCCTCCAGCGGCCGGTGGACGACGAACGGTCTGAGGTTGCCGTAGAGGCCCCAGGGGCCGCCCGCGACACCGACACCGCTCTCCTTGGTGCCGGCGAAGGGCTGGGCGAGGGACAGTTCGGCGTGGTGGTTGAGCCACGCCGTCCCGCACTCCAGCCGGTCGGCCACCGCCTCGGCCCGGTCGAGGTCGGTCCCCCACACCGACCCGCCGAGCCCGAAGCCGGTGGCGTTGGCGGCCTCGACCGCCTCCTCCACGGTGTCGTACGGCAGCACCGGCAGGACCGGGCCGAACTGTTCCTCGGTCACCACCGGGCTGTCGGCGGGCACATCGGCCAGGATCGTGGGGGCGAAGAAGTAGCCCGGCCGGTCCAGCCGGTGGCCGCCGGCCGCGGCGCGGGCGCCGTCGGCCACGGCCCGGTCGGTGTAGTGCTCGATGCGGGCCAGCTGGTCGGCGTTGCTGACCGGCCCCAGCTGGGTGCCGGGGTCCAGTCCGGGCCCGACGACGGTGTTCTTCGCGCGCTGTGCGAGCGCCTCGACCACGTCGGAGTGGAGCCGGGCCGGGGCGTAGACGCGTTTGACCGCCATGCAGATCTGCCCGCAGTTGCGGAACGCCGACCAGAACAGCCGGTCCGCGATCGCCTCCACGTCCACGTCGTCCAGGACGATCGCGGCGTCGTTGCCGCCGAGTTCCAGGGTGACCCGGGCCAGCGAGGCCGCCGCCCGCTCGGCGACGGCGCGCCCGGTGGGGAGGGAGCCGGTGAAGGTCACATGGCGGATGCCAGGGTGGGAGGCGAGGCCGGCGCCCAGGGGTTCGCGGCCGGTGACGACGGTCAGGACGTCCTCGGGGAGCACGGCCTCGAGGACGGACGCGAGCCGCAGGGTGGCCAGGGGGGTGTGCGGGGAGGGTTTGAGCACCAGCGTGTTGCCCGCGGCGAGCGCGGGCGCGAACTTCGCCGACGCCAGTTGCAGCGGGAAGTTCCACGGGACGATCGCGGCGACGGGCCCGAGGGAGCGCCAGCGGACCTCGCTGCGCACCGGGCGGCCGTCCGCGATCGGCTGGGGTGCGTGGTCCAGGGCGGCGAAGTAGCGCAGCCTGGCGGCCGTGCGGGCGACCTCCGCGTACGCCTCGGTCAGGGGCTTGCCCTGTTCGCGGGTGAGCAGTGGGGCGAGGACGTCGCCGGCCGCCTCGACGGCGTCGGCCGCTGCGAGCAGCGCCGCCGTACGGGCGGCCGGGTCGGCCCGCCAGCCGCGCCAGGCGGCGTGGGCGCGGCCGACGACGGCGTCGAGTTCGTCCGGCCGCCGGTCGGGGGCCTCGTCGAAGGCCTCGCCCGTCGCCGGGTCGACCACGGCGAAGCGGCCGTGTCGGGTCGCGGGTGCGGGGCCGTGGCGGGGTGTGGGAGCGGGACTGCCGTGGGGCTGCCGGGCCGGCATACGGCGGTCAGCTCGCGGCGGCGACGGCCGCGCCGCGCCCGCCGTGCTGCTGCACGCACCGGTCCATCTCCGCGCGGAAGGCGGCGACCAGTTCGGGCCGGATGCGGCCGGCGTTGCGGTCGCCGCCCTCGCAGACCGCCCCGCGCACCCCCACGATGTCGGTGCCCATCCGGGCCAGCTCCGCCAGGTCGCCGGCTTTGACGCTGCCCGCGAGGGCGGCGAGCAGTCCGGCCTCGCGGGCCAGCCGTACGAACTCGGCGCACACCTCGGGCGGGGTGTGGTCGAACAGCCGGGTGCCGTCCTTGACGGCGGTGTCGAGCATCGCCCCGTCGGAGCCGGAGCGGCGTGCGATGTCGGGCAGGGCGAGCGGGTTGACGCAGCCGATGCGGTGGGCGTCCGCGTACCCCGAGGCGACGACCAACGCGTCCGGCCGGAAGTCCTTCACCGCCCGGACGACGCCCCGCATGACCTCGACGGCCTGGTCGGGCGTCGTGCACCCGTAGAGGCCGACCTTGATGTACGTCGCTCCGGACACCGTCGCGCCGAGCGCCGCCTGGGCGACCGTGCCGGGCTTGTAGGGTACGTCTCCCACGGTGGCGGAGACCGGCTTGTCCGCCGGGACCGCGTCGCGGACGGCCCTGATGACCCACGGGTGGTTCGCCCCGAGGGAGCCCTCGTCGGGCTTCTTCACGTCGACGATGTCCAGGTGCTGCGCCGCCTTCGCGCATTCGAGGGCCTCTTCGACGCTGTCCGGGGAGATGAGAAGCAACAAAGTGGGCTCCTTCCGCCGCGTGTCCGGCCGCCGGGAGAGCGGGGATGCACGCTGACCACGATCGCTCGCGGCCAGCTCATCATCACCACCGCTCCCGGCCGGCCGGTAGAGCGTGCGGGCTCCCGGCGGGCCGCCGCCGTGCCGCGCACACCCCCTCAGTGCGCCGCCCACGCCGGTCGACGACCGGCCATGGGCGCGCGACGGGTCGGCCGTGCGGGACGGCGTCGGCCCTGCCGCACCACGTCATCTCTCTGCGGGACCGCGTCAGCTCCGCGGGACGGGTGTGTCGGCCCGCGTGCGCCGGGCGGCGCCCCGGCAGGCGCTGATGCCGGGGGTGAGCAGCCAGTGGCTGGAGAGCGCGCCCATCAGCGCGGTGGTGCCCCAGCCGTTGGCCCCGGCAGCGCGCGGGGGTGTTGCCGAAGAGCAGGGACGGCACGAAGGCGAGGCCGATTCCCCCGGGAGTCGCGCGGAGCGGGTCCGCGTCGGTTCGGTGACGGTGCGGTGCCGGAACCGGGCCCCGGCCCGGCTTCGGGCTCGGCGCCGGTCCGATGCCGGTTCGGTTCCGGGTTCGGCCCGGCTCCGGGCTCGGTGGCGGTTCGGTGCGCTGAACCCCGGGCCCGGCGCCGCGTGTCGCTGGCCTGGACACCGTAACGGGGGAGTCCCTGCCGACACCCCTGCGGCCCCCGTGCCGCGCTCGCCCGATCGGGTCGGCGTACGGCCGGGACGACGGGCGGCGGCGCGTGTGATTTGACAGGGGCTCCGTTCCCTCACCACCCTAGGATCATGACATTCATTTTCATCTGAGGAGCCGTCATGCGCGTTGCCTTCGTGGGCAAGGGCGGTAGTGGGAAGACCACCCTGTCCGCCCTGTTCTCCCGCCGTCTGGCGCACTCCGGTGCGCCGGTCCTCGCCATCGACGGCGACATCAACCAGCACCTCGCCCACGCGCTCGGCCTGGCGGAGGACGCGTCCTTCGACGCCCCTGCGCTCAGCGCGCGCACCGGCGAGATCAAGGACTACCTGCGGGGCACGAACCCGCGCATCCCGTCCCGTGACGCCATGGTCAAGACCACCCCGCCCGGTCGGGGCTCCCGGCTGCTGCGGCTGCTCGGCGACGACGAGATCCACGCCCACCACGTCCGCGAGGTCGGCGGGGTACCGCTGATGGTGACCGGCGCCTTCGGCGAGGAGGACCTCGGCGTCGCCTGCTACCACTCCAAGCTCGGCGCGGTCGAGCTGTACCTCAACCATCTCGTGGACGGGCCCGGCGAGTACGTCGTCATCGACATGACGGCCGGCGCCGACGCCTTCGCCTCCGGTCTGTTCACCCGCTTCGACATGACGTTCCTGGTGGTGGAGCCGACCCTCAAGAGCGTCTCCGTGTACCACCAGTACCGCGACCACGCGGCCGGTTTCGGCGTGCCCGTCGCCGTGGTCGGCAACAAGATCACCGACGAGGACGACTTGCTCTTCCTCAAGGAGCACGTCGGCGACGACCTCCTCGCCCACTGCGCGCACTCCTCCTTCGTGCGGGCGCGGGAGCAGGGCCGCGCACACGACGGTCTGGAGTCCCACAACGTCGCCGCGCTGCACCGGCTGCGCGAGGCCGTCGACGCCCGCACCAAGAACTGGGACGCCTTCCAGCGGCACGCCGTCGCCTTCCACCTGCGCAACGCCGACGCCTGGGCGAACGCCGCCACCGGCCGGGACCTCGCCGGCCAGGTCGATCCCGGCTTCCGGCACGGCCCAGCCGCGCTGAAGGCCAGGGCCTGACCTACGCACCCGACACACATCCGGACAACAGACAGGACACCCTCATGTCGCTCGACGTCTCCCCGCAGCTGCTCTCCGAGGCCGAGAAGGGGGAGGTGCGGGAGGAGGACTTCGTGGCCACGGTCCGCGCCTCGCTGCCGTACGCCTACGACCTCATCGCCCGTCTGGCGGAGGAACTGCGGTCCGGCGCCGCCGAGTTCGCCGACAACCAGACGCCCCCGCCGTCCGAGAAGGAGCGCGGTCAGCTGCTGCGGGCGCTCTCCAGCGACGCCATCCGGGGCAGTCTGGAGCGGCACTTCGGCATCGCGCTGGCCTTCCAGAACTGCCACCGGGTCGCGGCGTTCCGCCCCGAGGACCGGAGCGGGGCGACCCACACCCGGTTCACCTCGCCGCGCGCGCAGATCCTCAACCAGTCGCCGGAGTTCCGCGACTGCTGACCGAGCCGCTCATCGGCTCCCTGACAGCCCCTCGAAGTCGCCGACCGGTCCGTCCCCTACCGGGCCGGTCGGCAACGGACCGGTCGGGACACGACGCATGACCGCGGGCTCCCGCCCCGCACCGGTGCCGACTCCGGCGAGGGGCGGCCGACATCACCCCGTGTGCTCGGCCGCCCGCTGCACCGGCTGGGGCCGCAGCTGCCGCCGGGCCACCGTTCCGGCGACCCGGCCCTGGTCGAGCACCAGCGCCACCTCCCCGTCGGCCGCCGCCCAGGCGGTCACGGCCGGGGCGGTGAGTGCGAGTCCGCGGCCCAGCTTCGGCCCGACGCGGCGGGCGGTCCCGGCGACGGTCGCGGCCCCGCGCAGCCGGGCGGGCGTGGTCCAGCCGATGACGTCGGAGGGGTGCGGTGCCAGGACGCGCGCGTCGCGCGGGTGCACCACCAGCACCACGTCGTCGTCCGCGACGCCGGCGGTGGCCAGCCGTCGTACGGCCTCGGCGACGGCCTCGCCCCGCTCCACGTACGGGGCCGGGGTCGCGTACGCGCCGACGGTCGGCCCGCCCGCCCCGGCACCGGCGGTCGGCTCGTCGGCTCCGGCGGCGTTCGCGGCCGTCCGGGCCGGGGCCGTCGGGGCGGTGAAGCCGTTGGCCGTGAGCCAGGCGTCGTCGAAGTACGTCGAGAGGTAGCTGCGGCCCGAGTCCGGCAGCAGGACGACGACGGTGTCGTCCTCGGTGAGGTGCTCGGCGAGCCGGAAGGCCGCCGCCAGCGCGACCCCCGAGGAACCGCCCGCGAGGATGCCCTCGGTGCGGGCCAGCCACCGGACGGCGTCGATCGCGCTCTGGTCGTCCACGGGCGCGTAGTCGTCGATCACAGTGGTGTCGAGGGACTGCGGCCACAGGTCCTGGGCCGTCTCGGGGTGGACGAAGTGCCCGGCGCCCTCGATGTACTTCTGGCTGCCGTCGCCGCCGGAGTAGGCCGAGGTGAGCGGGTCGGCGCCGATCACCCGGACCCGGCCGCCGCTGACCTCCTTGAGGTAGCGGCCGGTGCCGGAGACGGTGCCGCCCGTGCCGACCGTGGCCACGAAGTGGGTGACCGTGCCCTCGGTGTCGGTCCAGATCTCGGGGCCGGTGGTCGCGTAATGGGCCGCCGGGTTGGCCGGGTTGTCGTACTGGTGGGCGAACCAGGCTCCGGGCGTCTCCTCCACGAACCGACGCCCCTGCGCGTGCACGCTGTCGGGGTGGTCCTTGGGGACGAAGGCGTCCACCAGGCGCAGCTCCGCCCCGTAGGCCGCGAGCTGGGCGCGCTTTTCCTGGGCGATCGTGGAGCTGGTGAAGACGACCGCCCGGTAGCCGAGGTGCGCCGCGGCCAGCGCCAGGCCGATCCCGGTGTTGCCGCTGGTCACCTCCACGACCGTACCGCCGGGCCGGAGTTCTCCCTCGGCCTCGGCCCGGCGCAGCATCGACAGGGCGGCCCGGTCCTTCACGCTGCCGCCCGGGTTCTGCCACTCCGGTTTGACGTAGATGCGCGGGCACAGCCCCGCGGCCGAACGGGTCAGGCGGAGCAGGGGCGTCGCTCCGACGGAGTCGAGGACCGACTCGTAGCTGGCCATGGGATCTCCTCACGTCGTCGGGCCGGCCGGCGGGAGGCGGCTCACAGGACCCGGTGGGTAACGCGTCGTACGGGTCGATCATGGCGCGGAAACCGGCGGACCGGTCGCGTGAGCGGCCGAGGGCGGGTCCACGCCCCCGGACCCGTCAACTCCGTCGGCCGTGCCGCGCGTCCGCCGTCCGGTCCGCGGGGTCGGACGAAGCGGCGGTGTCCGGGCGGGCGGTGTGGTCGGGGTGGCCCGCGGTGCGGCGCTGCTCCTTCAGCTCGGCCTCGAACAAGTGATCCTTGCCGTCGGCGAGTTCGCGGCGCGCCTGTGCCTCAACGCCGCGGAACGGCTCGTAGTAGGTGGCGTTGTATGCCTCGACGATCTGGAAGGTCCAGTGGCCGGGGATCACGTTGCGGCCCAGGATCTCCCGCTGGACCCGCTCGGCCCACTCGTGGTGGCCGGCCTCCCGCAACAGGGCGACGGCCCGGTCGAGTTCGAAGTCGGCGCCGCCGGTGAGCTGGTGAAAGGAGTACAGGTGGCCGCGGGCGCGTTCGGTCGTCTCCAGCGCCTTCGACAGGGCCCCCAGGGCCTGGACGGTGGTGTCCGAGACACCCGGCGGGCGCCGGTGCGCGCTGTCCGGGCCGTCGTGGTGAGTGCTCATGCCCCTACGGATCCCCGGCCCGGCGGCCCGTCCACCACGGTTCCGCTGGCCGGGCAGCCACGGCCACCCGACCGGCGGACACGGAGGGACCGGCTTCTGCGGCGCCCCCGTCAGCCGCGGGTCCGCTTCACCTCGCGGGTGAGCGCCCAGGCGTCGGCGACCGCGCACATCGGCGGCGAGCAGGTCCCGCAAGCCAGGGACGTCGCCCTCGTGCAGGGCGTCGAAGAACCGGGTGGCCAGCTCCTGCCGCTCCCGTCTGCGCCGGCGGCGTCCGCGTGCGAGGGCGCCACGGCTCTCGGCTCCGGCCGCGGTACGGCTCTCGGCGGGGGACATGGGAGGCCCGGAACGCACTGCCCGGATATCAGGAAGGGTTTCCCTGGCCACCCACGGGCTCTCCTTCGGGGCGCCCGTGAAAAGACCCGAAACCTGTCCCCTCACCCAGGAAGCAGGGGATCACCCACGGTCACGGCCGTCGTCGCGCACTTGGTAAAGCCCCAGAAACTGTCAGGCAGTCGACCCGGTCAGCACGTTTCCGAGCAGGCGTGATCCGTGCCGTTCACCTGTCTCGCGCATCGGGCCGGGTGTGAGAGGTTGCCGCTGCGGAATCCCGTTCCGCCGCCGTTTCGGGACGCAGATCACGAGAGCTGGTGCATGCGCGATGAGAAGTTCCCTGAAGTCGGCGACCGAGCTCACCGCCCTGCTCGCCCTGGCCGTCACGGGCTGCTCCCCGGGCTCCGGCACCACTGCGGACGCGGCGCCCACGACCGCCGCTGCCGCCGCCCCCGCGCCCACCGCCCCGACGGCCGGGGCGGGCACGTCGTACGCCCCCTACGTCAGCGCCACGACCGCGTACGGCACCGACTCGGCGGGCTCGCCGACGGCGTACAACCTCGCCTTCGTCATCTCCGACACCACCGGCTGCACCCCGAAGTGGGGCGGCGACCGGGCCGTGGACGACACCGCGGTGGCGAACCGGATCGGGGCGCTGAAGAAGTCCGGGGCCGCGGTGCGGGTGTCCTTCGGCGGGGCCTCGGGCAAGGAGCTGGCGACGGTCTGCGACAGCGCGTCCGCGCTCGCCGAGGCGTACGGGCGGGCGCTGGACGCGGCGGGTGCCGCCCTGGCCGACTTCGACGTCGAGGGCGACACGCTGGGCGACGCCGCCTCCGTGGCCCGGCGGTCGCAGGCGATCGCACTGCTCCAGAAGGAACGGCCCGGTCTGGAGGTCACGTTCACGCTGCCCGTGATGCCCGACGGGCTGGACGCCGACGGCCTGGCGCTGCTGGCGTCCGCGAACCGGTACGACGTCCAGGTCTCCACCGTCAACCTGATGACCATGAACTACGGCGAGTCCTACACCGGCGACATGGGCGACTACGCCGTCACCGCGGCCACGGCCGCGCACGCCCAGCTGGAGAAGGTGTTCGGCCTCTCGGGCACGGCGGCCTGGCGGGGCATGGCGCTCACCTCGATGATCGGCGTCAACGACATCGCCGGGGAGACGTTCACCCTCGCCGACGCGGCGCGGTTGCGGTCCTTCGCCGAGACGAAGGAGATCGCCTGGGTGTCCATGTGGTCCGCCTTCCGGGACAGGCAGTGCGCGACGGGCGACGCCTCCGGGAGCGACGCGGCCACCGACTGCAGCGGCGTGCCCCAGGAGGTGGGCGCGTTCGGGCGGGCGCTGGCGGGATGAGCGCCGGACCGGGGAGGGGCGCGGACGGCGCGGGCGGCTGTCGCGGGACGGGCGCACCGGTTCACGGTGGCGCTGGACCGTGCCGTCAGCGCCTGTTGAGCTGGTCCAGGATCTCCTGCCAGCGCCGCTCGTCGTCCAGGGCGCCCTCGGCCAGGTGGTAGAAGCTGCGCTCGCACATGTCGATCAGTTCGGCCTGGGTGAGCTCCGGGCGGGCCAGCCAGCCGAGCACCGCCTCCTCCATGAAGGCGAGCCAGGCGTTCACCGTCAGCCGCAGGGCGGGGGTGAGGTCCACGCCGACGCTCTCGATGCCCTCGGTGATCCAGCCGCCGATGACCCCGCGCGCGCTGCTGTGCAGTTCGCGCACGTCGTTGCCCCGGCTGAGGCGGGTGACGGCGAGGTAGATGGTGGGGAACCGCGACACGTAGTCCACGAACGTCTCGACGCCCGCGCGCAGTTGCTCGGCGATGCTGAGCTCCGGGTCCGGGCGGACGTGGGAGAGCAGTTCCTCGGCGGCCATCTGGAGCACCGCGTAGCGGAACTTGCGCTGGGAGCCGAAGTAGTGGAAGAGCAGCCCCGGGGAGACCCCGGCCTCGCCGGCCACCGCCTCGACCGAGATCTCGTCGATGGACCTGTGCTCCAGCATGCGCCGGGCCGCCGCGAGGATCTGGGTCCTGCGGTCGGTCGGCAGCATGCGGGAGCGGGCGGCGGAGGCGCGGGTCATGGGGTCCAGTCTATTGACAGAAGCTCAACAAGTCCTACTGTTGAGTAATCCTCAATAAGAGGGACGCGGCGGCACGGTCGCCGCTGCCTTTGGCCGTGGTCCTCCGCAGCCGTGGTCCTGCTCGGCCAGACCTTCGTCACCGGCCGGTCCGAGCCGCCCGATCCGTCCGTTCCGCCTTCGCCCCGCCCCGAAGGAGCCGCCGTGAGCAAGGAAGCCGCCGTGCACAAGAAGCCGGAGGAGCACGACGACCTGGTCCTCACCCCGCGCGACGTGCACTTCGACTGGGCGCGGCTGCCCATGCACTGGGTGCCGGGCGAGCCCACCGCCACCCATGTGATCAACGTGCTGCACTTGCTGCTGCCCGAGGGCGAGCGCTGGTTCGTCCGGGTCTTCCAGCAGACGATGCCGCTGATCACCGACGAGGAGCTGCGCGAGCGGGTGCTCGGCTTCACCGGCCAGGAGGCCATGCACGCCGAGGCGCACCAGGGGGTGCTCGACCACTTCCAGGCCAAGGGCCTGGACATCTCCCCGTACGTCACCCAGGTCGAGTACCTCTTCCACGAGCTGCTCGGCGACAAGCCCGGTCTGTCCCCGCGCCGGGAGCGCGAGTACCTGATCGAGCGGGTCGCGATCATCGCCGGGATCGAGCACTTCACCGCGTTCCTCGGCGACTGGATCCTCAACGCGGGGGCCCTGGACCGGGCCGGCGCCGACGAGGTCATGCTGGACCTGCTGCGCTGGCACGGCGCCGAGGAGGTCGAGCACCGCAGCGTCGCCTACGACCTGCTGTGCCATCTCGACCCGAGCTATCTGCGCCGGGCCCGCACCATGCTCCTGGCCGCCTCCGCGCTGACCCACCTGTGGGTGCGCGGCACCCGTTTCCTGCTGAGCGTCGATCCCGAACTCGTCGGCTCGGTCCGGCCCGCCTGGCGCGAGGCGTACCGGGCCTCGCGGCGCGGACTGCTGCCCAGCCCGGGCCGGGCGCTGCGGTCGGCCTCCCGCTACTTCAGCCGCCACTACCACCCCACCCAGGAGGGTTCGACGCGGCAGGCCATCGCCTATCTCGGCGCCTCCCCCGCGGCCCGCGCCGCCGCTCACTGAGACCATCCGCCGCCCGCCGAGACCGAGGACCGCGTCATGAGCCGCCCGCACCCCGCCCCGATCCCACCGGACCTGTACGGCCGCCCGCGCGCCGACCGGTACTTCCGCTTCATGGAGCGGCTGATGGGCGTCTACCTGCCGCTCACCACAGCCCGCGACGGCTACGGCCGGCGGCCCGGCGGCTGCGCCGGGAGCTGGTCGCGGAGGGCGTGCAGGACTTCTTCCACGTGCCGTTCGCCTGGTTCGGCGACCGCACCGCGTTCCGGCACTTCCGCACCCCGCTCCAGTTCTTCGCCACCGGACGCCCGCTGACCGAGGGCATGTCGTACGTCCTGGACTGCGCGCCCGTGGTCGACGGCTACACCGCGGACATCGGCTACGCGGGCAAGGTCGGCGACAACCCGATCTGGGACCGGATCGCCGAGGACCTGCTGGAGTACCGGGAGCTGATCGTGCGGCTGGTGCGCGAGCG
The DNA here is from genome assembly GCF_040683715.1 of Streptomyces sp. NPDC093260. Classification (NCBI taxonomy): domain Bacteria; kingdom Bacillati; phylum Actinomycetota; class Actinomycetes; order Kitasatosporales; family Streptomycetaceae; genus Streptomyces; species Streptomyces sp. NPDC093260. Next base: position 103,448 of record NZ_JBFBEK010000019.1, read on the forward strand.
GCGCACCCTCGACGAGGTGTACGCGGCGGTGGACGCGAAGATCGCCGAGCACGGCTACGACAACCGGCACCAGGTGTACCCGGGCCGCGTCATCGGCCACCAGGTGACCCGGATGCGCGCACCGCGGCTGCCCGCCGGGGTGAACCTGTTCGGCTTCGGCGTGCGCACCCTCCAGACACTCGGGCGGGAACTGGTCAGCGAGCGGCTGCACGGCCGGTCCCCGCTGTGGGCCGACGGACGCGCCTCCCGGCACGCGCCGACCCCGGGCCTGTGGGCGGTCGAACCGCACGTCGGCTTCCGTGACGTGGGCCTGAAGTTCGAGGAGCTGCTGGTGGTCACCGAGGACGACGCCTACTGGCTCGACGACGACCTGCCGCACGTCCACCGGGGCCGCGCCCTGGCGGCCGCCCGGTGAGCGGCGGGGACCGGACCGGGACCGAGGGGAACAAGAGGAGTCACGTGCGCGAGAGCAGTGCGAAGAAGTCCGACGGCGGTGCGGGCGAGCGGCGCGGCGGCCGGGAGGCGGAGACGGGCGCGGTGCGCGCACGCCGGGTGCGCTCCGGCGCGCTCTCCCTGGCCGTCTACGAACAGGGCGACCCGGCCGGCCCGACGGTCCTGCTCGTCCACGGCTACCCGGACACCCATGCCGTCTGGGACGACGTGGCCGCCGACCTCGCCGTCGACCACCACGTGGTGCGCTACGACGTCCGCGGCGCCGGGGCCTCCAACTCGCCCCGGACGACGGAGGAGTACCGCCTCGAACTGCTCGCCGAGGACCTGTACGCGGTGGCCGAAGCGACCTCGCCGGACCGGCCGGTGCACGTCGTCGCGCACGACTGGGGCTCGATCCAGGCGTGGGAGGCCGTCACCGACCCCCGCTCCGCGGAGCGCATCGCCTCCTACACCAGCCTGTCCGGGCCGTGCCTGGACCACATGGGGTTCTGGCTGCGCCGCCGGATGCGCCGGCCCACGCCCCGGCACCTCAAGCAGCTCGCCGCGCAGGGCGTGCACTCCTGGTACATCTACCTGTTCCATCTGCCGGTGCTCGCGCCGGCGGCCTGGCGGCTCGGGCTCGCCCGGGCCTGGCCGCGCCTGCTGCGCGACCTGGAGCGGGTCACGCCGCGCGAGGGCCATCCGCAGCGCACGCTCGCCGGGGACGCCGCCCGTGGCGTACGGCTCTACCGGGCCAACATGCTGCCCCGGCTGCTGCACCCCACGCCCCGGCCCACCGCCGTGCCGGTGCAGGTCATCACGCTCACCGACGACCACTACGTCAGCCCGGCGCTCTCGGAGGGCCTGGAGGAATGGGCCCCGCGCCTGTGGCGGCGGGAACTGCCCGCCACCCACTGGTCGGCGCTGCTGGAGAAGGGAACCACCGTGGCCCGTATGATCCGCGAGTTCACCGCGCACCAGGAGGGCGCGCCCGCGACGGACGCCCTCGCCAAGGCCCAGACCGGCCGGGCGGACCGGCCCGCCGGGGAGGCCGCCGAGTTCGCGGGCAAGCTGGTGGTGGTGACCGGTGCCGGCAGCGGCATCGGTCGGGCCACCGCGCTCGCCTTCGCCGAGCGGGGCGCCGACCTCGCCCTGTGCGACCTGAACACGGAGGGGCTCGAGCGCACCGCCGAACTCGCCCGGCTGCTCGGCGCGAAGACCGGGACGCACCACGTCGACGTGTCCGACGGCCGCGCGGTGGAGGCCTTCGCGGCCGCCGTCGCCGCCGCCCAGGGCGTGCCCGACATCGTCGTGAACAACGCGGGCATCGGCCACTCCGGCACCTTCCTGGAGACCACCGAGGAGGAGTGGCGGCGCGTCCTCGACGTCAACCTGTGGGGCGTCATCCACGGCTGCCGGGCCTTCGGCGCGCTGATGAAGGAGCGGGGCGCGGGCGGGCACATCGTCAACCTCTCCTCGGCCGCCGCCTACCTGCCCTCGAAGATGCTCGCCGCGTACGCCACCAGCAAGGCCGCGGTGTTCATGCTCTCCGACTGCCTGCGCGCGGAGCTGGCCCGGGACAGGATCGGCGTGAGCACGATCTGCCCCGGCATCGTGAACACCAACATCACCCGCACCACCACCTTCTCCGGGGTGGACGCGGCCGAACAGGAGCGACGGCAGAAGAAGTTCTCCGGCCTCTACGCCCGGCGCGGCTTCCCGCCCGAGAAGGTCGCCGCCGAGATCCTCGACGCGGTGCGCACCGGGCGGGCCGTGGTACCGGTCACGGTGGAGTCGAAGGCGGCCCGTATGCTCAGCCGTCTCTCCCCGGGCGCGCTGCGCCTGGCGGCACGGCTGAGGGTCGGCTGACCCCCGCTTTCGGCCGTGTTCGCGCCGGGGAGCCTGCCCGGCACTCCTGCCGGGTGTGCGCTCCCCGGCGCCGCCCGGGGCTCGTCAGCCGACCAGCCGGCGGCGCCAGTCCAGCGGAGTGACGTGGACGGCCCGCTCCGGGTCGCCGTCCCAGACGGTGGACAGCCCGACGGCGTCGAGGGCGGACACCACCTCGCGGCCGACCGCCGCGGTGGTCTCCGCCGACCCGTCGAAGCCGCCGTACAGGAGCATCAGGCCCCGGCCGGCGGCCGCGGAGTCGGTGCCCTGGCTGTGGAAGTAGACGAAGCCGCGGGCGTCGGGCGCGCCCTCGGCGCCGATCTCCGCGGTGCCGCAGGTCCGGCAGCAGGTGAAGTTCTCGCGGGCGGTGATGCCGGCGGCCTCCAGCGCGGCGAAGGCGCGGGCGAGCCGTTCGGGGTCGGTCTCGCCCCGCCACGCGGCCTGTTCCGCGACACGCTCCAGCCACATCCGGTCGGCCAGCGCCCGCGCCTGTGCACGCGAGACGGGCCGGCGGTCCCCGGTGACCAGGTACTCCTCGGCCAGCTCCGCCAGTTCGTCGCGGGAGGCGTAGCCGCCGGCCAGGACCTCGCGGACGCGGCGCGTCAGTTCGTCGCGCTCGGCCTCCGGCAGGTCGAGCGGGGGAGCCTCGCGGACGGGACCCAGGTCCAGCAGCGACCACCCAAGGCCCGCGCCCCAGCCCGCCTCGCTGCGGGCCCAGCCGGTCATCGCCGCGATCACCGGCTCGGGCCGCTCGACGAGCACCTGGAAGTGCCGGTCGGCGGCGCCGTCGCGGTGCTCCAGCGTGTAGTCGCCGCCGGCCTCGTGCCAGACCTGGACGAAGACGTCGGGCAGGTCGGGTATCCGCTGGACCACCAGGAACCGGTCGCCGTCGCCGCCGATGCGCCGGACCAGCCCGGCCAGCCGGTCGGCGGACACGCGCACGTGCCGCTCCCCGTTCTCCGTCTTCACCACGATCTCGAGCATGTGCGCACTCTGGCACACCCCACTGACAACACCCCCTGACCGGCGTCGGCGCCTCCACTCCCGGCGCTGTGGAAGCCGGTGCCGGCGGCCGGGGAGAGGGCCGGTCCGCCGCGCGCCACCCCGGCCACGGCCGGGAAACCGGACGGCGCCGCGTACTGTTCCAGCGGCCCGCGCCTCGTACCCCCGGCCGCCGGGCGACGCGCCCGGACCCGCTGCCGCCCGGGCGCCCAGGCCGGTGGGCGGGGTCCGGAGCGGTTCCATGGGTGTTCCGGACCCCGCCGGGGCGGGTCAGCCGTCGCCGCTGTCGTCGCCGTGCGGCATGCCGGCGATCATCTCCGCCAGTACGGTCCGCCGCTCCTCCCCCGGCCTCGGCCGCAGCGCTCCGGCCAGGCGTGCGCCGGCGTAGTGCCAGCGGTGGTCGAGGTCCCGGGGGACCTCGTCGGTCTCGCGGAACTCGGCCCGCGTGCCGAGCAGTCGTGTCAGGTCGCCGGCCAGGTCGCGCCAGGACACATGACCGCTGCACGCGTTGGCGACTCCGTGCACGGGCCGGTCCAGGCACTCGGCCACGGCACGGGCCAGGGCCGCGGCGTGCACCCAGGCGGCCCCGTACCAGGCGTGCCCGGCGGCGCCGGGCCGCGGCAGTTCGATCGGCCCGCCCCGGCGGGCGGCCTGGTAGAGGCCGCCGACGGCGCCCCAGCGCAGTTGTTCGCGCAGCCGGTCGTGCGCGCCCCAGACGATCGGGGACCGCACGGCGCTCGCGCCCCCGCGCCCCTGTGTCCCGGCCGCCCGCAGCACCCTCGCCTCGCAGTCCAGCTTGGCCCTCCCGTACGGGCTGACCGGCTCGTGCGGCGGCAACTCCTCGGGCACCTGGTCCACTTCAGGATGTCCGTAGGCGTCGACGCTGCTCACGAAGACGAACGGCCCTCGCCGCCAGCCGTCGACCATCGCCTCCGTCGCCGCCACGTCCACGGCGTGCCGGGTGAAGGTGCAGGCGGCGTGCACGACCGCGTCCGCGCTCGCGACGGCCTCCCGCAGCCCGGCCAGGTCGGTGAGATCGCCCTCGACCACGTCCACGCCCTCGGTGGTGATCAGATGGACGGACTCCGGGCGGGCCAGGGCCAGCACGGGGCGACCCCGGGCGGCCAGCTCCCGCAGGACGAAGGCACCCACGCCGCCCGTCGCCCCGGTGACGAGCACCGAGCCCGGACGGACGGACCGTGACCGGACCGGCCCGCGGGCGGCCCGTGCCGCGGACTGCCGGGCCGCGCGGTCGTCCAGGAGCGCGGTCAGCGCCCGGGGCGTACGGGCCTGGAGCACATCGAGGCCCGTGAGCGGCAACTCCAGACCTGTGCGCAGCCGTTCGGCGAGGCGTACGGCGACCAGCGAGTGACCGCCGAGCACGAAGAAGTCGTCGTCGGGGGCCGCGGCGACGCCGAGGAGGGCGGTGAAGGCCTCGGTGACGGCCGCGGCCCGAGGACCTTGCGGCGCGCTCGGCGCGGGCGCGCCGGGGAGCCGGGCGCGGTCGATTGCGCCGGTGGCCGTGCGCGGCAGCGCGTCGAGCGGTGTGACCGTGGCGGGCACGGCCTCGGACGGAAGCGATCGGCGCAGCAGGGCGAGCAGTTCGTGCCGGGCCGGGCCGACGCTGTCGCGCAGGACGGCGTAGGCGACGGCCGGGCCCTGAGCGGGCTCGACCACCACGGCGTCGGCGACCTGGGGGTGGGCGCGGAGGGTGGCTTCGACGGGGTGACGGGTGCTGCCGGGGCTCCGCCGTGCTTCCGGATCGGGCTCCGTGTCGCCGGCGCCCGGTCCGAAGCCGGTGTGGTGGCTCGTGCCGGAGCCGGTGCCGCGGCCGGTACCGGTGTGGGTGTCGACGCCGGTGCGGGTGTCGGGACCGAGCACCTCGCTCGGGTGGCGTTCCGGGTCGGCCGCCGCCGCGGTCAGCAGGGCCGCGAAGTCCCGTGCGGTGGCCGTCGCCACGGCGTCGTCCAGAGCGTCGCGGTCGTACCGGACGAGGGCCGCGGGCTGTGCGGGACCGGCCAGTTCCAGTCCGTAGGACAGGGTGAACTTCGCTCCGCCGGTGGGGACTTCGACGTGCTCGGCCGTGGTGCCGGGCAGGCGCAGCACCGTGGGTTCGCCGAGGACGTCGGCGGTGACACGGACCAGCGCCGTGCCGTCCGCGCCGCGCGCCGCGCCGCCGAGGCGTTCCAGGACGAGGTCGAAGGGGATGTGCCGGTGCCGCTGCGCTTCCAGGAGCGCGTCGCGCACCCGCCCCAGCAGCTGGGCGAAGGACGGGTCGCCGGCGGCGCTGACCCGTACGGGCAGGGTGTTGACGCACAGGCCGACCAGGCCCCGCATGGCCGTGCCGCCGCGGTGGGTGCCCGCCACGCCGATGACGAGGTCGTCGTCGCCGGTCAGACGGTGCAGGGCGGCGAAGGCCGCGGTGAGCGACACCGCGAAGAGCGTGGCGCGCCGCTCGGTGCCCAGCGCCCGCAGCGCCTCGGGCAACCCGGCCGCGAGGGGCACGGCGTGCACGGCCGCCGACCCGGCGGCGGGGCGCGGTGCGCTGTCGGTTGATCCGGTCGTCGAGTGCGCTGCCCGGCTCGTCGTCCCGGCCGCCGCGCGCGGCGCGCCCTCCACCGTTCCAGCCGCGTCACGCGGCACGCTCCCCGCCGGCCGGGGCAGGCGGGGCGGGGCGGCGTCGGCCAGCAGGCCGCTCCAGCGGTCCAGCGCCGCCCGGAGGCCGGGAACGCCGTCGTGCTCGCGGCACGCGTGGTCGGCGTACTGCGGCGCGGCGGGCAGCGGTGGCTGGCCCGTTCCGGCGACGGCCGCCGTGTACAGGGCGCCGAGTTCGGCAGCGGCGGTCGCCAGCGAGTCGCCGTCGACAGCGATGTGATGGAACGTCAGCAGCACCGTGTGGTCCAGCGGGCCGTGGCGCAGGACGAGGGCCCGTACGGCCTCCCCGGCGGCGAGGTCGAACGGCCGGGCCGCCTCGCGCCGCAGCAGCGCGGGAGCGTCGGCCAGGTCGGTGTCGGCGACCGGCACCGGGACGGTGTGCGGGGCCGGGAGCACGGTCTGGCAGGGTTCGCCGTCGTGTTCGACGTAGCGGGTGCGCAGGATGCCGTGCCGTGCGACCAGCGCGGTGAGGGCGTCGGCGAACGCGTCCGGGTCGAACGGGCCGCGCACCCGGGTGGCGAACGGCACGTGGTAGGCGTCGCCCGCGCCGCCGAGCCGTTCCATCAGCCACATGCGGCGCTGGGCGCGAGAGAGCGGAAGGCGGGCGTCGCGCGCGACCGTGGTCCGCGCGGCGGGAGAGTCGGCGGCCGGGATCCGGCGGGCGGCCGCGGAACGGGCCCTCAGCAGCAGGTCCCGCTGGAGCTGGAGCTGCCGGTCCGGCGCTGTGGGGTCGGCGTCAGTGGTCATCGCTGTGCTCCGGGGTCTCGGGGTGGAGGTCGCTGTGGGCGGCCAGCAGGGCGCGTTCGACCAGGTCGGCCTGTGCGGCGACGGTCGGCGCGGCGAAGAAGTCGGCGAGGGCGAGTTCGACGCCGAGGTCCTCGCGCAGGTCGTCGGTGACGGCGAGGGCGAGCAGGGAGTGCCCGCCGAGGGCGAGGAAGTCGGCGTCGGCGCGGGTGACTTCACTGCCGAGGGCGCGGCTCCACACCTCGGCGACGGCCTGCTCCAGCGGGGTCATCGCGGCGGCGGGCGGCTCGGCGGCGTCGCCGCCCGCCGTGTGGGCGCGGTCGGCGAGGGCGCGCCGGTCGACCTTGCCGGACGGGGTGAGCGGCAGCCGCTCCACGGTGGCGATGGCGTCGGGCACCAGATGGGCGGGCAGGAGGGCGGCCAGCCGCTCGCGCAGCGCCGCCGCGGGGGCCACGGGGCCGGGCGCGGGGACGGCGAAGGCGACGAGGCGCGCCTCGGCGGTGCCCGCGCGGTCCACGGTGACGGCGGCGTCGGCCACGCCGGGCTGGCGGCGCAGGGCGTGTTCGACCTCCGCCGGTTCGATGCGGAAGCCGCGGACCTTGACCTGGTCGTCGTCGCGGCCGTGGTAGTCGAGGGCGCCGTCGGGCCGGACGGAGACGATGTCGCCGGTGCGGTAGAGCCGGCCGGCGGCGGGGTGGTCGGCGAAGCGCTCGGCGGTGAGTTCGGGCAGGCCGGTGTAGCCGTGGGCGAGCCGGCTGCCGCCGATCCACAGTTCGCCCCGCTCGCCGTCCCGTACCGGGTGACCGTCGGCGTCCAGGACGTGCGCGGTGGCCCCGGCGATGGGCCTGCCGATCGGGATCGGCCCGTCGCCGTCGCGGGCGGTGACGCGGTGGGCGGTGGCGAAGGTGGTGGCCTCGGTGGGTCCGTAGCCGTTGACCAGTTCCAGCCAGGGGAAGGCGGTGAGCACCGCGCGGGCCGGTTCGGCGGCCATGGCCTCGCCGCCGACGACGACCGACCGAAGCTGCGCGAAGAGGCGGGAGCGGCGGGCGGCGAGCTGGTGGAAGAGGGCCGTGGTGAAGAACGCGACCGTCACACCGTGGCGTTCGACGTGCCGGGCCAGGTCCTCCAGGGAGGGCCGCTGCTCGGTGCAGACGACGACCGCGGCGCCGTTGGCGAGCGCCGCCCACACCTCGAAGGTGGAGGCGTCGAAGGTCATGGGCGAGTGGAACAGCACGCGGTCGCGGGCGGTGACGGTGACGTAGTCGGGCGCGGTGACCAGCTCGGCGACGGCGCGGTGCGGGACGGCGACGCCCTTGGGGCGGCCGGTGGAGCCGGAGGTGAACATGATGAACGCGGCGCGGTCCGGGTCGGACGCGTCCGTCTCGTCCGCTGCGTCCGTGAGCGCGCCGCCGGGCAGCGGCTGTTCGGACAGCGGTTCCTCGGAGAGGGCGAGGACGGGGCCGGTGAGCGCGGCGGAGTCCAGCAGTTCGGCGTCGCCGACGGTGAGCGCCACCTCCGCGTCGGCGATCATCGCCTCGGTGCGGGGCCGGGGCTGCGCGGGGTCGAGCGGCACGCACACGGCCCCCGCCCACCACAGGGCGAGCTGGGCGACGACCGTACGGGCCGACCGGCTGGTCAGCAGCGCCACCCGGTCGCCGGGGGCCACCCGGCGGGCGCGGTTCGCGCGCAGGCGCGCGGCGAGGGCGCGGGACTCCTGGACGAGGCGGCCGTAGGTGAGGGTGGTGTCGCCGTCCACGACGGCCAGGGCGTCGGGGGCTTGTTCGGCGTGCCGTACGGCGAGGGCGGTCAGGGCCGTGGCCGGCCGCGGGGGCGCGGGCCGCGCAGGGGTGGCCCGCGAAGGGACGGGCTGCCGTCGGGTCGTGGCTGTCATGTCATGCTCCTGCCGGGCGCGGGGTCCGGCGCTGGTCGAGGAGGGTGTCGATGCGGGCGGCGAAGGCGCGCAGGTCGGTGCTGCGCAGCAGTTCGTGGGCGCGCGGGCGTACGCCCGTCTCGCGTTCGACGGCCGCCAGCAGCCGGGCGGCGACCACCGAAGTGCCGCCGGCGTCGGTGAAGTTGTCGCCGAGGGTGGTGGCGGGCCGGCCGAGGAGGTCGCGTACCGCCGTCAGGACGAGCCGTTCGCCCGGGGTGGCACCGGTGAGGTCGTCCGCGACGGTGCCCGTGGGCGCGGAGCCCTCGGCCGCGAGGGCGGCCCGGTCGACTTTGCCGTTGGCGTCGAGGGGGTAGCCGTCGACCAGTCGTACGGCGCCGGGAACGGCCTGCTCGGGCAGCCAGGTGCGGACCGCGGCCAGCAGCTCGGCGGACTCGGGGCGGGCGCCTTGGGCGGGCCGGACGTGCGCGACGAGCCGGGCGTGCCCGGCGGGGTCGCGCTGCACCGTGACGACGGCGCTGCGCACCCGCGCGTCCTGCTCGAACGCGGCCTCCACCTCGGCCGGTTCGATCCGCACCCCGCTGATCTTGACCTGGTCGTCCAGGCGGCCCAGGAACTCCAGGACGCCGTCGGCGGTCATCCGCACCCGGTCGCCGGTGCGGTACAGGCGCTCGACGCCGGGCAGTTCCGCGTCCTCGGGCGGGGCGGTGAACCGCCGCGCGGTCAGCTCGGGGTCGAGATAGCCGAGGGCCAGGCAGTGGCCGCCGATGCGCAGTTCACCGTCCTGTCCGCGGGCGACGGCGCGGCCGTCCTCGTCCGTCACGACGACGGTGACGCCGGGCAGGGGGGTGCCGATGGGCGGCGGGGCCGTGTCGCCCGCCCGCGCGTCGGTGCCGCGCATGGCGTACGCGGTGGCGAGGACGGTGGCCTCGGCGGGGCCGTAGGCGTTGTGGACGGTGGCGGTGACGTCGGGGCCGGGGCGGCGGCGCATCCGGTCGCCGCCGACGACGAGGTGGCGCAGCCTCAGATCGCGTGGCCAGGGCCGGTCCAGGAGCGGTTCGACGGTGGGGGTGGCCGCCACCGACACGGTGACCGCGGCCTCGCGCCACCAGTCGGTGAGCACGTGCGCGTCCCAGCGGACGTCGTCGGGGGCCGGGACGAGAGCGGCGCCGGAGGTCAGTCCGCCCCACAGCTCCAGCAGGTGCGGGTCGAAGGCGACGCCGATGAGCAGGGACTGGCGGTCGCCGGGGGCCAGGCCGGTCTCCGTCCGGTACCAGTCGAGGGCGACGGACAGCGACGCCTCGGCCACCGCGACCGCCTTGGGCCGCCCGGTGGACCCGGAGGTGAGGACGGCGTACAGGGTGCCCTCCGGCGCGCGGCGCGTGCCGCGGCCGCCGGCGGCGAAGGCCGCGACCGCCCCGGCGGGGGCGTTCACGCCGTCGGTGGGCAGGGGCAGCGGGACAAGCTCCCCCGCCCGGTGGCTGTCGGGCAGGACGTCAAGGTCGCCGATCAGGCAGGCGACGTCCAGGTCCTCGGTGACGGCCTGGGTGCGGCGCGGGCCGGGACGGGGGCCGAGGGGCAGGTAGACGGCGCCGGTGCGGGCGAGTGCGACGGCGGTCACCACGAGGGCGGTGGAGCGGTCCAGGCAGACGCCGACCACGTCGCCGGGCCCTACGCGGTCGCCGAGGGCGGCGGCGAGGCCCGTGGCGGCGGTGCCGAGGTCCTGGTACGTCCAGGTGCGCGTCCCGTCGATGACGGCGGCGGCGTGCGGGGTGCGCCGGAGCCGGTCCTCGAAGCGGGCGAGGACGGCGCCCGGTTCGGCGCCGGTGCCGTGGGCGATGCTCACCGCGGCGGTGGCGGCAGCGGGCGGGGTCAGGGTGGTCATCACGACTCCGTCGAGGGGGTGGCGGTGGCGGCGAGGGCGTCGGCCTGGTCGGCGAGCACCGGGTTGCGGAAGAGCACCTTCAGCGGCGGGCGGGTGCCGAGCCGGGGCTCCAGCCAGGCCGCCAGCTCGGCGGCGAGCAGGGAGTGGCCCCCGCTGCGGAAGAAGTGGGAGCGGGCGTCGAAGCGGCTGTGGCCGAGGACCGTGCGCCAGCCCTCCGCGAGCAGGGCGGTCATCGGATCCTCGGGCACGACGCCGGCCACGGGTCCCGCAGCGGCCGCGCCCGCGGCTGCGGAACCGGCGGCGGTTCCGGCCACGGCGGCCGATCCGGTCCCGGCGGGGGCCCCGGTCCCGGCGTCGGTTCCGTCTCCGGACGCGGTGGCCGTCACGGGGTCGAGCGCGGCGGCCCGGCGGGCCAGCGCCGTACGGTCGGGTTTGCCGCCGGCGAGGGTCGGCATGGCGTCCAGCCGTGCCCACCGGGCGGGCACGAGCGGGCCGGGCAGGCGACGGCTCAGCTCGGTGTGCAGGGCCCGCTCGTCGAGGCCGGCGCGCCGGTCGCCGTCCTCCAGGAAGCCGACGAGGCGGGGGCCGCCGGGGTGCTCCTGGTCGAGTACGACGGCGCAGGACCGGCCGCCGAGCGCGGCGGAGGCCGCCGCCTCGATCTCCTCCAGCTCGATGCGGTGGCCGCGCAGCTTGATCTGGTGGTCACGCCGCCCGAGGAAGTACAGCAGGCCGTCCGTGCCCCGGTAGCCGAGGTCGCCGGTGAGGTAGACCCGCTCGCCGCCGAGCGCGTCCACGGTGACGAAGCGGGCGGCCGTCGCCTCCGGGTTGCCCGCGTAGCCCTCGGCGAGGCCGGGTCCGGCGACGGCGAGTTCACCGACGGCGCCGTCGGGCAGCGGGCGGCGGTGCTCGTCCAGGACGTGGACGCGCTCGCCCGGCAGTTCGGCGCCGAGCGGGATCTCCGCGCCGTCGGCGAGGGCGTCGCGGGAGATCTCGTGGACGGTGGAGCTGATGGCCGCCTCGGTGACGCCGTACACGTTGAGGACGGTGGCGCCGGTGTCGGCGAGGAAGCCGCGCAGCGCCTCGGCGGGCAGGCGCTCGCCGCCCAGGACGAGGAGCCGCGGCGTCCAGGCGCCGTCGCGCAGCACGGGCCGCAGGTCCTCGCGGGTGGCGAGGAAGTAACTGGTGGGCAGGTTGGTGACGGTGACGCGGGCGGCGGCGAGCAGGTCGGCGAGTTCGGGGCCGGTGGGCACCTCGTGCTCGGGCACGACCAGGCACGCGCCCACGTGGAGCGTCGGCAGGACCTCCTCCAGCGCGACGTCGAAGGACGGCTGGGCGAACATCAGGACCCGGTCGGCGGAGGTGAGGCCGAACCGGTCGGCGGCCGCGGTGAGATGGTGCTCCAGCGCGGCGCGGCCCACGGCGACGGGCTTCGGGACGCCGGTGGAGCCGGAGGTGTGGATGACGTAGGTGGCGCCGGGCAGGACGGCGGCGGGGCGGGCGCGGGGCAGGACCGGGGCGTCCACGCGGGCGGTCGGCAGCGTGTCCGGCAGTTCCGGGGCGCCGTCGCCGGTGAGGACGAGGGCCGGGGCGAGCCGGTCCAGCAGGAGCGCGAGCCGGGCGGGCGGGTCGGACGGGGACAGCGGGCAGTAGACCGCGCCGGTGCGCAGACACGCCAGCAGGGCGACGACCGAGTCCGCGCCCCGGGGCAGCACGACGGCCACCGGCTGCCCGGCCCGCACCCCCGCGCCGCGCAGCCGCTCGGCCAACGCACCGACACTGTGGTCGAGTTCGCCGTAGGTGAGGCGGCGAGCGCCGCACAACAGGGCGGGCAGGGACGGGTGGTGGGCGGCCACGGGATCCAGCGGATCGCGGTCGGCCGGGACCGACGCCGGCTCGGCGGCCGGCCGCACGGCGGCGGGCGCCAGATCGGCCAACGGGGCGTCGGGGGCGTCGAGATAGGCGCGCAGCAGGTCAAGGAACCGGCCGGCGAGCAGCCGGGCGACGTCCTCGCCGAAGAGGTCGGCGTCGTAGTCCCAGACCAGGGTCATACCGGGTGCGCCGTGGCGCGGGGTGACGCCGCGCCGGTCGTCCGGCAGCAGCACCACGTCGAGGTCGAAGCGGGTGGTGCCGGTGTTGAACCCCTCGAACAGGGTGATGTCGAGGCCGGGCACGTCGATCTCGGGCAGCGGGGCGTCGTGGGCGCTGAACATGACGGAGAACAGCGGGTTGTCGGCGCCGGAGGTGTGCATGCCGAGCGTCCGGGTCAGCTCCTGGACCGGCACGTCCTGGTGCGGCAGGGCGCGGATGAGGGTGTCGGTGACCTCGTCCATGGCGTCCTGGGCGGGCGCGGCGGCGTCGAGGGCGAGCGGCAGCGGGATGGTGTTGACGAACATGCCGACCGCCTCCTCGTAGCCGCGGGGCCGGTTGCCGACGGCGGTGCCGATGGTCATCCGGGAGCGACCGCTGTGACGGCGCAGCAGTTCGGCGAAGAGACCGAGGAGGGTGGCGAAGGGCGTGAGGCCGCGGGAGCGGGTGTGGGCGCGCAGGCGTTCGGCGAGGTCGGCGCCTACGGTCTGCCGCAGCTGGCCGCCGTGGTGCCGGCGGCGGGCGCCGGGGCGGGCGAGGCCGGGCAGCGGCAGGTCGTGGGGCTGGTCCCGCAGTTCGGTGCGCCAGAAGTCCAGTGACTCGGCGGCGTACGGCGCTTGGGCGCGGGCCTCGACGTGGTCGGCGTACGACGAGGCGGGCGGAAGCTGGGGGGTCTCCCCGAGGACGTGGGCGCGGTAGACGCGGAACACGTCGTCGAGCAGGATCGCGAAGGAGTGGCCGTCGTGGATGAGGTGGTGTTCCACGTGGATCAGCCGGTGGTGGCGCTCGGCGAGCCGGACGAGCGTCCAGCGGATCAGCGGCGCCTCGAAGGTGTCGAGGGGTGTCCCGGCCTCGGTGCGCAGCAGCCGCGCGAAGGCCGCCTCGGGGTCGTTCTCGCCGCTCAAGTCGACGGTGAGGAGTCTGGGTCCGCACTGGGACGCGACCCGCTGGCGGGGCACGGACCCTTCGGCGGCGAGGAGTTCGAGCCGCAGGCCGGGGTGGCGGGCGAGGGTGGCGGCGAGTCCCTGGCGCAGTGCCTCGGGGTCGAGGGCGCCCCAAAGGTCCAGAGAGGCCGTGAAGTTGTAGGCGCGGCTGCCCGGCTGCATCTGTTCGTGCAGCCAGACGATCTCCTGCGAGGAGGAGAGCGGAAGCATGGGCGATCCCTGAGGTCGTCGGGGCGGTGGTGGTCCGTGCCGGTCACGGTCGTGTCCGGCGGCGGTCGTACGGGGCGGCTCCGCGGGTCGCGCGGAGGCGCCCATCCGAAGTGGGTTCTCTGGACGGCGGTCGGGGGCTAAAGGGTGTGCGGGTGGCGCAGTGCGCCGGTGAGCGCGTCGAACGCCCGCCGCGCGGCGTCGTCGGCGAGGACCGCGCGGTCCCACGCCATCCGCAGCCGGATGTCCGCCCCCTGGGTGACGGACACGGCGAAGGGGGCGCGGACGGGTCTTCCGTCGACGTGGACCTCCCGGCCCTCGACGCCGCCCAGCCGGAGGGGCGGGCGGCGGCTGTCGTCGTCCACGGTGAGGAGTCCGGCCAGGCCGCCGGTCCAGCCGGAGCCGGTGGCCCGTACGGCGGTCACGACCGCGTCGAACGGCGCGTCGGCGTGGTCGAGGTCGTCCCACCAGGCGTCGGCGGTCGCCTCCGGGGCGGGGTCCTGGCCCGTGTCGGCGGGGAAGACGACGGTGTTGAGGAAGCAGCCGACGACCGGTTCGGCGCCGGCCGGACGGCCGCCCCACGGGTAGCCGAGCGGGACGACGTGTCCCGGTCCGTGGAGGGTGCGGGCCGCCGCACGGCAGGCGTCGAGCAGCGTGGGGAAGGGGACGCGGTCGTCGTGCGCGGGCAGTGTCGCCTGCGCCGCGCCGGTCGGGAGGGCGCCGTCGGGGAGGCGTTCCGGGCGCGGCGGCTCGGCCCGCGCCCGTACGGCGCGCAGCCGGCCGGCCCAGTGGGCGGCGGCGGCGGGCGTGTCCGCCCGTTCCTCGGCGGCGAGTTGGCCGAGGACGGCGTCGCGGTAGGCGACGCGTTCGGCCTCCGTCTCCTCGTGCGCGACCCCGGTTGCGTCCTCGGCGTAGGCGGCGCCGAGGTCCTCGACGATCCGGGCCAGTGAGCGGCCGTCGCAGACTGCGTGGTCCAGGACGACGGCGAGGATGTCCTCGTGGCGCTCCTCGTCGTGGACGAGGAACAGCCTCAGTGGCGGACCCTGCGCGTCCCAGGAGACGAGCGCGCGGCGGAGCGTGGCGGCGGGGCGCTCGCCCGGGGCGGGGACGGGCCGGGTGACGGGGACGTCCGGTTCGCCGACGCTGAGGACGGGGGTGCCGCGGACGATGGTGGGCCGGGAGCGCAGGGCGGTGTGCCGGGCGGCCAGCCGGCGGGCCGCCGCCCCCAGCCGCGCGGGGTCGAGGGCGCCGTGCGGGAAGGCGAAGAACATCGGCACCAGGTCGGGGCGCCCCGACGGGTCCAGCGCACGCACCAGTACGAAGCGACGCTGTGCCCCGGTGACCGGCAGCGGGGCGCCGGTCCCGTCGCCGGCGGTGAGCCGCCGGTAGCGGTCCAGGTACTGGCTCGTGATGCTGGGCACGGGATCCTCTCGGCGGGGGGGTACGGGGGGCGGTGGGCACGGCTCGCGCGCCGCCCGGCCCGGCGGTGCCGTCCGGGGGTGCGGCGGGCCGGTTCGGCGGGTGGGTTCAGCGGGTGGGGGCGGGGGCGGGCCGGGCGTCCTCGGCGGGGTCCGCGGGGTCTTCCCGCGGGCCGGGCAGGTCCCGCATCCGGCGCAGCGGCGAGAGCAGCAGGGGCAGCGGTACGGCGAGGAAGCCGGCGGCGCACCAGGCGAGGGCGGCGCGCGGGCCGTAGGTCTGGGCGAGGGCACCGCCGAGGAGGGCGCCGAGCGGCAGGGTGCCCCACATGAGGAAGCGCAGGGTGGCGTTCATCCGGCCGAGCAGCCGTGGGGGGCACAGCCCCTGGCGGAAGCTGACCTGGGCGACGTTGTAGACGACGCCGCCGAAGGCGAGGACCGCCGAGCCGGTGGCGAAGAGGACCGCGCCGAGGACTCCGTGGCCGGACAGCGGCCACAGCACGGCGAACGGCCCGGTCACCAGGACGGACAGCAGGATGACGCGGGCCTGTCCGAGGCGGGCGGCGACGCGTCCGGCGCACAGGGCCCCCAGGAGTCCGCCGACCGCCGACGCCGACAGCACCAGCCCGAGCGCGCCGGGCTTCAGTCCGACGACGCGGACGAGGTGGACGGTCTGCGTCGCCATCAGGACGGCCGCGCAGAGGTTGGCGAGGCCGGTGGTGAGGGCGATGACGCGGAGCAGCGGGTGGCCGACGACGAAGCGGACGCCCTCGCCGATCTCCTTGCGCAGGGAGGTGCCGGCGGTGGGCTCGGGTTTCTCCTCGGGCTGTTCGACGCGCAGGAGGAAGAAGGCGGAGAGGGCGTAGCCGAGGGCGTCGGTGACGACGGCGAGGTGCGCGCCGACGAGCTGGACCAGCCCGCCGCCGAGGCCGGGTCCGGTGACCTGGGCGGTGGACCGTACGGTCTCCAACGCGCCGTTGCCCGCGACGAGTTGGTCGCGGGGCAGGATGTGCGGCAGATAGCTCTGGTGGGCGACGTCGAAGAACACGGTGGCCACGCCGGTGACGAGCGCGACGGCGTAGAGCTGGGTCATCGTCAGGACGTGAGCGAGCGCGGCGGCGGGGATGCTCGCCATGGCCGCGGCGCGCACGAGGTCCGCGCGGATCATCAGGGGGCGCTTGCGCATCCGGTCGGTGAGGGCGCCGGCGGGCAGCCCGACCAGCAGGAAGGCGGCGGTCTCCGCGGCGGTGAGCAGACCCACCTGGAAGGCGGAGGCATCGAGTTCGAGAACGGCGACGAGGGGCAGGGCCACCAGCGTGACCTGCGCGCCGAGCTGCCCGGCGGCGGCTCCCGCGAGCAGCATCCGGAAGTCGCGCATGCGCAGCGGGCCACCGGAGGCGGCTCGGGATGTGTCGGACATGTGAACGACCCTCACGGATCTTCAGATCGGGGGTCAAGACAGTCCGGTCACTTTCGGTCGATTCTTATGACCAATCGCCACCAACTCCGGAAAACTTCCGGCAGACCCGGGATACGTCCGCATGAATATTCGCCGCCCACCGGTCACCGCAGGACGAGTGGGAGCGAGAGGGCGCGGGAGGCACAAGGGCGGCAGAGGACCCGCCACCGCGCACGCGCGGCCACCGGCACAATCCTGACCGAAAACCAGCACTCATGATCAATTCGGTGCCGGAATCGACTATTCCGCCAGCTATGGGGCGTGGCGTTCCAGCTGAGAAGCGGGCCCACGCGCGGCGTCTCACCAGTTCGCGTCGTACTGGACCCATCCGGACGGCGGCGTGCGGCGACTGCCCCACTCGTCGGGCGAGACCGCGAGCACTCCGCCCGCCACGAGGGCCACCAGCAGATGCGCGATCACCGTGCACCGGGCCCGGGGAACCGCCGTGAGGACCGCGAGGACGAGTGCGGCGACCAGCAGCGTCCGCACCCGGTCCGTGTGCGCGGGGGACCGCGGCGGACTGCTCCGACAGACAGCGGGCCGGACGGCCTGCGCGTTCGACGCCGGCGACGCGACCCGGAGCCGGCCACGGTCAGACTCTCCTTCGCCACCGTCGCCGCCGACCTGGACCGGCGGAGCAGGAAGGAGACGGTGCGGGAGGCCCTCGCCGGTCACGGCTGCGCGGCGCCGCGCCCGCTGGCGGCCATGTCGGCGACGGACGACTCTCCCCCTCCTCCGCCGGCCAGGTCCGGTCGGACATGCGGTCGCGCGACCGGGTCGCACCCGCTCGGCGACGCGGGCTGCGCCGCCTCGCCCACCAGCGGCATGGGCACGGCGCAGGCGCTGATCGGCGCCCGCCTGCCGGCCCGGCGGCCGGCCGGGTCCGGCAGCGGCCACTCGGGCGCGCTCGCCGCGTACGAGGCGGAGCCGCGGCCCCCTGTCGCCGGGACCAGGCGAAGGGGCAGGAGGGCGCGGCGGCCTTCACCGGCGGCGCCCCGCCGCCGGAGGGTCGAGCCCGCACGTAGGCGGCGCTCCGGAACCGGACCGGCGCACGGGCACATCAACCGGACCGGCGCACGGGCACATCCGGCCGGCGCGGCCGCCGAGGCGGCGAGGAGAGGACCGCGCCCTCTCCTCGCCGATCCCCTTTCCAGCGGGAAGGCCCGCCCAGGCGGGACGCGTCCGGTCTCAGACCAGTTCAGCGGACAGGATCGTCACGGGCTCCGACGGCACGTCGCGGTGCCCGGCCCTGGAGGTGGTGGGCACCGCCTCGATGGCGTCCACCACGTCGCTGCCGGCCACGACCTTGCCGAACACCGCGTAACCCCAGCCGTCCTGGCCCGGGTAGTTGAGGAAGTCGTTGTCGCCGGTGTTGATGAAGAACTGCGCGCTCGCCGAGTGGGGATCGCTCGTCCGCGCCATGGCCACCGTGTACTTGTCGTTGCTCAGGCCGTTCTTGGCCTCGTTCTCCACGCGCCGGGGCGCCGGCTTCTGCGACATGTCCGCGGTCAGACCGCCCCCCTGGATCATGAAGTTCGGGATCACCCGGTGGAAGACGGTGTCGGTGTAGTGGCCGGCGTTCACGTACTCGACGAAGTTCGCCACCGTCTTCGGGGCCTTCGCGTCGTCGAGTTCGAGGGTGATGTCACCGGCGGAGGTCTTGAGCAGCACTGTAGTCATCGGGCCATCGTATGCAGCGTTCGGCTCACTCCCGCGCACGGACACAGTGGGTCCGTCGGGACCGGCGGTGCCGGGGCCGTGGCCCGGAAAGGCCAGGTCGCGGGGCGCGACTGCGGACGGCAGTGTTGCTGCCGCCTCCGTGACAGCAGTCCCCTCACCACCCAGGGAGAAAAACTGTCGCGCCCGGAGTAGATATTTCCCGGAGGCCGGGCTAGCATTTCCCTCGTACCCAGGAAGTCGAAAGGGCACGGCGGACACGCAGCCGCCGTGCGAGCAGACGGAAGGACGCGGCCCACGAGGGGCCGCGAGCAGTGCCCGCGGTATCCAGCAGTACAACCGAGTAACACCGAAGGTGAGGAGCAAGAACGCCATCAGGATCGCCCGGGCGAGGAAGAGTCCGCCCGGGTACCGCAGACCCCGGATTGGAAGGTGGTCCCCGGTCACGCATCCGCGATCCCCGCAGACCCGCCCGGCCAGGCGGAAACTGCGGAGCAAGAGGACCGGCGCAGTCAGCCGGTAGATGGTGTTGCAAGCTCGGGGCCCGGGCGCCGTCACGGCGTCCGGGCCCCCCGACGCGTCCGCCCCGGAAGAAGAGGTCTATGCCCCCTCGCAGTACCCGCTCCGTCGACCCGCTCGATGACGACGACTACCCCGCGTACACCATGGGCCGGGCCGCCGAGATGCTCGGCGCCTCCCCCGCCTTCCTCCGCTCCCTGGGCGAACACCGTCTGATCACCCCGCTGCGCTCCGAGGGCGGCCACCGCCGGTACTCCCGCTACCAGCTGCGCATCGCCGCCCGCGCCCGCGAACTCGTCGACCAGGGCACCCCGATCGAGGCGGCCTGCCGCATCATCATCCTCGAGGACCAGCTCGAAGAGGCACAGCGCATCAACGAGCAACTGCGCGGCCGACGCAGCCAGCAGCAGCCGGAGACCACTGCCTGACCGGCCCGCCCACCGGGGTCGCCGCGCGCCGGGTGCGATCCGCTGCCGCCACCACGCTCCACCGGCCTTTCGCCGGAACCGTTCGGAGGCACTGGTACGAGAAGGCCACGTCTGCCGGACGGGGCATGGCCATGCCCAAATCGGGCGGGCTCCCCGCGTCCCGCGACGGCGGCGTACCGACCACCGCGCCCGTACGCCGCCGTACCCCGCCCGGAGGGTGGCGTCCGTCGTTCCGCGCGACACTCCCCGCGTGTGACGTCCCACCAACCATCGCGAAAGCGCCTCGGAGCACATAATGGGGTCATTCTTTGCCTGATCCGGGCAGTAGGGACGAATATGACCACCCGCGGCAAGCGTGACGACGCCGACGGCGTCCTGACGGACGTCGCGGCTGCCCTGATCGACGAGCGGGGCACGGTCGCCCACTGGTCCCGGGCCGCCGCTCAGCTGCTGGGCCGGTCCGCGACGGCGGTCTGCGGCCGCCCCGTGGCGCAGTTGTTCGCCGACGCCGCCGTGCCGGACGCCCTGCTCGCCCCCCCACCCCGCACGGCCGGCTGGCCGGCCCTGATGCGGCACGAGAGCGGCCACTGCGTCGCCGTCCACTGCCGCGTCCTGCCCCTGGAGAGCGCCGCGCTGCGGCTGCTGCTCGCCGTCCCCGCCGACCGCGCGGAGGATTCCGAGCAGGGGGCCGCCCTGCTCCGCGCCCTCCTCGCGCAGGACCGGATCGGGCTCGTCCTGCGGGACGCGGACCTGACCGTCCTGCGGACCAACCTCCCTTCCGAGCAGGTGCCGACCCCGCCCGTGGGCACCCGGCTGGCCGACGTCATGGAGCCCACGGACGCCGCCAGGGCCGAGGCGAGGCTGCGCACGGTGCTGGAGACGGGCGAGCCGCGGGTGGCCGAAGAACAGCACGTGCACACCGTGGGGCACCCGGTCCGCGAGCGGTCCCTCTCGGTGACCGCGGTGCGCACCACGGACCGCGACGGCCGGCCCTCGGGAGTCGCCGTGCTCCTGGCGGACGCGACGGCGCAGTGGCTCGCCGCCCGCCGGCTGCGGCTGCGCCACCGGGCGGCCGTCTGCATCGGCCGTTCCCTGGACGTGCGCGACACCGCCGAGGACATCGCCGAGGTGTTGGTGCCCGGGCTCGCGGACGTGGCGGCGGTCGATCTCGCCGAGGCCGTCCTGGTCGGCGACGAGCCGCCCAAGGCCCGCGGCGGCGGCGACCTCCATCTGCGCCGGATGGCCCTTCAGACGACCGAGGGTCGTCCCCTCGGGCTGGTGCGACCCGGGGCGGTGATCCCGCCGTTCCCGGACCACCCCCGGCTCCGCCTGCTCCAGGAGGGGCGCACGGTCGTCATGGACCGCGCCACGATCGAGCGGGGCGTCGAGGGCGTCCCGCTGATGAGCCGCGACCTCATCCCCAAGGACGGGCGCTCCCTCGTCATCGCGCCCATGACGGCCCGCGGTCTGGTCCTGGGGTTCATCTCTGCGTGGCGCACCGACCGGGAGCAGCCCTTCGACCAGCAGGACGCCGATCTCCTCACCGAGATCGCCGCGCACTCCTCGCTCAGCGTGGACAACGCGCGCCGCTACACCCGCGAGCACCGTGCCGCCGTGACCCTGCAGCGCCGGCTCCTGCCCGCCGCGAGCACCTGCGGGCCGGCCCTGGAGACCGTCGGCCGGTATCTGCCGGCGGCCGGCGGCGCGGAGATCGGCGGGGACTGGTTCGACGCCATCCCGCTGCCCTCGCTGCGGGTGGCGATGGTCGTCGGGGACGTGGTCGGCCACGGTCTGCACGCCGCCGCCACCATGGGGCGGCTGCGCACCGCCGTGCAGACGCTGGCGGACCTGGAGCTGCCACCGGACGAACTGCTCACCCGGCTGGACGAACTGGTCGCCCGGCTGGCCGCGGAGGCCGCCCCGACGGACCGCGACGCGGTGGGCGCCACCTGCCTGGTCGCGCTGTACGACCCGGTCGCCGAGCAGTGCGCGATGGCCAGCGCCGGGCATCCGCCGCCCATCATGGCCGGGGCGGACGGCGTCGCCCGCCCCCTTCCGGTACAACCCGGCCCTCCCCTGGGCGTCGGCGGGCTGCCCTTCGAGCCGACCACCGTCCGTATGGCCGCCGACGACTGGCTCGCCCTGTACACCGACGGCCTGCTCACCCGCCCGGCGGACGACATCGACGCGGCCGTGGGCCGGCTCGCCGACCGGATCACCGCCCTGCGCCGGTCCGGGTCCACCCTGGAGGCGGCGGGCCGCGCCCTGACCGAGCAGACCGGTCTCCCGGCACCCGACGACACGGCCCTTCTGCTGGCCCGGGTCCGCCCGTTGCCCCCGGACGCCATCGGCCAGTGGGAGTTCCCTGCCGACCCCGAGACCGTGGCCGACGCCCGGGCCGCGGCCTCCGGCCGGCTCGCCCTGTGGGGGCTCACGGACCTCGACTTCACCGTCGAGCTGATCGTCAGCGAACTGGTCACGAACGCGATCCGCTACGCGGGCGGACCGATCGGACTGCGGCTCATCCGCGGCGACGTCCTGGTCTGCGAGGTCAGCGACCCGAGCAACACCCAGCCCCGGCTGCGGCGCGCGTCGCTGGCCGACGAGGGCGGCCGCGGCCTGTTCCTCGTCGCGCAGTTGAGCACACGGTGGGGCAGCCGCTACGGCCCCTCGGGCAAGACCATCTGGGCGGAGCTGGCCCTGCCCGAGTGAACGGACCCCGCGCTGCGGCGCCGGCGGACCCGCCCGCACGGGGGTGTCCGCCGGCGCCGTCCCGGGAGGCCCGTCAGGGCCGCGACGCGGGGTACGTCAGGCGGCCGGCCGCCGGTTCCGGGCCGCGTTGCCGGTGCAGGGCCACGACCGCACCCGGGTGCCCTCCTCGTGCCGGGGTCCGGGTCGTCCAGGGGGCCGTCGAGCAGCGACTGGGCGGTGCCGGAGGCGACTTGGGGGGGGCGACGAGGGCTTCGGGCCGCGGCTGGGCGCGGTGGACGTCCCAGCCGGAGCAGTTGGCGTAGACCGCCTTGTGCCCGGCGTCGACCGCGTGCCCCTGCCGAGCAGGGTGGTCCGGGCGCCCTCGGCGGCGCGGGTGGCGGCGAAGTCCCCACCCGGGTTCTCGGCGGTGCGGTCGGCGCCGCGCCTGCCTGGGACACGTACGGGACGCCCACCTTGGCCTGGACGACCGGGTTGCACGTGGTCTCGAAGGTGACGTAGCCGCTGGAGCCCGCCGCCCGGGGTGCCCATGGCGAAGGGGGGAGAGCACTGCCGTCGAAGTCAGCGAGGAGGGGCGGGTGCGTCAACGGCCCTGACGAACCAGGGCATCTGGCGCCTGGTATGGACCTGCCAAATCGGTGGCGCTACTGTGAGTCCGCCGGACCGCGAGAGCGCTCTCAGGCCCCTCCCCCATGCCTTCGCACCCCCACCGACCTTCGGATCGACGAGAGGCAACTCCTTTGAGACAGACAACAGTTCTCCGCACAGTGCTGTCCGCCGGACTTCTCCTGACCGCCGCGTCCGTCGGCCTCACCGAGGCGGCTGCCGACGACGCGTCCGCTCCCTCCGTCGCCACCGGGCGCCAAGCCCCCGCCTCCGACGCCCTGTTGACGGCCATGCAGCAGGACCTCGGGCTCACCCGGAGCCAGGCGGTCGACCGGCTCGCCGCCGAGACGAAGGCCCGCGAGACCGAGCGCGCCGCCGAGCGTGCCGCCGGCGACGCGTACGGCGGTTCCTGGTTCGACGCCAGGAGCGGCCAGCTCGTCGTGGCCCTCACCCGCGGCAGCGCCCGCGAGGCCGTCGAGGCGACCGGCGCCCGGGTGAAGCTGGTCCGGCACGGCGAACGGGAGCTGGACGCCACGATGCGGCGTGTCGACGCCCTGCACGCGCCCGCCGGAGTGACCGGCTGGCACGTCGATCCCGAGGCCAACTCGGTCATCGTCGACGTGGCCGCGGCCCAGCAGGACGACAACGATGTCAAGGCCTTCGTGGCCCGCGCCCTCAAGGCCGGACCGGTCACCGTGGACAAGACCGACAAGGCGCCGCGCACCCTCGCGGCGGGCACCGTGGGCGGCGACCCGTACTACACGGGCAACGTGCGCTGTTCCATAGGCTTCTCCGTGTACGGCGGCTTCGTCACCGCCGGGCACTGCGCCACGCCCGGCGCCGCCGTGAACGGCTGGGACGGCAGCTACATCGGCAACTTCCAGGGGTCGAGCTTCCCGGACAACGACTACGCCTGGGTCAACGTCGGCAGCGGCTGGTGGACCGTGCCCGTCGTGCTCGGCTGGGGCACCGTCTCCGACCAGCTCGTGCGCGGCTCGGCCGAGGCGCCGATCGGCGCCTCCATCTGCCGCTCGGGCTCGACCTCGCACTGGCACTGCGGCACCGTCCTCGCCAAGAACGAGACCGTCAACTACAGCCAGGGCGCAGTCCACCAGATGACGAAGACGAACGTCTGTGCCGAACCGGGCGACTCCGGCGGCTCGTTCATCAGCGGCGACCAGGCGCAGGGCGTCACCTCCGGCGGCTGGGGCAACTGCAGCAGCGGAGGCGAGACCTGGTACCAGCCGATCAACGAGATCCTGAGCCGCTACGGCCTCACCCTGCACACCGCGTGAGCTGACCGCCCGCGCTCCCGGCCGCGCCGACCGCCGCCCCCACGGTGGCCGGCGTGGTCCGCGACAGAGATGTCGCCCCTCTCCCCACCGCACAGATCGCACACACCCCACAGGAGCCCGTCGTGCTCTCCCGACGTTCCCTTCTCACGGCCGCGGCGGCCACCGCGGCCGCCCTCCCCCTCACCGCCGCCGGCACCGCCACCGCCGCCCGCACCGAGGCGAGCGGCCTGGCCGCCGCGTCGTTGCCGATCTCGCTCGCCAACAACTCCGGCGGCTCCGCCCCGGTCTACGCCTACATCTCCGGCGCCGACACCTCCGGCTGGCCCGGCTTCGTCACGGCGGACGGTCAGTTCCACCGGCTGCCGAGCCCGTCCTCGGTACTCACCCCGGCACCCGACTACTCGATCCCGCTGGGGAGTTCGGGCTCCGCGCCCACGCGTCTGACGCTCGGCCAGTACGTGATCGGCGGCCGCGTCTGGTTCTCCACCGGGCGGAAGATCCAGTTCTTCGTCAATCCGCCGGGCGGCAACGGCGGCGTACCCGGCCTGGTGCAGCCCGGCTTCACCAGCACCGACCCCAACTGGAACACCAGTTGGACGTTCTGCGAGTTCACTTACAACTCCGCGAACCTGTACGCCAACATCAGCTACGTCGACATGGTGGCCCTGCCGGTCTCGATGGCGACCACCGGCGCCGCCGGGAACCAGTCGGTCCCGGCCCTGCCCTCGGGCGCGCTGGCCTCCATCGCCTCCGGGCTGCGGTCCCAGCACGCGGCGGACGGCGCACCCTGGGACCAGCTGGTGGCGACCGACTCCTCGGGCACGGTCCTGCGGGTCCTGGCGCCCTCGCACGCTCCGGCGGACTTCGGCTCGTACTGGCAGCCGTATCTGGACCGGGTGTGGGACTACTACCGCAGCCACACCCTCACCGTGGACGGCCAGGGCTCGATCGGCGTCTACTCGGGCACGGTCAGCGGCGACGTGCTCACCTTCGCCGGGCTCAACACCAACGGGGTGCCGTTCACCAAGCCGTCCGCAGCCGACATCTTCGGCTGCGCGAGCGGCCCGCTGTACAACTCGGGGGCCGACGCCCGTTCCGCCGTCGCCGCGCGCCTGGCCGCCGCCCTCAACCGCTCCAGCCTGCTGGTCTCCGGCGGCCAGAACCAGCCGAACGGGGTCACACCCGCCCAGTACTACAAGGAGTCCGTCACCAACCACTACGCCCGGCTGGTGCACCAGTACGCGACCATCGGCTACGCCTTCCCCTACGACGACGTCGGCCCCACCGGCAGCGCCCCGGTCGACGGCCACCTCCAGGACCCGGCCCCGACCTCCTGGACCATCACTTTGGGTCCCGGCAGCGGGGGCACCACCCCGCCGCCGAGCGGGGGCGGGACCAGCGCGTACGCCACCATCCAGGCGGAGAGCTACAGCGCGCAGAGCGGTACGCAGACCGAGGCCTGCTCCGACACGGGCGGCGGCAGCGACGTGGGCTACCTGGCCGCCGGGGACTGGCTGAAGTACGCCTCGGTGGACTTCGGCAGCACCTCACCGGCCCAGTTCCTGGCCCGGGTCGCCTCCGGGGTGGCCGGGGGCGTCAGCGGCGCGATCCGGGTGCGGGTGGACAGCGCGACCGGACCCCAGATCGCCGAGATCGACCTCGGCTCCACCGGCGGCTGGCAGAGCTGGCGGACCGTGCCGGCCAACGTCACCCGGTCGGTGACCGGCGTGCACGACGTGTATCTGACGTTCGCCGAGAGCAGCACGGAGTTCGTCAACGTCAACTGGTTCACCTTCACCCGCTGACCGGCGGCGCGGCGGCGCCGCGCCCGGGTCACCGCGCCGGCCGGGACCGTCCCCGCACCCGTGGGGGCGGTTCCCGGCCGCCGGGCGGGAGTTGACCGAGACCGGGCCGGGCGCCGACGCGTACGCTCGGGTCATGGTCGAGCATCGCATGATCAACGTGAACGGGGTCCGGCTGCACATCGCCGAGGAGGGCGAAGGCCCCCTGGTCGTGCTCCTGCACGGTTTCCCCGAGTCCTGGCGCTCCTGGCGCCACCAGTGCGGCCCGCTGGCCGAGGCCGGGTACCGGGTGGTCGCCCCGGACCAGCGCGGCTACGGGAGCAGCGACCACCCCGCCGAGGTCGAGGCGTACACCATCCTGCACCTGGTCGGCGACGTCGTCGGCCTGATCCGCGAACTGGGCGAGGAGAAGGCGTACGTCGTCGGGCACGACTGGGGGGCGCCGGTCGCCTGGCACACCGCGCTGCTGCGCCCCGACCTGGTGCTCGGGGTGGCCGGGCTGAGCGTGCCGCCGCCGTTCCGGGGGAACCAGCCGCCGCTGGCCGCCATGGACAAGGCGTTCGGCGGGCGCTTCTACTGGAACTACTTCAACCGGCCCGGCGTCGCCGACGCCGAGTTCGCCCGGGACACGCGCACCGGGCTGCGGAAGTTCGTCTACGCCGCGTCCGGTGACGCGCCCGGCCCGGTCAAGCAGCCGCTGGTCGATCCCGAGCGGGGCTGGCTCGCGGCCATGCCCGACCCCGAGGTCCTGCCCCAGTGGTTCACCGAGAGCGACCTGGACGCGCTCACCGAGAGCTTCGCCGGAGGCTTCACCGGCGCGCTGAACTGGTACCGCAACCTCGACCGCAACTGGGAGCTGACGGCGCCGTGGGCCGGCGCGGTGGTCACCTCGCCGGCCCTGTACGTCTACGGCGAACGGGACCTCGTCCCCGCCTTCCCGGGCACACCCGAACTCATCAAGAAACTCCCCGACCTGATGCCCGGGCTGCGGCGCCCGCCCCTCGAACTCGCGGGCTGCGGGCACTGGACCCAGCAGGAGCGCCCGGCCGAGGTGACCGAGGCGCTGCTCGACTTCTTCCGCGACTGCGCCTCCGGTTGAGGTGTGCCGGTGTGCGGCCCGAGGCGTGTCTGTCCCCGGGCCGCACCCGCTGCCGGCCGTGCCGGGACGCCGGCCAGGCCGTGTGCTCCGGGCCGTAGCGGCAGGCGCGGAAGACCGCGTTCTGTGCGCCCCGGGAGGACTCCATGCCGGTGCCGGTGGCGTAGGCCCCGAACTGCGGGACGACGTACTCCCAGACCACGTCGCCCTCCGGGGTGACCTCGAAGAGGCGGCCGAAGGAGCCCTCGGCGACGAAGGTGTCGCCGTTCGGGAGCCGCTGGGCGCTGGGCATGTGTGATCGCGGGTGATCCGGCCGCTCGCATCAGCTCCAGAACTCGCGCAGGGCGGCGTTGACGGCGGCGGCCTCCTGGGTGTGCGGGTAATACCCGGGCACCCGCACAAGGCGGCCGCCGAGGGAGTCCGTGAGGGACTCGGCGACGGCCACGAGAGGGCGTCCCACGTGTTCGCGGTACGCGTCGGGCGCGCGGTCCCAGGTCCCGCAGATCACCAGCACCGGCACGCCGGCGCCTCGGATCGCCTCCAGCGGGATGTCCGCCTCCCAGACGGGCCTTTCTCCCATGGAGGTGGCGACGGCGCGGAGCCGACGCGGAGTGGGCTCGGGCATGGCCATCCCCAACCCCTCGGTGGACGCACGCAGATACTGTTCCGGCGTGACGCCGTCCGGGATCCCCGGGGCGCCGTCGCGCACCCGGTCGAGGAGGGCGGCGACGACTGGATGGTGCGCGGCGGCGGTGAACGCGGAGGGCTGGATGAGGGCGAGTGAGCGGACCAGGTCGGGCCGGCGCGCGGCGGCGATGAGCGCGGCGACGGCGCCGTTGCCGTGCCCCACGAGGTGGGCGCCGTCGAACGCCGCGTCGGAGGCGGCGCCGCCGAGCACGTCCAGGACGTCGTCGGCGTCGACGTCGAAGTCGCTGCGCGCGGTGTCCGGGCTGTCGCCGTAGCCCCGGCGGTCCATCAGGAGGAGCCGTCGGCTGTCCGCGAGGGGCCGCTGCGCGGCGAACCCGTACGTGGAGTCGCTGCCCCAGGTGAAGATGTTGTGGACGAAGAGGGCGGGGGCGGCGGCCAGGAGTACCGAGCCCGTCGCGGCTGTCGGGGCCCGGTCTCCTGCGACCCGCTCGCGGTCGTCCCACACGGTCACGTGCACGGTCATGCGCCGCCCTCCCGAAGCCGAGGAACTCCGACTTCCCCGGCCCTGCCCGCCCCTTCGGGGCAGCGGGGGGCCGCCGCCGGTACGGGCGCGCCGTCGGCGGTCGGCGCGGGGCGGGGCAGGCGCCAGACCACGTCGATGCCGCACCCGGCGGGGGCCGCGGGCGGCTCCGCCGGCTCGCGCCCGACCTCGGCGAACCCCAGGCGGCGCGGTACGGCGGCGCTGGCCGCGTTGGCGACGTCGTGCGTGATCTCCAGGTACGTCACGTCCGGCAGGCGGAACATCTCGGCGACCAGGGCCGCCGTCGCCCGCGTGGCGATGCCGCGGCCGACCGCGGCGGGGTGCAGCCAGTACCCCATCCGCCATCCCCCGGGCACGGGTCCGCGGTAGGCCTGGCACATGCCGAGGAGTGTTGCGCCGTCGTCCACCGCGTAGTTGAAGACCTCGCCGCTCGCCCACCTCGACTCGGACTTCGCCAGGAAGTCACGGGTGTCGTCCTCGCCGTACCCGTCGACCCACGGCATCCAGGGGCGCAGATGCTCCCGGGACTCCTCGATCAGCCGGAACGCGGGAGCGACATCGCTCTCCGCCCGCCAGCGCCGCAGGACGAAGTCGCCGCACTCGATGGTCTGGTTCGGTCGGTCCATACCGGTCATGATCGGCTCGAGGGGCGGGACGCCGCAATGAGGCCGGACACATGCGCCCGACGTTGCCGAGCCGGTGCCGTCAACCCGGCCGGTGGTACGCCTCGAACGGGAACGCGTGCCTCTTCGAACAGGACCGGGCCGTCCTGCGCCGATATGGGCCACTGCCCCGGCTCCGCTCGCTGAGCGGGCTTTGGCGGCGGGTGAGGCTCGGCTGACCGGCGACCACGGAACGGGTGGGGAACCTGGAGTCGCTGGGCGTCATCACCGGGTACCACGCCTCGGTGGGCCTGGCGAAGGTCGGCTGCCCGGTGCTCGCCGTGGCCCGGCTGAAGTACCCGGGCAACCGTCACCGGCCCTCGCGGCGGCCGGTCGCCGAACGGCGGGTGATCCCTGGAGTGTCTGCGCACCACGGGAGACGACTGCTGCCCACTGAAGGTGGCCGCCACCGGAGCACCTGGAACGGCTCGTGGACGAGCCGGCCGGCCCCGGCAGCACGACGACGAGCGTCGTCCGCGGCCGCACGCTGCCCTGCCGCGGCCCGGACCGCCCCTGACCGCCGGGCGACCCGGACCCGTCGACCGTCGCGCGTCAGAGGCCGGCCGGGGTCCGGTCAGCCGCCGAGCAGGTCGAGGAGGTCGTCGGCGTGCTCCTCCTCTTCCGCGAGGATGCTCTCCATCAGGCGCCGGGTGGTCGGGTCCTTGTCGCCGAGCCAGCGGATGATCTCCTGGTAGACGCCGATGACGATGCGCTCGGCCTCCAGGTTGCTGCGCAGCATCTGCTTCAGCTCGTCGTCCGGGATGGCGGTGTACTCGGTGTGCGACCGCTGGACGAGTGTGGCCGGGTCGAAGTCCGGGTCGCCGCCGAGCTGCGAGATGCGCTCCGCCGCGCGCAGCGCGTGGTCCCACTCCTCCTTGGCGTGCTCGCTGAACTCCGCCGAGACCTGCGCGCGGTCGATGCCCGTGGCGGAGATGGCGTGCCGCGTGTACCGCATCCAGCACACCACCTCGGTGGCCACGACGTCGTTCAGGACGGCGATGACGCGGTTCCGGTCCGCCCCGTAGGTGTCCGTGACCGGACCGCCCTCCATCCTGGCCCGGGCGTCGGCACGGATCCTGCTCACGTCAACGATGAAGTCGTCGGTCATACGTGTCCTCGAAGGCTCGGGTGGGGCGGCGGGGGGATCCGGCCGGGAACGGCCGGGAACGGCCTGGAAGGGTCGGGGACGTTCGGGATAGAAGATGATCCGATCGGCAAGTAAAGAAGCCCGGAAGGGCCCCGGCCGGGCGGCACGCCCCGGGACGTCCGCGCGTCACCCCATCGGAGGCCCGGGTGTAGCCGGAGACGTACGCAGGTGACTCTCCTCGCACGGCGGCCGTCCGACCGGCCATCCGCTGCCCGGGCGGCCAGGGCCGCACCCCGACCGGTCGCCCGTCTCCGACTGGCCGCCCGTCGATCCTGCCGGCCGCCCGAGCGGCCGGGACCGTCGTCCTCCGGCGAGCGTCCCGCCCAGCCCTCCGCAGGCCATATTGCGCAGTCCAGACTGCGCAGATTAGTCTGCTCATATGAAAGAGATCCAGCAGACCGCGGAGGGCGTGTCGGAGTCGGCGGCACGGGCCGCCCATGACGTGCGGGTGGTGTACAGCCGGCTGCGGCGGCGCCTGCGCGAGACCTACGACCGCGGTGACCTCACGCCCTCCCAGACGTCCGTCCTCAGCCGGCTCGACAAGGACGGAGAGGCGTCGGTGAGCGATCTGGCGGCCGCCGAGGGCGTCCGCCACCAGTCGGTGGCCAGCATCGTCGGCGTCCTGGCCGAACGCGGGCTGGTCGCCCGCCGCCCCGACCCCGAGGACGGCCGCCGTCAGCTGGTGTACGTCACCGACAGCGGCCGCACCTTCCTGGAGGACCGCCGGCGCGCCGGGGAGGGCTGGCTCGCCCGCGCCCTGGAGGACCGGTGCACGGAGGAGGAGCGCCGCCTTCTGCTGGACGCGGCGGCCGTGCTGGAACGGATCGTGCGCTCGTGAGCGTGAGTCTGACGCGCGTTCTGCGGCGGTGGCGTCCCGACCGGGGGGAGCGGTCCGCGGACGGCTTCGACCGGCGGCTGCTGGCCCCGATGATGACGGGCGCCGCCCTCAACCCGGTCAACTCCTCCATCATCTCCGTCTCCCTGGTCCCCATCGGCGCGGCCTTCGGCGCCCCGCCGGCGCGGACGGCGTGGCTGATCTCAGCCCTGTACCTGGCCACGGCCATAGGGCAGCCGGTCATGGGCCGGCTGATCGACCTGTTCGGGCCGCGCCGGTTGTACCTGACCGGGACGGCGCTGACCGGCGTGGCCGGTGTCGTCGGCATGCTCGCTCCCGGCCTCGGAGTGCTCATCGCCGCCCGGGTGCTGCTCGGCTTCGGCACCTGCGCCGGCTATCCGGCCGCCATGTACCTCATCCGCAGCGAGGCCCGGCGCACCGGCCAGGAGAGCCCCGCCGGAGTGCTGACCGCGCTCGCCGTCACCACCCAGACCATCGCCGTCGTCGGCCCCAGCCTCGGCGGTCTGCTGATCGCGGTCGGCGGCTGGCGCGCCACCCTGGCCGTCAACATCCCGCTCGCGCTGGTCGGTCTGTACCTCGGTGCGCGCCGCATCCCGGCGACCCCCGCCCCGCGCCGCGCCGACGGCCGCCATCCGGTGCGGGACCTCGATCCGGCGGGGATGGGTCTCTTCGCGGTGGCCCTGGTGTGCCTGCTGGTGTTCCTGATGGACATCGGCAGCGGCGCCTGGTATCTGCCGGTGCTGACCCTCGCGGCGGGCGCCGGCTTCGTCTGGCGCGAACTGCGCGCCCGGCAGCCGTTCATCGACGTACGCGTCCTCGGCGGCAACCTGCCGCTGGTCGCCACCTACGGCAGGGCCCTGCTCTGCTACGTCGTCAGCTACGCCTTCCTGTACGGCTACACGCAGTGGACCGAGCAGGGCCGGGGCCTGTCCGCCTCGCAGGCCGGGCTGGTGCAACTGCCCCTGTTCACCGTGGCGATCGTCGTCTCCACCCTGACCGGACGGCGGCAGGCGGTGCGCGGCAAGCTGCTGGCCGGCGCGGTCGGCCAGATCGCGGCGTGCGCGCTGCTGCTGCTCCTGGACGCCCGAAGTCCGGTGTGGCTGCTGCTGGTCGTGGTGCTCGTCCTCGGCGTCCCGCAGGGGCTGAACAGCCTGGCTCTGCAGAACGCCGTGTACCACCAGGCCGACGCCGAGCGCATCGGCTCCTCGGCAGGGCTGCTGCGAACCTTCGGCTACCTCGGCGCCATCACCGCCTCCGCCGCGAACGGCGCCTTCTTCGGGCAGCGCGCCGACACCGGCGGCCTGCACCACCTGGCCTGGTTCATGCTCGCCGCCAGCGTCCTGTTCCTGGCCCTGACCGTCGCCGACCGCTCCTTGCGGCACATCGGCGAGACCCCCGACTCCGACGAGGAACGTTCATGACCCGCCCCGCCCTGCTCGTGATGGACCTCCAGAAGGCCATCGTCGACCTGCTCCCCGACCTCGACGCCGGCTTCACCACCCGGGTCGCCCGTGCCGTCGCAGCGGCCCGCGGCGCGGACGTGCCCGTGGTGTACGCCGTCGTCGGCTTCCGGCCGGGTCGCCCCGAAGCCAAGTCCAGTCCCCTGTTCGGCGCTCTGCCCGAGGGTGCCTTCACCGACGGTGACCCGGGGGCGGAGATTCACCCCGGCCTCGCGCCCCGTCCCGGAGAGCCCGTCGTCGTCAAGAAGCGGATCAGCGCCTTCACCGGCAGCGACCTCGACCTCGTCCTGCGCGGCGCCGGCGTCGACCACTTGGTCCTGACCGGGCTTGCCACCAGCGGCGTCGTGCTGTCCACGCTGCGCCAGGCCGCCGACCTCGACTACCGCCTCACCGTCCTGGCCGACGGGTGCGCCGACCACGACGCCGAGGTGCACCGCGTGCTGACCGGGAAGGTGTTCCCGCACCAGGCCGAGGTCACCACGGTCGACGCCTGGGCCGCCGGTCTCGGCTGACGCCCGGACCGCCGGCCCCGGCCGGCTCACAGCGCGCCGGTCGTCCCCTCGCCGGAGGCGCTGCCCGCGAGCCACTCGCTCCAGCTCAGGTTGAAGGCGGCGTAACCGTTGTCGGGCGCGGCCTTGGCGCGGGGCGATCCCGTGATGGTGACGGGGTCGCCCTGCTTGACCTGGCCGTAGAACCACTTGGCGTCCGACAGGGACAGGTGGACGCAGCCGTGCGAGCCGCGAGCGCTGCCGCTGCCCGGGTCGGGGTCGCCGGTCGAGTAGTGCACGTAGGTGCCGGACTGGGTGAGGTGCACGTCCCAGGGCAGCGTCAGGTCGTAGTAGTTGGGGCTGCCCTTGTCGCAGCTGATGCCGACGCTGCAGGAGGTCATGTGCACCTTCTCCTCCTTGTCGATGACGGCCATCGTGCCGTTCCACGTCGGGTACTGGGAGCTGCCCGCGTTGATCGACAGGGTGCGCACCGGACTGCCGTTGCGGGTCACCTTCATGGTGTGCCCGGTCACCGAGACGTCCGCGCGCACGTCGTCACCGATCTCGAAGGTGTGCGTGTACTCGCGCACGCCGTAACGGCCGTTGCCGTTGCTGACGCCCCGCACGTCGACGTCGACCTTCACCTTCGTGCCGGAGGCCCAGTACGTCTTCGGGCGCCAGTCGGCGCGCCGGTCGCCGAACCAGTGCCAGGCGCCCGCCACCGGCTGTGAGGCGCTGACCTTCATGTGCTTCTCCACCGTGGCCCGCGCCCTGGCAGCCACGGGGTTGGTGAAGACCACCGAGATCGGCATCGCCACGCCGACCTTGGCGCCGCTCTGCGGGGTGATCGTGTCCAGCAGCATCGGCGGCCCCGCGGGCTTCGTCGGCGACGGAGAGGTGCTGGCGCTCGGCTTGCCGGGCGCCTTCGCGTCGTCCCCGCCCGCGCTGCTGCTGCCCCCGCCGCAGGCACCAGAGCCCATCAGCACCGCGACCGTGACCAGTGCGATCCCTATGCCGCCCCTGCGCCGTCCCATGACCTGCCCCGCTTCCTCACACACTCTGCGCCCCGCCCCTGGCGAGCCCGGCTTCCTGTCAGACGGTTCGAGTGCTCACATCCGTTGCGGTCCGCACGTAAAACATCTGCCAAGATTCGGGCCTCCGGCGATCCGGTGGAGCGGGGTGCGTTCGTGGTCCGGGTCACCTCGTGGCCGCGCGGACGAGGGCGGTCGCCGCGGTTCCGATGTCCTGCGCCGTGGTCCAGCGGCCGAGCGACAGCCGCAACGCGCCCAGCGCGCGGGCCGGTTCGACGCCCATGGCGGTCAGGACGGGCGAGGGGGTGCGGGTGCCGCTGTGGCAGGCCGATCCGGTGGAGGCGGCGATCTCGGGGGCGGCGGCGAGGAGTTCGTGGCCGAGGGCGCCCTCGACGCTGACGTTCAGGGTGTTCGGCAGGCGGTCCTTGTCCGGGCCGTTGAGACGGACGCGGCCGGGCAGTGCGCCGGCGAGCCGCCGGTGCAGGTCGTCGCGCAGGTCCGCGATACGGGCCGGAGTTCCGTCGGCCAGTTCGGCGGCGGCGATCCGGGCGGCGGCGCCGAGGGCGACGGCCAGGGCGACGTTCTCGGTGCCGGCCCGCAGCCCGCGCTCCTGGCCGCCGCCGGGGACGACCGGCTCCAGGCGCACCCCGGCGCGTACGTACAGGGCGGCCGTGCCCTTCGGCGCGTACACCTTGTGGCCCACCACGGTGAGCAGGTCGGCCCCCAGGTCCCGGACGTCGAGCGGGATCCTCCCGGCCGCCTGGGCGGCGTCGCAGTGGAACAACGCCCCGTGTTCGTGGGCGAGGGCGGCGAGTTCGGCGACCGGCTGGAGGGCGCCGGTCTCGTTGTTCGCCGCCATCACCGACACCAGGACCGTGTCCTCGGTGAGGGCGGCGGCCAGGGCGGCCGGTCCGACCAGCCCGTCCCGGTCGACCGGAAGGACCGTCACCCGCGCGCCGTGCAGCCGTTCCAGCGCGCGGGCGGTCTCCAGCACGGCCGGGTGTTCCGTGGCCTGCGTCACGAGGTGCGGGCGCGGACGGCCCGCCGCGAGGACCGCGCCGCGCAGGGCGAGCAGGTCGGCCTCGGATCCGGAGGCGGTGAACACGATCTCGGCGGGCCGCGCGCCGATGAGCCCGGCCACCTGCGCGCGGGCCTCGGCCAGGGCCCGGCGGGGGACTTCGGCGTAGGGGTGGCCGCTGGAAGGGTTGCCGAAGAACTCGGTGAGGTACGGCGTCATCGCCTCGGCGACGCGCGGATCGACGGGGGTGGTGGCGTTGTGGTCGAGGTAGACGGGGCCGCCGGTCAGGCCGGGGTGCGGGGGGACACCGCCGGGCGGCGCGCCGGTCTCCCTGTACTGCGGCTTCCGCGGCTGCTGTGACATCGCGTCCTTCGGGCGTGCGGGGCGGGGGTTCGGCACGGGTGCGGGTACGTGGTCGCGTACCCGCACCCGTACCTCTGGATCATGGCGGACGGCGCGGGTGTCGCGGGTGAGCCGCCGGGCATGTCGGCGTCGGACGTGTCGGAGCCATCCGCACCGGGCGTACGCCGACGTGTCCGAGCCGTCGTCCGCCGCGCCGCGGCGGGCGACCGGTGGGGTCCCGTCGTCCGTGATCAGCGCGGTGAGGTGCGGCGCCCAACCCTCGAACCCCGGCGCCACCCGTTCGTGCGCCGGCTCACCGCCCGGCCGGCCACGACAACCGCGAGCAGTTCCTCGCGGGCACCGACCTCTGTTCTGACCGGCGCCGGGGCCGCCCTGCCGGGGCGGACCTGTCCGGGCGGGCCCGACGGGGCCCGGTGGGCCGTGCGCCCGTCACCAGGGGATCTCGCCCTCGTCGGAGAAGAAGCGGCCCGTCGGGCCGTCGTCCGGCACGGTGGCCAGGCGGATCGCGGAGACCGCGCCCTGCTGCGGAGTGCGCACTCCCTGGAAGGCGTTGAGGTCGGTGGCCGTGTAGCCCGGGCAGACGGCGTTGATCAGGATGTTCGTCCCGGCCAGCTCCTTGGCGTACTGCACGGTCACGGCGTTCAGGAACGTCTTCGAGGGCGAGTAGGCGGCGGAGATCGGGCCCGTCTCGGCGCCGGGCGTGGTCTGCAGCGTGAGGGAGCCGACGCTGCTGGAGACGTTCACGATCCGCGGCGACGGCGAGCGCCGCAGCAGCGGCAGCAGGGCGTTGGTCACGCGGATGACACCGATGACGTTGGTCTCCACGGCCGCCCGCACCCGGTCCGGATCGACCTTGGTGGGTTCCTGCGGGCCGCCGCCGGTGATGCCCGCGTTGTTGACGAGCACGTCGAGCCGTCCGGTGCGCTCCTCGACCAGGCGGGCGGCCGCGGTCACGCTCGCGTCGTCGGTCACGTCCAGCGGCACCCCGAACGCGTCGACCCCGGCCGCGCGCAGCTTCGCCACGGCGGTCTCGCGCCGCGCCCCGTCCCGCGCGCCGACCCCGACCGACCAGCCGAGGGCGCCGAGTCCGGCGGCGATCTCGTACCCGATGCCCTTGTTGGCGCCGGTCACCAGCGCGACCTTCTGTCCCCCCTGTTCACCGGCCCGGTCTCCGGTCTGCCCGCCGGCCTGTGCGCCGACGTTGTTCGTCTGGTTCGTCTGGTTCGTTTCGCTCATGCCTTCGATGGTTCTCCCGCACCCGGCGCCGGGTCCAAGACCGATCGGGTGGGCGACGATACCGGCCGGGTATCGGCCCTGTTCGGCCGGGTTACGCTGGCGGGGTGGAGACACGTGAGCTGCGGTACTTCGTGGCGGTCGCCGAGGAGTTGCACTTCGGCCGGGCCGCGCAGCGGCTCGGGATCGCGCAGCCCCCGCTGTCGCGGGCGATCGCCGCACTGGAACGGCGGCTGGGAGCCGGCCTGCTGGAGCGCGGCAGCCGGGGCGTCGCGCTGACCGGGGCCGGAGCGGTGCTGCTGCGGGAGGCGCGGGCCGCGCTGGACGCCGTCGAGGCGGCCGAGCGGCGCACCCGCCGGGCCGCCCTCGCCGGATCCGGCCGCCCGGCCGTGGTCCTGGCCGCGAAAGCGGGCGCCTCCAGCGAACTGCTGGCGAAGCTCCTCGACGCCTACGCGGCCGAGCCGGGCGCGGTCGCCGTGGACGTGCTCCTGTGCGGGCCGGGCGAACAGGCGCCGGTGCTGCGCGACGGCCGGGCCGATGTGGCGCTGCTGCACCGGCCGTTCGACGACACGGCCGGTTTCGACACCGAGGACCTGCACACCGAGGGCCAGGTCGCGATCCTCCCGGCGGGCCACCCACTCGGCACACGTACGGAGGTACGGCTCGCCGAGGTCACCAGCCTGCCGGAGCTGCCCCTGCCCCGCTGGCCCCGTCCCGACGGCACCTTCCCCGACGGCCCCGGCCCTCAGGTGCGCGACCACACCCAGCTCACCCAGCTCATCGCCCTCGGCCGCGCCTGCGCGATCGTCCCGGAGACGGGCCGCGCCGGGGTGGGCGAGGGTCTCGTCGCCGTACCGGTCGTCGACGCGCCGCGCGTCACGACGGTCATCGCCTGGCCCCCGCACAGCCGCTCGACGGCGGTCGCGGATCTGGTCCGCGCGGCGACCGCCCTGTGACCGGCGCCCCGCCGGACCCGCGTCGGGGCGACCGTCCCGACGCGACCTCATTCCCTCCGGAGCCAGTTGCCCGACGGCCCTGAGGGTGGGACCCGCCCCCTCCTCGGCGGCCATGTGCGGGAGGGCCGCGAGCGGCGTGACCGGCCCCGATGGCCGCGAGCGATGAGTTCCGGGGCCCGCCCGGGTCTACCCCTGTGCCCGTGACGACCGCGCACGAGCTTCGTGCACGAACCCTGTGAGGGACGACCATGACCGCTCACCCCCTGCCGCCCGTCGTGGACGCCGCGACCTGGGAGCGCCGGCTCCAGGCGCTGCGCGCCCGGGAGAAGGCGGCGACGCGCGAGCTGGACGCCATCGCCGCCGAGCGCCGCCGGCTGCCGATGGTGGAGCTGCCCGACTACACCCTGGACGGCGAGGACGGCCCCGTGCGGCTGGTGGACGTCTTCGACGGCAAGAGCCAGCTCATCGTCTACCACCACATGTGGTTCCCGGGCGAGGAGTGGCAGTGCCCGGGGTGCACGGGCTTCACCGCGCAGTTCACCCGCCTGGAGTTCCTGGACGCCTACGACGCGCGTTTCGTCGTCGTCACCCAGGGCCCGATCGAGGAGGCGCTCGCCTACCGGCGGCGGGTCGGCAACCGGATGACCTGGTACTCGACCGCCCGCAGCTCCTTCGGGGCCGATGTCGGCGCGCCGCCCGGCGGCGGCTTCGCGGTCAACGTGTTCCTGCGCGACGGGGACACCGTCCACCGCACCTGGCACACCGACGGCCGGGGCACCGAGCAGCTGACGCACACCTTCCCGCTGATCGACCTGCTGCCGTACGGGCGGCAGGAGGTCTGGCAGGACGCGCCCGAGGGCTGGCCGCAGTCCCCCACCTACAGCCGGTGGCCGCGGTCCGAGGACATCGCCGCGCTCTACGGGCCGGACGCTGACGGGAGCGAACGGCCACGTCAGGACAGGTGAGTGGCCGTGTCGGGGCCGGTGGACGGGGGCCGTGTCAGGGCCGGCCGGCGGCGCCGGGGGGCTCGCACTGGACTCCTTCGACCCGGGCCACGTCCTGGTGCCCGGCACCGGCGCGGTGCTCACACCGGCTCGGCGAGGAACGCGCCGGCCGCGCCTGGCGCTGCCGTGACCTGCGGGACGCGGGCGCGACGCTGGTCCTGGGCTCGGACCGGCCCAGGAGGCCGTGATCAACGCTCTGGAGGGGGCCGAGGTCACGGCGCAGGTGCCGTGCGGCGAGGAGCCGTTGCGGACGGCGGGCCGTCCACTGGCTCGGCTGGTCGGGTCGTGCGGGGTGTCGCCCGGTCCGACGGCGGGTGATCAGGACCGGGCGGGGTCGGGCGGCTGGTCGGGCGGCTGGTCGTCCTGGTCGTCGTCCTCCGGTCGGCCGGTGAGCCGGGTCGCGAGGCGGTAGGCGACCTGGATGTCGCGGTAGTCCCGGCCCGCGGTGACCTTGTCGGGGAGATTCGTGCGCTCGCTGCGGGATGTGGACGCGCGCTTCCCGGCGCCGGGGAAGCGGACGGCCGTTTCCGGGTCCTCGTGGAAACGGAGGCGGTCGGAGCGGACCTTCGCCCGGAACTCGATGTCCGGGGACGGAGGTTGGTCCGGGGAGGGGGGCGAGGTGTCCGAGGTCTCCGCTGCGGGTCCGCCCGGCGTTCAGGGCGGTTCGTCCCGCTCCCCTGTCGCGCGGCGGCGTGCGGGGCGGGGCGGCAGCTTGCCGTCCTCGCCGCGCACCCGGCGTGCGCGGGTGCCGCCGCGACTCCGGGCGGCCGGGTCCCGCACCGCCGGATCCCGGTGCTCGTCGTCGGGTCCTCTCGTCCGTGCGGGCCGCGCGGTCCGGCGTACGGCACGGCGGTGCGCCGCCGTGGCCGGCGCGTCCACGGCCTCCTCCGCGACCGTCGACGCCTCGGGCACCTCCGGGACGTCCGTGACAGCCGGTACGTCCTCGGCCGCTCCGGCACCCCGGCCCGTCGCGCCCACCGCTCCCGTCGTGACGTCACCGGCGTCGGCGACGGCTCCGCTCACCCCGCCCGCCGTGTCCTCCACGGTGCGCCGCACCCCGCCGGCCGTGTCTCCCACGGCGCGTCCCGCGCCACGGCCCACCTCGCCGACGGCGTCCCCTGCGCCCCGACCGACATCCCCGACCGCCGTACCGGCGTCTTCCACCACCGCACCGGCACTACGGCCGACGCCTTCCACCGCACCGCCCGCACCGCGCCCCACCCCCTCCACCGCGCCGCCCGCACCGCGGCCGACGTCCTCGACGCCGCGGCCCACCCCGCGCCCCACGTCCCGCACCCCCTCACCCGCCCCACGGCCCACGTCCCGGACCGCGGAGCCGGCTCCCCGGCCGATGTCGCCGACCGCACGCCCCGTGCCCGCGCCCAGCTCGCCGACAGCCTGGCGCGCACCGCCCCCGATGTCCTGCACGGCCGCGCCGACGCCGCGGGTCAGGTGCTCCAGGATCTGCGGATTGCGGTCCAGGGTGGTCAGCACGCGGTTGATGATCGACGCCACGTTGTCCAGCCGCACCTTGAGGCGCGCCTGTGCCTCGACCCCCGAGATGCCGAGGTGCACCCGGCCCAGGGCGACGTCGGCGCCGACGTTCAGCTTCAGCAGGTCCAGCACCTCGGCCTGGAGCGAGACATGGGCGCGCAGGTTCTCGACGTCCAGGTCGATCTCGTCGACCTTGAGCAGCGGGACGTCCAGGTACACGTCGGGTTCGGCGTCGGCCGCGCGGCTCCTCACGAGGGCCTGGTCCTCCGGGACGGCCGGGACGTCCGAGGCCGCTTGGCCCTCGCCCTCGTAGTCCCCGTACCCCTCGTCGGCGGGGACGGCCCCGGTCTCGTAGGCCTCGTCGGGGAGCCCGGTCGGTTCGGAACCGTCGTCCTCCGCCTCGTCGTCCGACCGGTCCTCGAAGTACTCGGGCTCCTCGTCGTCGTACGCCCCGGGCGCGGCGTACGCGCCGGTGTCCTCCGCGTCCTGTGCCTCCTCGGGTTCGCCCTCGCGCGCGTCCTGCTCCTCGAAGGAGCCCTCGTCGTCCTCGGCGCCGTCACGCATCATCGATGCCTCCGCTGCTTCGCCGGACGTTTCGTCCATTCTGATGCGGTATGCGCGTCGGCGCACCGCGCGGGCGGTACGGCGTGCGATGCCGTGCGCCGACGACCTATCCGCGTCGGCGGAGATACGCGTCCAGTTCCGCCGCGCCGGCCAGCATCGCCCGGCCGCGAGCGGAGAGCCGGCCGTGCCAGTCGTGCAGCGCGTCCTCCAGCGGCTCCAGCCCGCCGGCCGTCCGTACCCGCTCGACCAGCGGGGCGATCTGCTCCAGCAGATAGCCGCCACGTCTGAGCTGGTGGGCCAGCCGGGCGTCCCGTACGGCGGCCTCGTCGTAGACGCGGTACCCGGTCCGCCGGTCGCGGCGCGGCCGTACCAGCCCGGCGTGCTCCCACTTGCGCAGCGTGGCGGGCCGGAGGCCGAGCCTCGCCGCCAGCGGACCGATGAACAGGGGTTCCGCGGCGGTCTCGGGGGCCGTGTCGGCGGGCTCGGGCGCCAGATCGCGCAGGGCGTTCTCCACCGCGTGGAGCGTCCGCCGGTCCTCCAGGAGCTGGGCGTGGCTCTCGTCGACGAGGCGGAACGCCTCCTCCTGCGCGCCCTCGTTCATGGCCCGCATGATCGCCGCCGCCGTCCGGTGGCCGTGGCCGGGCACCAGGGCGAGGAACGCGCGCAGGGCCGCCGCGTGCAGCGGGGTATAGGTGCGGTAGCCGTGGGCGGTGCGGTCGGCCGGCGGGAGGATGCCGGCCTCCTCATAGTTGCGGACCGCCTGCGTCGACAGACCGTGCCCGCGCGCCAGATCGACCGGCCTGAGCCGCTCCCCGTCTTTAAGGTTCCGTCCCACCCGGCCGACCCTACCGGGTACCGTGCGCGGCGAAGTTTCCACCGAAGGTTCAACGTTAGCGTGGAAGGCATGGAAACCGACTCGGCAACCGACATCCAGGACGCCGTCCACGCCGTCGAGGCCGCCGCCGTGGTGCGGCTGCTTCCGGCCCGGCCCCGGCTGCTCGCCCTGGGCGAGCCCACGCACGGTGAGGAGGCCCTGCTCGATCTGCGCAACGAGCTGTTCCGGCAGCTCGTGGAAGAGGAGGGGTACCGGACGATCGCACTCGAGACCGACTGCCTGGCGGGCCTGCTCGTGGACGACCACGTCACCTCGGGCGCCGGCACGCTGGACGAGGTGATGGAGCGCGGCTTCAGCCACGGCTGGGGCGCCTTCGCGGGCAACCGCGAGCTGGTGCGCTGGATGCGCGCCCACAACGACGGCCGGCCCGCCGCCGAACAGGTCCGCTTCGCCGGTTTCGACGGCCCGCTGGAGATCACCGGCGCCGCGAGCCCCCGGCAGGCCCTCACCGCGCTGTACGACCACCTCGCCGCTCATGTGGACGCGGACCTGCTGCCCTGCACCGCCGACACCCTGGACCGCCTGCTCGGCCCAGACGACCGGTGGACGGAACCGGCCGCGATGACGGACCCGGCGCGGTCCGTGGGGCAGTCGGCCGAGGCGGCCCGGCTGCGGCTGCTCGCCGACGACCTGGTCACACTGCTCGACACACAGGCACCGCTCCTGATCGAGGCGACCGCGCCGGAGGCGCGGTACCGGGCGCGCCTGTACGGGCGTACGGCCACCGGCCTGCTGGCCTACCACCACTGGACGGCCGACACCTCGTCCGGCCGGCTGGCCCGGCTGGTGGCCCTGCGGGACCGGATGATGGCCCACAACCTCCTCGCCCTGGCCGAACGCGGGCGGGTGCTCGCCCACAGCCACAACGGCCATCTCCAGCGGGAGAGGAGTTCGATGCGGATGGGCGGGCGGCCGCTCGAGTGGTGGAGCGCGGGCGCGCTGGTGCACTCCCGCCTGGGCGCGGAGTACGCCTTCCTGGCGACGGCCCTCGGCACGATCCGGCACCGGGGAGTGGACACCCCGCCGCCGGACACCGTCGAGGGGCTGTTGTACGCGCTGCCGGAGGACCGCTGCCTCGTGGACGCCGCCCGGCTGGCCGCCGCGCTCGGCGACACGCGGCCCGCCCACCGCGTCTCCCCGTGGTTCGGCTACGCCCCGCTGGACCCGGCCCACCTCGCGGGCCTCGACGGCCTCGTGTTCGTCAGGGACGCCGCGCAAGGGCGCGCAGGGCGTGCGGACGTCTCGCAGGGCGTGACGCGAGGACGCTGACGCGAGGACCTGGTGACCGCGTGTCCGGGGGCGGCGGGCCGGGTCGATGGCGGATCTTGGTGGTGTCCGCGCCGCGGACCGGCCGTCGCCGCGGGCGCGGTCATCTCGTCCGTCCCTACGGAGGTCCCGTGTCCGAGTCGTACAGCCCGGTCGCCACGCGGTCCTGGCCGAAGCGGCCGGGACGGCCGAGGCCGGGACGGCCGAGGCGACCGGGATGGCCGGGACATCCGGGGCGACCCCGGCGGCGGGGACGGCAAGACCCCGCGGCTGCCGCCGGGACGGCGTGACCATGGTCCTGTCGGTGGAGCACATCGCCAAGAGGTACGGCTCGCGGCCCGTCCTGCGGGACGCGAGCCTGCGCGCCGGCCGCGGGCAGCTCGTCGGCGTCGTGGGCGAGAACGGCGCCGGCAAGACCACCCTGCTGCGCATCCTCAGCGGCGATCTGCGGCCGGACGCCGGGACCGTACGGCTGGACGGCACGCTGGGGTACTGCCCGCAGTACCCGGTGCTGGACGAGGAGCTGTCGGCGCGGCAGCATCTGCGGCTCTTCCAGATCGCGCACCGGCTGCCCGGCCTCGACCGGGCGGAGGACCTGCTGCGGGCTCTCGGTCTCGACGCCTACGACCGGCAGCCGGTCCGGACGCTCAGCGGCGGCACCCGGCAGAAGCTCAACCTGGTCCTGGCCCTGATGCACGACCCGGCGGTGCTGCTGCTGGACGAGCCCTACCAGGGTTTCGACTGGGACACGTATCTGCGGTTCTGGGACATCGCGCAGGACCTGAGGAAGGCCGGCCGCACCGTGCTGATCGTCTCCCATCTCGCCTACGACACCCAGCGGCTGGACGTCCTGTACCGGCTCGCCGACGGCCGGCTGCACCGGGCGCCCACCACCGGAGCGCACGGATGACCGGCGTGCCGGGAGGAGCGACGGGCAGGTCCGGGAGGACGGGAGGGAGCGCGCCCACCGCCTACCGCATCGCCGCCGGGTACGGCCTGCTGGCCCTGGCCAGGAACCGGCTCGCCCTGATCCTGCTGGCCGTGTTCGTGCCGCTGTGGATCACGGTGGCCAAGACCGTGGCCACCCCGGAGCTGTTCCCGTTCCGGCTGCGGGCCACCGGGCAGGTGCTGCACGCGGGCGGCGACAAGATCACGATGATCAGCGGCTCGCTCAACGCCGTGTCCCTGCTGGTCGGGTTCTGGATGTTCAGCGCCGCCCGCCGCACCGCGGCCTTCGACCGGCGGCTGACCGCGGCCGGGTTTCCGCGCGGCGCGCTGCTGGCCGCCAAGCTCACCGCCCTGCTGGCCACCGCCGCCCTGGTCAGCGCGTACGCGGTGGCCTGGATGATGCTGTACTGGCGGCCGCGCCAGCCCGGGCTGCTCGTCCTCGCCGTGCTGGCCGCGTCCCTGATCTACGGCGCGATGGGGCTGTTCCTGTCGCTGTTCCTGCCCGGCGAGGTCGAGGGCATGGTCGCGATCATCATGACCAGCATCATCGACCTCGCCCCGCAGAACCCCATCGCGGCGACCACCGCCAACAGTCCCCTGATCGCCTGGCTGCCCAGCTACGGCTCCCTCCAGACCTCTCTCCAGGCAGGTTTCACCGACCGGCCGGCCCTCGCCCCGCTGGCCGACAGTCTCGCCTGGCTCGCCGCCCTGTCGCTCGTCGCCCTGGCCGCGTTCCTGCGTCGCACCCACGTCCACACGGCCGCCCCGCCCGGCGACCGCCCGGCCGGCGGTCCGCTCAGGCGGGCCGCGGGGGTGTTCGGCAGACGGTAGGGGTGGCGGCGGACCTGCCGGAGCCCGCGACGTGGCCTGTCAAGTGGTCGGCTACGGGCTCAGTTGGCGTTCGAGCGCGCGGCCCACCGGGTGGCCGCCGATCGTCGGCGTGGGGACGGTCAGCCGGGCCGACTCCAGGGCGGCCTCGGTCTGCCGGACGCTCGCCGCCAGCGAACGGCACGGGCCGAACGCGCTCCGCGACGCCGCCTCGCCGGAGTAGGTCCGCACGGTGCCGTCGCGTACGTCGTCGTACCGCACGCCCCGCCCCAGGGTGCCGCTGTCCAGGAACCACTGGACGTAGCGCTCCTCGTGGCCCACGAGAACGGACTCCGCGAGGCCGTCCTCCGCGTGCAAGCCGAACCACCACCGCGGGCCGCCGGCGAGGAAGTCCTCCGCGCCGGGCAGCCGGCCCAGCAGCGACTCCATCAGCACCAGCCGCCGTACCAGGTCGGGCCGGCGCATCGCCAGCAGGAACGCGGGCGGGGTGCCGACGTCGATGCCCACCACCGCGGCGCAGGTCACGCCGAGCGCCGTCAGCAGGCCCTCGGCGTCGGCGGCCAGCGTACCGGCGTCGTACCCGCCCGCCGGACGGGCGCTGTCGCCGAAGCCGCGCAGATCGGGTGCGATCACCCGGTGCCGGCACGCCAGTCCGCCGATGACGGGGCTCCACAGCCGCCAGGTGTGCGGGAAGACGTGCAGCAGCAGGACGGCG
Organism: Streptomyces sp. NPDC093260; assembly: GCF_040683715.1. Taxonomy (NCBI): domain Bacteria; kingdom Bacillati; phylum Actinomycetota; class Actinomycetes; order Kitasatosporales; family Streptomycetaceae; genus Streptomyces; species Streptomyces sp. NPDC093260. The sequence continues at coordinate 148,300 of NZ_JBFBEK010000019.1, forward strand.
GGTCCCCGGCCGGCCGTCGCCACGTTGAGTTCGACGCCGCCGACGGTGAGTCTGCGCAGGGTCACGTCGACGCGATGGGGGCCGCCGGGCACGGGGACGGTGGTGGTGTGGCCGACACGGCTTGCTGAACAGGCGGTGCTGACACGGACGTTCTGATGCGGGGCCTCTTGGTGCGGAGCGTGCACGCGGGCGGCGCCCGTGGGCCGGCGCCGTGAACTGAGATGAACGGCTCCGAGTCGCGCATTCGCCTCAGTTCGCGCACCACGATGACCCATCACCCCCTAGCGTCAACAAGTCGGGAGCGGAACACAGCGGAACACCACCATTCGCCCGCCGCCTCCCGACGGTCCGTATGGGGGATGCCGCCCACGGATGACGGGGTTTCCCCACGGATGCGCGTGCGCCGGGGCCCGGGTCGGCTTGCCGCGCTCGCCCGGCCGGCTTCCCGGACCGCTCGGGCGCCCGCGCCCGCGTGCTCCCGAGGCGCTCTTCACGGCACATCAAGTTGGCATGTACATTCCTCATCGGTCGTCTGCCGCGCCCCTCACCCCCACCGGAGGAACCATGCACGGTCGCAGAGTCCTCGTCCCCGCCGCCCTCGCCCTTGCCTCGCTGGCCTTCCTCGCGCCGGCCGCCGACGCCAGCGGCACCAAGATGAGCCAGTCCGCCGCGGCGAGCAAGCTCAGCGCCGCCGGCATCACCTGGAGTTCCAGCGGCCACTGCACGACGCGCTCCAACTCCACCTGTACGTCGTTCGAGCAGATCAACTCGGGCACGGTCGACGCCATGATCACCCTCAAGCGGGCCAGCGGGTGCGCCATCAACATCACCGGCGGCACCGAGGTGGGCCACGCCTCGGGGACGTACAGCCACTACAACGGCTACAAGGTGGACACCTCGCACAACTCGTGCCTGGACTCCTACGTCAAGAACAGCTTCACCTACATCGGACTGCGCGGAGACGGCTACCCGCAGTGGCAGGCCGCCTCCGGCAACCTCTACTGCGACGAGGGCAACCACTGGGACATCACGGTGTACTGACCGCCCCCGGCCACCCGCACCGCCGGGCCGGCCGGACCCGGCGCCCCTCGGCCGACGACGCAGGGCGCGCCCTCGGCCGAGAGGCGTAGGCCCCTCGCACCATGTGCGCCGGCCCCTCGCACCATGTGCGCCGCTCGCGTGCTCGATAGCGTCGGTGTCCATGGAGACCACCGGGAACGCCCCCCGCCCGACGGCGGAGCGCACACGCGCGACACTCGAACGCCTCGGCGTCGAACGGGACATATGGGTGGCGACCGCCCATCCGGAGCACGGTCCGCACCAGGTGCCGCTGTGGTTCCTGTGGGACGGGGAAGCGGTGTGGCTGTGCACCGGCGCCGGTTCCGCGACCGTCCGGAACCTGCGCGTGGAGCCGCGCGTGCGGCTGGCGTTGCCCGACACCCTGGACGTGGCGCTGCTCCAGGGGGAGGCGGTGTGCTTCCCGGAGCAGGACGTGCCCGAGGACACGGCGACTGCGTACACCGCCAGGTTCGGCTGGGACCCGCGCGCCGAGGAGAAGCCCTTCGTGTATGTGCGGGTCGCGCCGACGACCGTGCGCGCCTGGCGCGGCGAGCCGGAACTGCGCGGCCGGGTCGTCATGCGCGACGGCGCCTGGCTCGGAGCGGAGTGAGGGGCGGCGGGCGGCCGAGGCGAAGGGCGGGCCGGGAATGACGGGAGCAAAAGCGTGGTTGGCACCTGTCATGCGCGCTTCTTCCCCACGGCCCCCGGCACCCCGTATGCCGCTCGCCGTCTACATCCTCGGCCTGTCCGTGTTCGCGCTCGGGACGAGCGAGTTCATGCTCTCCGGGCTGCTGCCGCCCATCGCCGAGGACATGGACGTGTCCATCCCGCAGGCGGGCCTGCTGATATCGGCGTTCGCGATCGGCATGGTGATCGGCGCGCCGCTGCTCGCGGCGGCGACGCTGCGTCTGCCGCGCAAGACGACGCTCGTCGCACTGATCTCGGTGTTCGGCCTCGGCCAGGTCGCGGGCGCGCTGGCACCGACGTACGAGATCCTGTTCGTCTCGCGCGTGGTGAGCGCGCTCGCGTGCGCCGGTTTCTGGGCGGTCGGCGCGGCCGTCGCCATCGCGATGGTGCCGGTGACCGCGCGGGCCCGGGCGATGGCGGTGATGATCGGCGGGCTGTCGATCGCCAACGTCCTGGGGGTGCCGGCCGGCGCCTTCCTCGGCGAGCACCTGGGATGGCGGTCGGCCTTCTGGGCGGTGGGCGTCGCCTCCGCCATCGCGCTGGTCGGCGTCCTCACCCGCATCCCGCGCATCCCACTGCCCGAGCGGCGCTCGGCGCTCCGGGGCGAGCTGGCGATCTACCGGGACCGGCAGGTGTGGCTCTCCATCGGGGTGACCGCTCTCGCCGCGGGCGGCGTGTTCTGCGCCTTCTCCTACCTGGCGCCGCTGCTCACCGACGTGGCCGGGCTGGCGGACGGCTGGGTGCCGACCGTGCTGGCGCTCTTCGGCGTCGGCGCGCTGGTCGGCACCACGGTCGGCGGCCGGGTCGCCGACGCGCACCTGTTCGGCGTGCTGCTCTCGGGCATCACCACCTCGACCGTGCTGCTGGTCGCCCTGGCGCTGTTCGCGTCGAGCCCGGTGGCCGCGGTCGCCCTGTCGTTCCTGCTCGGCTTCTCCGCGTTCTACACGGCCCCGGCGCTGAACGCGCGCATGTTCAATGTGGCGGGCGCCGCACCCACGCTGGCCGGCGCGACGACGACGGCCGCCTTCAACCTCGGCAACACCGGCGGGCCCTGGCTCGGCGGCACGGTGATCGACGCAGGCTTCGGCTTCGCCTCCACCGCCTGGGCGGGCGCGGCCATGACGGCGGTGGCGATCGCCCTGGTGAGCGTCTCACTGCGGCTGCACAGCCGGTCGCGGGTCGTCCGGACGAGCGCGCCGCGCGGGGTTGGTGCGGAGGGCGCCTCGGGTGCTGTCGCTTCGAGTGGGGTCATCTCCGGTACGGTCGTCTTCGGCACACCCGCCTCCGGTGGGTCCGCCTCCGGAGGGGCGGACGGGGTGGGGGAACACGGCGTGACGGGGACGGAATCCACGCCGGCTGCGTGCAGCGCGGTGTCCGGAACCGGTGGCGGCGAGGAGCGGCCGGTGGCCGGGGCGCCCGTCCGCGACTGAGCCGGGCGCGCCACCACCGCCCGCGGCCCCCGGGCGGGCCACCCAGCCCTCCCGCCCGCCTCGCGGTCCCGGGAGTGTGCCACCCCGTCCCGCCCGCCGTCCCGTCGCCCCGGTCAGTCCGGGCGGCGGGTGTTCTCATAGGGGGGCCGATCAAACGTGACTGACAGATCGTCGGCCGTGTGGTTACGATGTCGGCGATGAAGAACTTCTCCTCGTACGGATTGGGGGAATCGTCCGCGCAAGGTGAGTGCTGATGGCACATCACCTCGCACCGGAGATTCCGACCCGCCTGTTGATGTGGCAGCGCGTACGCGAGTACGCCGTGCCACCGTCCATGATCGAGACCGCGACCGCACGCCGTGGGGTCGGAGACTGGGCCGGCGCCTGCGCCGCGGCCCGCGTCGACGTCGATCTCGATCTGCGCGTCGTGCGCGACCGCCACGGCACCGACCTCATCCACCGTCTCCGCGCGGACCTGCGCCGCCTCGCGCCCGATCTGCTCCGCTGGCACATGCCCCGGATCGCCCCGGACGGGCGGCTCCGCCCCGGCCTCACCGTCTGTCTGGCCCGTTACCCTCAACCGGGCTCCTCAGCCTTGCAGTTGGTGGTCCGGACACCGCCCGCCCGGGCGGATGCCGGGCAGCGGATCTCGCTGGCGCTGTGGGAGGGGACGGGTGAGGGCTCCCCCGGCCGCCGTCCGCCCGCACACCCGCACCCCCACCCCGAGCGGCGTTTCCGGCTCGATCTGCACCGGCATCTGTGGGACTCCGGCCGGTGCGGAGAGCTGGCCTGGCGGTGCGGTGCGCGCGGAGAAACCTGCGCCCCGCCCGATCCGTCGCCCCCCGCTGGTCCACCGCCTGGTCACGACTGCGTCTGGGCGGTCCAACGCTGGGCCGCCGAGGCCGAGTTGCTGCTACGGGCCGAGGGGCGGACGCGCGCGGCCTTCACCGTACGGCTCGGTGCGCGCAGCCGCGCGGTGCTCGAACTCGTCGCCCCCGACGACAGCCATGTCCCCACGTTCCGGCCCCTGCGCGAGACGCTGCCGCCGCAGGAGACCGCGGCGCTCCCGGTGCTGCCGGAGGCGGCGGCCCGGGCCTTGCCGGACCTGGAACTGCTGCGGGCCGGACTGATCACCCCAGGCCGGCTGCACCCACTCGTCGCCCCGGCCCTGGCGGCGTACGGCCGTGAGCCGGTGGCCGCCATCGCCTCCGAGCCGGGCGATCCGCACCGGGTGGAGTGCCGGGGCGAGGTGCACCGGATCGCGCTGCGGGACGGGGTGCTGACGGCGGTCGACCATGATCCGGCCCAACTGCGGCGGGAGGAACTGCTGGTGGCGTTGGGCGGACCGGCGCTGCCCTGTCTGCGAGCGATCGACGCGGTGCACCGCAACCCCGAAGCGCTGCCCGCCGTGCGGGAGCGGCTCGGCCACGGTGACGTCGCCGGGGCGCTGACCGTGGTCGAGGGGCTGCTCGGGCCCGGCGCGGTGCTGCGCGACGGTCCGTTGCGGACGGAACTGGAGTCCGCCGCGGCCCGCCGCGTCGACCACGGGCTGTTCCGCTCGGGGCTGGTCGCCGAACACCCCGCCGCCGGTACGGCAGGAGGCGGGAACGGCCCGGGCGGGAGACACGGCGAGCCGGACCACCGTCCACGCGTCGACCGGCACACGCCGGACGCGATCCGCGTCCGGCGTGGCCACCGGAACCGCCCCCGTATGTGCCTGCCCGGCTGACCGCCACGCTCGACTTCCCTGCCCGCGGCGTCAGTCCAGCGCCGCATCCCCTCGTCCTGCCGGGCCGCGCACCAGGCGCCGTACGCCCTCGTCCCGCCACACCCCGCGCCGCACCCCCGCGCCGTCCATGTCATCCGGGACGCACCGTCCCGTTCCCTGCTCCCACCCAAGGTGATGCCCTGTGACCCACCGCACCCCGACCGGCGCCCGACTCGCCGTCGCCGAAGACCTCCTGTCCCTCCTGCGCACGACCACCACCGAGCCGCGCCCCGACGAGCAGTTGGCGGCGCTCACCCTGGCCGTCGCCGCCGATCTGCCCGTACTGCTGTGGGGCGAGCCGGGCATCGGCAAGACCGCGGCCCTCACCCAGCTCGCCGCCTCCCTCGATCTGCCGCTGACCACCGTGATCGCCAGCGTCCACGAACCGTCCGACTTCTCCGGGCTGCCCGTCGTGGGCGACGACCCGGCGGTGCGGGGTGTGCCGATGGCCCCGCCGCAGTGGGCGGTCGAACTGGTACGGGCCGGACGCGGGCTGCTCTTCCTGGACGAGTTGTCCACCGCCACCCCGGCCGTCCAGGCCGCGCTGCTCCGGGTGGTCCTGGAGCGGAGGGTGGGCGCGCTGCAACTGCCGCCGGGGGTGCGGATCGTGGCCGCCGCCAATCCGCGCGCTTCGGCGGCGGACGGCTGGGAGCTGAGTCCGCCGCTGGCCAACCGGTTCGTGCACCTGTACTGGGTGCACGACCGGGAGGTGGTGGTGCGCGGGCTGGGCGGGGTGTGGCCCCGGGCGCGGTTGCCCCGGCTCGCGGCGGAGCGGCTGCCGGAAGCCGTGGCCTTCGCCCGGCGGGCGGTCTGCGGCTTCCTGGAGGTACGGCCGACGCTGATCCACCGGCTGCCGAGCGGCGAGGCGCGGCGCGGCGGCGCGTGGCCGTCGCCGCGCAGTTGGGAGGCGGCGCTGACGCTGCTGGCCTTCGCCACGGCGGCCGGTGTCTCGCGGGATGTGCTGGCGCTGCTGGTGCGGGGTGCGGTGGGCGACGGGCCGGGGCTCGAACTCCTCGCCCATCTGGACCGGATGGACCTGCCGGACCCGGAGTCGCTGCTGGCCGACCCGGCCGCCGCCGAGTTGCCGCAGCGCGGCGATCTGCGTCAGGCGGCGCTGGAGGCGGTGGTCGCCGCCGTCGGGGCACGGCCGGAACGGGCGAGGTGGGAGGCGGCGTGGGCGGTGCTGGTACGGGCGCTGGAGACCGGCGCGCCGGACCTCCTGGTCGCCCCGGCGACGGCGCTGGCCGCGCTCCGGCGCGACGACTGGGAGGTGCCGGAGGCGGTGGAACGGCTGGCCGGGGTGGTGGGCCTGGCCCGGCGGGCGGACCGGTCGGTGCAGCGGGTCGCGGCGACGGCGGGGGCGGCGCGGACAGCGGGGGCGAGCCGATGACGGCCCCCGCGAAGCGGCCGGCGCCGCCCCAGACGGTCTCCCGGGCAGCACCGCCGCAGACGGCGCCCCGGGCGATGCCGTCACAGACGGCGCCCCGGACGGTGCCGCCCGGCTCCCTGTCGCGCCCGGCTTCCTCGGCGTCGACGGCACACCCGGCGACACGCCCGGCACCGTCGGCCTCGCCGTCACAGACGGCGCCCCGCCCCACGCCGTCCGCCTCGGGCTCACACCCGGTGGCGCACCCCGTGCCGCCCACCCCGCGGCCGCGCCCGACACCCCGGTCCTCTGCACGGCCCGCGTCGCCGCTCCCGCTCCCCCACCCCATGCCGCCGCCCCCGCCCCCGCGCCCCGTACGGGTCGCCGTACCGAGGGTGCCGCAGGGCGCCGGTGGGGGGCCGGACGCGTGGTCGGCCAAGGCGGCGGCGACGCGTCCCGACTCCCCCTCGACATGGGAAAGTTGCTGACCGCCCGGCTGCATGCCGTGAAGGTGCGTCCCTATCTGGCGGACGCGCTGTTCGCGCTGCACATCGTCGAGGACCCGTCGGTGCCGACGATGGCGGTGGACGCGTACTGGCGCTGCTACGTCTCCCCCGGCTTCGTGGCACGTATGCCGCTGGAGGAGCTGGCGGGTGTGTGGGTGCACGAGGTGTCCCATCTGCTGCGCGACCACCACGGGCGGGGCGAGCGGTACGCGCGCGAGCACGAGGGGTCCGGGCCGGGCGAGGGGTCCGGGCCGGGCGAGGGTTCCCGGCCGGGCGAGGCAGCCGCGCCGGGGGTGTCTCCGGCCGGCGGCTGGGGGCGGCTGCGGCGGAACATCGCCGCCGACTTCGAGATCAACGACGACATCTTCGGCGACGGGCTGCCCCGGCCCGCCGGTGCCGCGGTGCCGTCGCTGCTGCGGCTGCCCGAGGGACTGCTGATGGAGGAGTACCTGCGGACGGCGTCGCTGGCCGCCCTCACCGCCGAACTGGCCTGGCTGGACTGCGGAAGCGGCGCCGACGGGCAGGCCCGGCCCTGGGAACTGGGGCCCGGCGGGGCGCACGGGCTGACCCGGCAGCAACGCGACGCGGTCCGCTTCCGGGTCGCCGAGGGGATCAAGGGCCGGCCGGGCGACGCGCCGGACGGCTGGCGCCGATGGGCGGACGAGGCGTTCCATCCGCCGCAGCCGTGGCGGCAACTGCTCGGGGCGGCGGTGCGTTCGGCGGTGGGCGCGCCGGGTACGGGCGAGAACCACAGCTACCGGCGGCCGTCGCGGCGTTCGGCCGGCGTCCCCGGGGTGGTGCTGCCGAGCCTGCGCCGTACGCCGCCGCGGGTGTGCGTGGTGATCGACACCTCCGGGTCGGTGAGCGACGCCGAACTGGGCAGCGCGCTGCTGGAGGTGGCCGCGATCGCGCGGGCGGTGGGCGGGCGGCGCGACCTGGTCTCGGTGATCTCCTGCGACGCGGCGGCGGGTGTCGCCGTACCGCTGTGCCGGGCCGAGAGCATGGCGCTGATCGGCGGCGGGGGCACGGATCTGCGCTCGGGCTTCGCTCGGGCGCTGCGGTCCCGGCCGGGCCCCGACGTGATCGTCGCCCTGACGGACGGGCAGACACCGTGGCCCTCCGCGCGGCCGTCCTGCCGTACGGTCGTCGGGCTCTTCCCGCGTCCGGCCGACCCCGTGCGTGAGAACGATCCGGACTACGTCCCGGACGCGCCGCCGCAGTGGGCGCGGGTGGTCACGATCGGCTGAACCGGCCGGGGCGTCACTCGGCGAGCTGGGTGGCGAGGCCGTCCAGGAGCCAGCCGAGGACGCGTTCGAAGGACTGGGGCGGCGGGGCGTGCCGCGCGGGGTCGGCGGCCCAGCGGCTGAAGTGGGGGTGGCCACCCTGTGCCGCGATGCGGTCGAGGTAGGGGGCGGCGGCCTTGCCCAGGTCACGGTCGGAGGGCAGGCCGACGCGGGCACGCATGGCACGTTCTTCCAGGAGCGCGAGTCCGGAGCCGAGGACGTGGCCGAGCACCGTGTTGACGAAGCCCATCCGGGCCGCGGCGTCCAGGCCGAGCGGTTCGAGTTCGGCGAGCGTGTCGTCGTACAGGCGCAGGGCGTGGGGGCCGAGTGGGGGGCGGCTGAAGGCGAGCCGGGCGAACCAGGGGTGCTGTTGCACCGCCTGCCAGCCGGTGCGGCCGAGTTCGTCCAGCGCAGCCCGCCAGCCCTCGCCGCGCCGTACCCGGATCAGGCCGTAGATCTCGTCGGCCATGAGGTCGGCGAGCCCGTCCTTGCTGCCGACGTAGCGGTAGAGGGCCATCGGGCTGCGGACGCCGAGCCGGGCGGCCAGGGCGCGCATGGTGATCTCGCCGGTCGGCTCCCGGTCGGCGAGGTCGAGCGCGGCGGCCACGATCCGCTCCCGGCTCAACTGCTCGGTGGCTCGCGGGGGCGCGGGCTCGTCGAACCAGACGAGTCCACCGGCCGGGGTCCGGTCGGCGGAGGGGGTCTCGGGGGGCGTCTCGGAAGGAGTCATGGTGATCGCAGCCTAGGCGGTGTACGTTGTACACCATGAGTGGACAACGTACACCTGCGTGGGGAACGCTGCCCGGAGCACTGCCCGCACTCCTGACCGGGACACCGGCCGAGGCCGAGACGGAGGTGCTGGTCGTGGGCGGTGGACTGGTGGGCCTGACGGCCGCTCTGGTCTGCCGCCATCACGGCCTGGCGGTCACCGTCGTGGAGAAGCGGGCGACGACCTCGCCGCAGCCCAAGGCGCGGCGCTTCCATGTGCGCAGCATGGAGATCTTCCGTGAACTCGGCCTGGCCCAGGTGGTGCACGAGGCGGCCCGCGACCTGGCCGGACACGACCGCATGGCCGCCGGGCGCACGCTCGCCGCGGCCGGACTCCTCCCGCTGTGGCGGCCGTCGGGGCCGGGCGGCCCGGAGGTGGAGCCGAGCCCGGAGCCGCCGTGCCTGATCGCCCAGGACACGCTGGAGCCGGTGTTGCGCGAGGCCGCGGTGGCGGCGGGCGCGACGGTGCGGTTCGGTGCGGAACTCACCGCCTTCGAACAGCGGCCGGCGGAGGGCGAGGTCGTCGCCACGCTGCTGGACCGGACGGACGGCCGTCGAGAACGGCTGCGCTGCCGCCACCTGGTGGCCGCGGACGGCGCCCGCAGTACGGTGCGCGAGGCCTGCGGCATCGGCCGGTCGGGCCGGGGTCCGGTCGGCGAGCCGAGCGTCAGCGTCTACTTCCGGGCCGACCTCGGCGACGTCGTCCGGGGCCGGGAGTTCAACCTCTGCCAGATCAACCACCCCGACACGCCCGGCGCGCTCGCCTCGGTCGACGGCCGGCGCCGCTGGGTGTTCATGACCGGGGGCGGGACCGCCGGCCGCGACTGGCCGCGCGTGCTGCGCACCGCGCTCGGCGTTCCGGCCCCGGATCTGGAGGTGCTCAGCGCGCTGCCGTGGCGGGCCGAGATGCTCGTCGCCGACCGCTACACCCACCACCGGGTCCATCTGGCCGGCGACGCCGCGCACGTCATGCCGCCGTTCGCCGCGAGCGGCGCCAACACCGGCATAGCCGACGCGCACAACCTGGGCTGGAAGCTGGCCGCCGTGCTGCGCGGGCGGGCCGCGCCGGCCCTGCTCGACAGCTACGACGCCGAGCGCCGCCCGGCGGGCTGGTTCGCCGCCGACCAGTCCAGCCGCCGCGCCCAGGCGCCGCGCGACCGGGCCACGGCCCCGGACCCCACGCTCGCCCACCCCTATGTGCTGGCGGCCGGCGGCTTCCAGTACACCGAGGGTGCGCTCGCCGCCGGCCCGGCGGACCTCGCGGACCCGGAGCCGGTCACCGAGTTCGCTCCCGCCGGACGCGTCGGCACCCGTGTGCCGCACCGCTGGCTCGACGAGCGGCGCATCCGCTCCACCCTCGACCTCGCCGGCCCCGGCTGGGCCCTGGCGGCGGGCCCCGCGACCCGCGTCCCCGACCGCCTCACCACCCCGGGTCCGTACACCATGGACCTCCCCGTGCACCGGATCGAGGCCGACTTCCTCGCCCCGGACCAGCTCCTGCTGCTCCGCCCCGACCAGGTGGTCGCCTGGCGCGGCACGGACCCGGCGACGGCCACCGCCGCGCTGGCCGGGTTGCTGGCGGGATCCCGCGCCGCGCCCGGGGTGGGGGAACGGACCGGCTGACGCGGGCGCGTGCGCTGAGCGCGGAGACCGACAGGTCGTCGGACCTGGCGCGTTGGCTTCCGGTCAGGCCACCGAGCGGACCCGGTCACCCTCCGCCCGGTCACCCGCGCTCTCCCGGAGCGCGACCGCCAGACGGTCCCGGACCTCGGTCTGGGCGGCGATCCGTCGGTCGAGGACGGCCAGCCGGTCGAGCGCGACCCGCAGCCCCTTGTCCGAGGGCGGCGCCGCGGTCATGTCGCCGTCCAGACAGGGCAGGAACACGCGCACGTCGTCCAGGGTGAGCCCCACGGCCAGCAGGCAGCGGATGTTCCGGACCCTCGCCACGGCCCGCTCGTCGTAGACGCGGTAGCCGTTCGCAGCGCGGTCGGCCCGGATCAGTCCGGCCTGCTCGTAGTGCCGCAGCGCACGAGCGGTCGTGCCGGTCGCTTCGGCCAGCTCGCCGATCCGCACGCGTCCCACCTCCCGGAACACTCCTGCCGGGACCACTCCCGTCAGGACCACTCGTCTCAGGGGCACCCCCGCAGAGGGCACACCTGTGGGCACCACTCCTATCACGCCACGACCGCCCCGCCGTCGACCGGGAGCACCGCTCCGGTGACGAACGAGCCGCCCGGAGAGGAGAGTTGGACGATCGCCCAGGCCACCTCCTCCGGTCGGCCGATCCGGGCCAGCGGGGTGTGGTCCAGCTGCCACGCGCGGATCTCGGCCCGACGCTGCGGCGTCAGGCCCCCGTGCTCGCCGATGGGGGTGTCGATCGCGCCCGGGGCGACCGCCACCACCCTGATCCCCCGTGGCGCCAACTCGACGGCCCAGCTGCGGGTCAGGCTCTCCACGGCGGTCTTGGTCGCCGCGTAGACCGAGTTGCCGGGCCAGGCCCGCCGGTCCACTGCCGTACTGACGTTGACGATCACCCCGCACGAGGCCTCCAGGAGCGGCAGGGCGGCCTGCGTCAGCAGGATCGGGGCGACGAGGTTCGTGGCGAGCTGCGCGGCGATCGCCTCGGGCGTCAGCGTGCCGAGGGCTCCGCCGCGGACGATACCGGCATTGTGGACCAGCACGTCCAGGCGACCGGATGTCTCGGCGACGGTACGGGCGATCCGCTCGGGCGCGCCTTCGGCGGTGATGTCGCCGGGCAGCGGCGTGATCCGGTCGCGCCCGGCCGCGGTCTCCGCCAGCGGTGCGGCACGCCGCCCGATGGCGACCACGTGGGCGCCCTGGGCGGCGAAGGCCCGCGCGGTGGCCCGGCCGATGCCGGTACCGGCTCCGGTGACGGCGACGATCCTGTTGTTCTGCGTCGAGGTGCTGTTCATGCCGGCCAGCGTCCGACCCTGACGCCTACGACAAGGTCAAACCCGCGGTGCGGACAGGACCGTGCGGTACACCCTCGTTCTTACCGTCACTCGATGGGGTTCATTGCGCTCTCTTTACTTCCCCACGCGCGAGAAGGTGGAGATCATCGATCAAGACGGGAACGGCGAATGACCACCGTCGATTTACCCGTCCGTACCGCTCAGCGGCCCATTGCCCAGGCAAGCCAAGGGGATTTGATGACTTCGTCCAGGAAACTCACCGCGCGCTGTATCACTTCCGCCGCCGCCATCGCCGCCCTGACCGCCGTGACCACACCGTCGGCCGATGCGATCGCCTCTCACCAGGCACCTTCGGGAGTGACGTTGGAGTTCGTGAAGAACTTCAAGGACCCGTCACATTCGGTTCTTCGGGTCTACGACGGGAAGAACAAGACGCTCGTCAACAAGTTCCGCGCCGGGTCCGGACTCGGAACCGCCGCGGACTACGACAGCCACGGAAATCTGACCGCCCGGGGAAAGAGGTATCGAAACGATTGCGTGTCCGAAGCGGGCTGGCTGCCCAACGGGACGTACAAACCGACCTCGTTCGAGATCAACAGGGACCAGAAAATCAAGGGATACGCCATCGGACTGCCGAGCCGGAAGTGCCGTGCGAACGGGACAAGGCGGACGGCCCTCTTCATCCACAGCGAGATGACCAAGGACAGGAAGCAGGGCCCACGCGCCGGAGCCGACAGCCCGTACCGCTGGGAAGGCCCCCGGGACTACAAGTCGAACGGCTGCATCAAGCTCCGCCCCGAACACATCGCCTGGCTGTTCAGCTACATGAACAAGCACGGCCGGGCCACCTCACTCGTCGTCCGCTGATCCATGCCACAGCCGGGCAGCCGCCTGCCCGCGACTCACGAAGCACCGGTCGGCTCGAGCGGGCGTGGTCATACGTTTCTGGGTGCTCGGTCGGGTGCGGGCACGGTCGTCCGCCCGGTCGGGTGGCCTTCCTCCGTGTCGCTCACGCGGTCACCGCGCGTCCCCGGGGAACAAGCGGTGCGCGTTGTGGGTGGTGAGGTCGCGCCAGGCGGCGGCGCCGGAGGGCGCGGGCGCGGCGTCCACGGTGGCGACCTGCGCGAGCGCGGCTTCGGCGGGCGTCCAGCAGTAGTCGCTGCCGTAGAGGAGGCGTTCGGTGCCGAAGGCCGCCTCGAAGGCGGGGATCTGGCGGGGGAAGGGCGTGCCGGCCATGTCGTACCAGAGGCGTCCGAGCTGTTCGACGGGGCTCGGCACGTCCTCGGGACCGTCGCCGAAGTGGGTGCGGAAGAGTTCCATCCGGTCGGCGATCAGCGGCAGCACTCCCCCGCCGTGGGTGAGGACCCACCGGATGCGCGGCCGGCGGGCGAGGACGCCGCGGAAGAGCAGGTCGCTCGCGGTGCGGGCGGTGTCGAAGAGGAACTCCAGCATCGGCCGGGGGCGGCCCAGGGCGAGTTCGTCGGCGTGCGGCGGCGAGGTGGGGTGCACGAAGATGACGGCGCCGCGCCGGTCCAGGTCCTCCCAGAGCGGTTCCAGGCGCGGGTCGCCCAGGTAGACGCCGTGGTGGTTGCTCTTCACCGTGACGCCGTCGGCGCCCAGCACGTCGAGCGCGTGGGCGGCCTCGGCGAGCGCACCCTCCACGTCGGGCAGCGGCAGGGAGGCGAAGTGGCCGAACCGCCGGGGATGCGCGGCGCGGACGCGGGCGCCGAACTCGTTGACCTCGCGGGCCAGCGCGCGGGCCGCGGCGTCGTCCCCGAAGTGCACGCCCGGCGACGAGATCGACAGGTACGACTTCTCGATCCCGGCGCGTTCCATCAGGTCGAGGTGGCGTTCGGCGCTCCAGTCGGGCCAGCCGGGCATGCCGTCGGGATGCTCGATGCCGGCGGCCCGGGCGGCGGCCACATAGCCGTCGGTGACGAAGTGGGCGTGGACGTCGACGAGGCCGGTCGGGGTCATACAGCGTCTCCGGTGGTGTGAGGTCGGGTCGGTCGGTGTCAGAGGTGCTGGCGAGGCCGTCTCCGGGTGCCCGCGAGGCAGGTCCCGGGTGCCTGCGAGCGCCACCGTAGGAGGCGCGGCCGTACATTGGCATGGGCCGTTCCGATGAACGGAACAGCGGACGGAACCGCATGACGAAACAGCTCGAACGGAACGGTGCGGGTGAAGCGGCGAGGGGTACGGCGATGTCCGAGGGCGGTGCGCGGCGCAGGGGCGGGGGCAGGCCGCCCGAGGGGCAGCCGGTGATCGACCGGGCGTTCGCCCTGCTCGCCTCCTTCGACGGCGACCACCGTGCGCAGACGCTCGCCGAACTGGCCCGGCGCTGCGGCATCCCCCGCAGCAGCACACTGCGGCTGGCCCGGTCGCTGCTGGGCGTGGGCGCGCTGGAACGCCTGGACGACGGCCGTTACGTCGTCGGGCTGCGGCTCCTGGAGGCCGCCTCGCTGGCGCCGCGCGGTCACGGGCTGCGGACGGTGGCGATGCCGTACATGGAGGATCTCTTCCACGTCACCCGCCAGCATGTCCTGTTCGCCGTCCGGGACCAGGGCGAGGCGCTGCTCGTGGAGCGGTTGTCGGCGCGCGACGCGAGCCCGGTGCGCTACCGCGTGGGCGGCCGGCTGCCGCTGACCTCGACCGGGGTGGGCCTGGTGCTGCTCGCCTTCGCGCCGCCGGCCGTCCAGGAGGAGGCCATCGCCGCGTACGAGCCGGGGCACGGCGACGACGACATCCGCACCCCCGACGATCTGCGCGGGGTGCTCGCGGAGGTACGGCGCGGGGATCACGCCGTGGGGCGCCGGTACCGTCCCTTCCGGATGACCACGGTGGCCGCACCGGTGCGGGACGGCGAGGCGGTGGTGGCGGCCCTGTCGGTCGTCGCGCCGGACACGGGTCCGGGCACTCCGGGCTACGGTCCGGCCGTACGGGCCACGGCGCGGGCTCTCTCCCGCCGGCTCGCCGAGGACGGCAGCCAGGCGGTCGCCCGCGGGTGAAGGGCGCTCCGCGGGGTGAGGGGTGCGCTGCCGCGGAGGCGGCCCCGTCGCCCACACGGTGGTGCGGCCGGCGGGGAGGCGGAGGGTCGAGGTGGAACCGCGCCGGTGCAGCGGTTCGGCCGCCGTCCGCCGCGGACCGTCGGCCGCCTCGGCGACAGCGGCGTCGGCGGCCGGACCGGGGCGCCGGGCGGTGACGGCGAGGGGAGGCCGGCGAGTTCGGGCAGCGGCTGCGTCCGCCCCCCGCGCTGCCTCACCGTACCGCGTTCCTCCAACCCCAACGACCGTCGCGGGCATGCTCGTTCGGCGCCGGGGCACCCGCTTGGTGAAGAAAAGGCAAAGCCGGCGTGGGCCCTTGGGGCGCGCGCACCTCGACCCATCACCAACTCGGGAGTGTTTGATGTCCGGTTATGGCAGCAGTCCTGCCACGTCCACCGCTTCGCGCACCAACGGTCTGGCGATCGCCGGCCTGGTCTGCGGCATCATCGGCGTGTTCTTCCTGAACGTCGTCCTCGGCCCGCTGGCCATCATCTTCGGCGCCATCGCCCTGCGGCAGACGGCGGGCGGTGGTGGCGGCGGTCGTGGGATGGCCAAGGCGGGCGTCGTCCTGGGCATCATCGACCTGGTCATCTTCTTCGTCCTGCTGGCCGTGGCGGCCTCCAACGGCGGCTTCACCTGGTACGTCGGCAGCTGACCCGTCCCCGCAGACCACAGCCCCGCCCCCGCCCCCCCCGGGAGGCGGGGCTGACGCGCGGCAGGCGGAGGAGGATGGGCGAGGCGAGAAAGGCAGGGGGAAGCGGCGGGAAAGGCGAGGAGAAAGGGCGGCCCCTGTCCAGGGCGCAGAGAGCGGGGCCGCCCAAGCCTTGTCGTCCTGTCAGCACAAGGCCCTGCCAGGCTAGAACGGGAACCCACGGGTCCGCGCGCTGCGTACGCCGACCGGAGGACCGGCGCGACCGACACCGGCCACCGGTCGCGGGCGCGCGGCCGCACCGACGGAACGCCGCCCGCTGCCGTCCAGCCTCTCACCACCTGCCGGTCGAGCAGCGCGGAGCGGCGCACATCCGTCCCCTGTCAGCGGTACCGGGGGCGGGTAAACCTGGACGCGCCGGGAATCCAGCGCGGTCGCGCTGGCCACCGGCCCCGTGGAGGGCCTGTCCATCCGCAACCGGCTGCCCGGCACGGTGCGCGAGGTCGCCACGGGTGCGGCGATGGCCTCGGTGCGGGTCGCGGTGGAGGGGGCCGAGCTGACCGCCGCGGTCACCAAGGACGCGGTCACCGATCTCGGCCTGGCGGAGGGCTCCGCCGTCACCGCGCTGTTCAAGTCGACGGAGGTCTCGCTCTCGGCCGCCTGACCCGGCCCTCCCGCGGCGCGCCGGGCCACAGGCGCACCGTCCTCGGCCCGGGAGAGAAGGCGTACAGCTCCTTACTCGGGGGTAGGCACGCGCCACCGCTTGTTATACATTCCGTCTAACAAGCGGTGGCGACACAGTCGTGTCCCGGTCGCCCCCCAGCCGCTGACCGGGGCCGTCGGTCATGCTCACCTCCGCCGTCGTGGACCGGCGTACGGGTGAGCCGGGAACCGGGTTCCGCCACCGGTGACCGTCGTCGGCACGTCAGGTGCCGCACCTGTCGACCCAAGGAGCTCAGATGGCCAGCAGTACCGTACGACCGGAAGTCCAGTCGCGCGCCTCCGCCGTCGCGCAGCGGCTGCTCGACTCCTCGGCGACGCTCTCCTACGACCCGCAGGTGGAGGTCGACTGGGAGGCGCCCCTCGACAAGAGCTACCACGGCGCGAGCCCGGAGTGGAGCACGCTCTACGGCACCGCGTACTGGGACGAGATGACCGAGGCGCAGCGCAAGGAGCTGACCCGGCAGGAGGCCGCCTCGGTGGCCAGCACCGGTATCTGGTTCGAGATGATCCTCCAGCAGTTGGTGCTGCGGGACATCTACGCCAAGGACCCCACCGACGCCGAGTTCCAGTGGGCGCTGACCGAGGTCGCCGACGAGTGCCGGCACTCCATCATGTTCGCGCGCGGCGCCAAGAAGCTGGGCGCGCCCGCCTACCGGCCGCACCGTGTCGCCGTCGAACTCGGCCGCGCCTTCAAGACGATCGCCTTCGGCGAGGCCGCCTACGCCGCCATCCTGGTGGCCGAGGAGGTCCTCGACGTGATGCAGCGCGACTGGATGCGCGACGAGCGGGTGGTGCCCTTCGTGCGCACCATCAACAACATCCATGTCGTCGAGGAGTCCCGGCACATGAAGTTCGCCCGCGAGGAGACGCTCAAGCGTCTGGAGAAGGCGGGCTGGCTGCGCCGGCAGATCCACGCCTTCGTGATCGCCGTCGCCTCGTACGTCATCGTCACCAGCATGGTGAACAAGCGGGTGTACGCCAACGCCGGGCTCGACAGCGCCCGCGCGATCGCCGAGGCGAAGGCCAACCAGCACCACAAGTCGATGATGCGGTCGAGCTGTTCGGGGCTGATGGGCTTCCTCTCCTCCGCCCGGCTGCTCACCCGGCCCGCCCTCGCGTTCTACAAGCGCGCCCACCTGATCTGAACCGGACCGGCCGCCATGACCTACGTCATCACCCAGACCTGCTGCTCGGACGCCACCTGTGTCGCCGTCTGCCCGGTCAACTGCATCCATCCGACGCCGGAGGAACGCGCCTTCGCCGGCACGGAGATGCTGTACATCGACCCCAAGTCCTGCATCGACTGCGGTGCGTGCGCGGACGCCTGCCCGGTGGACGCGATCTCGCCCGCCGACCGGCTGACCGGCGCGCAGGCTCGGTACGCCGAGGTCAACGCGGCGTACTACGCGGACGCCGAGCCGGCGGGCGTCGCCGAGGGCAGCCCCAACTTCCATGCCTGGGGTGCGCCCGCGTTCGAGCGCACACTGCCCGCCGACTTCGGGCGGCTGCGCGTCGCCGTGGTGGGCACCGGCCCGGCCGGCATGTACGCCGCGGAGGACCTGCTGCTGCACACCGACGCCGAGGTGACGCTGATCGACCGGCTTCCGGTCGCCGGCGGTCTGGTGCGGTACGGCGTGGCGCCGGACCATCCCGCGACGAAGCGGATCGGCGACTCCTTCGCCCGCTTCCACACCCATCCCCGGGTACGGATGCTGCTCGGCGCCGAGGTCGGCAAGGACGTCACCGTCGAGGAGGTCGCCGCCCACCACGACGCCGTCGTCTACGCGGTCGGCGCCTCCGGTGACCGCCGACTGGGTGTCCGCGGCGAGGAGTTGGCGGGCAGCATCTCGGCGACGGCGTTCGTCGCCTGGTACAACGGCCATCCGGACGGCGCCCCCGACGGGATCGACCTGTCCGCCGAGCGCGTCGTCGTGGTCGGCACCGGCAACGTCGCCCTGGACGTGGCCCGCATCCTGGTCTCGGACCCGGACGAGCTGGCCGGCACGGACATCGCCGACCACGCGCTCGCCGCGCTGCGCGCCGGACGCGTCCGGGAGGTCGTGCTGCTCGGCCGGCGCGGCCCCGAGCACGCGGCCTGCACTCGGCCGGAGTTGCTGGCGCTGAGTCATCTGCCCGGCGTGGAACTGGTCGTGGACGACCACGATCCGCGCATCGGCGAGGCCCTGGCCGCGGCCGGTCCGCAGGACAAGGCGGCCCTGCTGCGCGACGCCGCCCGCGAGCGGGTGGACTGGTCGCGGCCCCCGGCCGCCGAGGGCGACCGCCGGATCGTGTTCCGCTTCCACTCCGCAGCCGAGGAGGTGTGCGGCGAAGACGTTGTGCGCGCCCTGCGTGTGACCGGGGGCGAGGGCGGCGCGGAGATCGGGGCGGGCATGGTGCTGCGGGCGATCGGCTACCGGGGTGTGCCGGTGCCGGGGCTGCCGTTCGACACCGCGACGGGCACCGTGCCGCACGAGGCCGGCCGGGTGGCCGGACGGCCGGGCGCGTATGTCGTGGGGTGGATCAAGCGGGGTCCCTCCGGGGGCATCGGCGCGAACCGGGCGTGCGCCGCGGAGACCGTCGGCACGCTCCTCGCCGACGCGGTCGCCGGTGCGCTGCCGGCGCCGGAGCACTCGGCCAGGGCGTTCCAGCGGCTGGTACGGCGGCGCAACCGCCGTATCGTGGACGCGCGGGGCCTGGCGGCCATCGAACGCACCGAGCGGGCCCGCGGCAGCCGGGGCGGCAGACCCCGCAGCAAGCTGGTGACGGTACCGGAACTGCTCGCGGCGTCGAGGAGCCGCCTCACCTCGACGCGCTGAGGGGGCTGGGTCCCGGCCGGGCGGGGCGGCCGGTCCGGACCCGGGCGGAGGCGCGGGGCGGGCAGGGCGCACGAAGAAGGGCCCGGACGAGATCCGGGCCCTTCTTCTTCTCGTAGCGGGGACAGGATTTGAACCTGCGACCTCTGGGTTATGAGCCCAGCGAGCTACCGAGCTGCTCCACCCCGCGTCGTTGAACACCACTGTACACGTGATCGGAGGTGGTCAGGCACCACGGGAGCGCCGGGCGCGGACCAGGGCGCCGCAACCCTCCAGCACCAGCCTCCCCGAGAGGACGCCGGACTCGATACGGCGGCGGGTCCCGGCGGACAGATCGCAGCCGTGAGGCGGTCTTGTCGGCCGTCCGACCACCGGGCCGCGGCGCACGGCTACCGCGCACGGGCGCCGCGCACGGCCGTCCGGGCCGGCTGGTCGCGCTCCGTGAGCGGTCGGTGCCCCGTCGCGCTCGGGGCACCGTGAGCAGCCACCGCCGGCCGCTTTCAGCGTCCCGCCTCGCCCTCGACCAGGCGCCGCAGGGAGGGCAGCAGCGCGTCGAGGTCCTGGCCGGTGCGGAAGGCGACGACGGTGGTGCCGCCGTCCGTGCCGTCCGCCCGGGCGCCCGGCGCCGGGAACAGCGCGAGCACCTCGCCCATCGCCTCGTCCAGCTCGGTCGCGGGATCGGCGGACTCGCCGCGCAGCCAGCGGCGCAGCACATGGTTGTGGGCGGCGACGACGGAGGCCGCCATCAGCTCGGCGCGCAGGGACGCCGATGTCGTCGGATCGCCCATCCAGTCGGCGATGAACTCGCGGAACAACCGCTGGTAGCGGGCCACGCTCGCGATCTCGCGGTCGCGCAGGGCCGACACCTTGCTGGTCAGGGCATAGCGCCGACGGGCGAGGTCGCCCTCCTCGATGTAGTGCAGCAGCACCAGCCGGACCGCGTCCGAGACGGCGACGAGGGCGGTGCGGTGGCTGGAGGTCGCCAGCCGGTCGCGGATCAGTTCGAGCAGCCGGTCGTGGTCGGGGAAGATGACCGCTTCCTTGGACCGGTAGTGCCGGAAGAACGTGGTACGTCCCACTCCGGCCCGTTCGGCGATGTCGTCGACGGTGGTCTGCTCGTATCCGCGCTCGTCGAACAGCGCGAAGGCGGCGTCCGCGAGTCGGATCCGCGCCGGTGGCTTGCTCATGACCGCCCATCCTCCCCCGTCATGGCCCCTGGTGACCACTTGCCCGACCTCATGGTACTGAGTACCGTATATCAGAGATCTAGTACCAGATGACGAGAACCCGGTGGTGCAACCAGTGACCGACATCGACCTCCACACCACCGCGGGGAAACTCGCGGATCTTCAGCGGCGCATCCAGGAAGCGACGCACGCCGGCTCGGAACGCGCCGTCGAAAAGCAGC